>NZ_CP097122.1:1055000-1414204 GCF_024029775.1 Fructobacillus americanaquae
ATATTGGTTCTGGTGCCGGCTTCCCGGCAATTCCTTTAAAAATTGCTTTACCAAACCTAAAGGTGACGCTGATTGATTCTTTGAACAAACGGGTTAACTTTTTAAAAACAGTTGTTGCAGATCTCGGCTTAAAAAATGTAACGGTTTTGCATGGTCGTGCTGAGGACTTTGGTCAAGACCAACACATGCGTGAAAGTTTTGATTATGCCACGGCCAGGGCTGTTGCGCGCACTGCCGTTTTAGCTGAGTACACATTGCCGTTTGTTAAACTCGATGGACAACTTTTGGTGATGAAGGGGTCGGCTGGTGAAGACGAGTTGCAGGCCGGTCAAAAGTCTTTACAGACACTTGGTGGTCAATTCCAGGAAAGCTTCACTTTCACCTTACCAAATCAGGATCCACGAATGATTCAGATTATTGCTAAGGTACAAAAGACACCAAAGAAGTATCCAAGGCAGGCCGGTACTCCTAGCAAAAAGCCATTATAAAAGAAAAAGGAGCCAGCAGATGGCAAAGATTATTGCTTTAGCCAACCAAAAAGGTGGGGTTGGCAAGACAACAACAAGTATTAACCTGGGTGCTGCCTTGGCAAAAGCTGGTAAGCGGGTTTTGTTAGTTGATGCCGATCCACAGGGAAATGCAACCTCTGGTGTTGGTGTTGACAAATCAGAATTAGAGAATGATGTTTATGAAGTCTTGATTAATGGCGTTGCCGCTCAGGACGCTATTGTTGGTGCCGATACTTTGGATATTTTACCAACGACGATTCAGTTGTCAGAAAGTGAAGTACAGTTAGTTGATCTTCCACGACGAGAATTTCGCTTAAAGGATGCACTAGCACCATTGGCTGATCAGTATGACTATATTTTGATTGACAATCCGCCTTCATTAGGACTTTTGACGATTAACTCCTTCACAGCAGCCGATGCGGTTTTGATTCCAGTCCAAACGGAATTTTACGCTTTGGAGGGTTTGGGGCAATTGCTCAATACGATTGAACTTGTTCGTCAAGGTCTAAATCCTGATTTGGAAATGGCCGGTATCTTATTAACGATGTATGATACAAGAACAAATTTGGCAAGACAGGTGTCTGAGCAAGTACGCAAGTACTTTGAAGACCGGGTTTACCAAACGGTTATTCCGCGGACAGTTCGGTTGTCGGAAGCACCTTCGTACGGCCAGGCGATTATTGATTTTGACCCAAAGTCACTCGGTGCACGGGTGTATACCGAATTTGCTAAGGAGGTCATGGCGCAGTATGGTTAATAAAAGAGGTGGATTGGGTAAAAACATGGATTCGCTCTTTGGATCCAATGGTATTTCAAAGGAAGCTTTGGCCCATTCAAAAACAGTTAGCCGCAATCCGGATGCAGGGGAGAAAGTTGTTTCGCTTCCCTTAGACCAAATTGAAGCCAACCCGTTTCAACCGCGGCTGCACTTTGATGAAGAATCGATCAAAGAGCTCGCTCAGTCAATTAAAGAAAATGGCATGTTGACGCCGATTATTGTTCGTCAAAGCGGTGTTAAGTATCAAATTATTGCTGGGGAGCGTCGTTTCCGCGCAACTAAGACTTTGCCGGTGAAGGAAATTACCGCGATTGTTCGAGCAACCAATGACGATACCATGGCGACGTTGGCACTGATTGAAAACTTGCAACGCGATAACCTGGACCCGATTGAAGAATCACGGGCCTATGCCAACTTGATGGCCCAGTTGGATTTAAACCAAACTCAACTGGCTGAAAAGTTAGGAAAAGAACGGACAACGATTGCCAATGCTTTGCGCTTGTTAAGGTTACCCAATCAGGTTCAAGACTTGGTGCAAGCTGGTGAACTTTCCATGGGACAAGCCCGGGCCTTACTCGGTTTGGAAAAAGAAAGTCAGATGAATGCTGTTGTCCAAACGATCTTGAAAGAACAGTTGAATGTCCGCCAGGTTGAAACACTGGTCAAGAGAGTTAACGCCGGTGACCAAAAGCCTGCCAAAAAGGTTGAATCGCCATTTGCTAAGGATTTAGCAAATCGGTTAGAAGATAAATTTGGCACAAAGGTCAAGGTCAACACCGGTTCAAAGGGTGCAGGAAAGATTGAAATTGCTTATCTTTCAGAACAAGACCTGGCTCGAATCTTAAGTATTTTATCAATTGAGGTAGACTAAAATGGCGCAATCAATTGAATATGGTCTTGGTGACCTAGTTGAAATGAAGAAGCCCCATGCTTGCGGAACGAATGCTTGGGTGGTCAACCGACTTGGGGCCGATATTAAAATTACCTGTTCGAACTGTAACCGGACAATTATGTTAACCCGGTTTAACTTTGAAAAGCGCTTGAAAAAAGTCTTAAAAAAGGCCGAAGAAGATTGATTTTTACGGTTTAAGACGAAAGGATAAATAGACATGGCTTTAACAGCTGGAATCGTTGGACTACCTAATGTTGGTAAGTCAACACTTTTTAATGCAATTACAAAGGCTGGTGCAGAAATGGCAAATTACCCATTTGCCACCATTGAACCAAATGTTGGAATTGTCGAAGTGCCAGATGATCGCTTAGCGCGGATTCAAGAAATTGAACCGGCTGATAAGATTATTCCAACAACATTTGAATTTACCGACATTGCCGGTATCGTAAAGGGTGCTTCCAAAGGTGAAGGACTTGGAAACAAGTTTTTGGAAAACATTCGCCAAGTGAATGCTATTGTTCACGTTGTCCGTGCCTTTGATGACGATGAAATCATTCACGTTAATGGTAAAGTTGATCCACTTGATGATATTGACACCATTAATACTGAGTTGGTCCTAGCTGATTTGGAAGCAGTCGATAAGCGCTATGCGAAGGTTGCTCGTGCTGCGAAGGGATCCGATAAAGTTGCTAAGGCAGAAGCTGCTGTTTTGGAAAAGATTAAGCCTGTCTTGGAAGCTGGCAAGGCCGTGCGGACGGTTGATTTCTCAGAAGAAGAAGAAAAGGTCGTCAAGGGCTTATTCTTGTTGACATCAAAGCCAACGCTTTATGTTGCCAATATCGCAGAAGACGATATGGCGGATCCAACCAACTCGCCTTACTACCAAAAAATTAAGGATTTTGCTGATTCTGAAAAGGCTGAAGTAATTGCCTTGTCAGCCAATGCCGAAGAAGAGATTGCTCAGCTAGATGACGACGAAAAGGCCGATTATTTGGAATTAGCTGGTGTTCAAGAACCTGGTTTGAACAAGCTGATTCGCTCTGCTTACCACTTATTAGACTTGCGAACATTCTTTACTGCTGGTGGCAAAGAAACGCGGGCATGGACCTTTAAGGCCGGATACAAAGCTCCACAGGCTGCTGGTGTGATTCATTCGGACTTTGAGCGTGGATTCATCCGGGCGGAAACGATTGCCTTTGCTGATTTGGACGAATATGGGTCTGTTAAGGCCGTTAAAGAAGCTGGTAAGTTGCGATCAGAAGGAAAAGATTACGACGTTCAAGACGGCGATATTATCGAATTCCGTTTCAACGTATAATAAATTTAAAGGACGAAAGACAGTAAGATGACGCAAGTAGATTCGCAATTAAGCAAGAAGAATCAAGACTTTATTTTCCGATTTAAGAAGGGCTTGGCGGAAACTGACAAGCTCAGTAACGAACGCAAGGAAGAAATTGTGCAAACGATTTCTAAAAAGCTTTACGTCGGTCAAAAGGCAGGAAAAACAGCTGCGCAAATGTATGGCTCACCAGCTCAACTTTTGCAAGAGTATTTGAATCCCCGCCGCTTAGCTAAGAAGTTCCACGATTATTCCTTTACATTCTTGGCCACTGATACGGCCTTGGTCTTAGTGATGTTCTTGTCTGGTGTTTTCGCTATTACAATGAGTTTTGGCAAGAGTTCAAGCGAAAGCCAAGGAATCGGTGTTGTCTCAAGGCTCTTGCTATCATTCTGGGGTGGTGCGATTTATACCCTGGCAATGCAACGTTTGGTGCCTAATCCAAAGGACAAGCATCCAAAGAAGAAAATGCCGACTTGGTTGTTACTGATTGTTGTTGCGATTTTGTGGGTCGCCGGTTTCACGGCCTTCATGTTTATCCCGACGGTGGTTAATCCGATCTTGCCTCTCTTTGGTAATGTGCTGGTCTTGGCTTTGGCTTGGTTAGCTTACCTGTTGAACCGTAAGCATGCTGGATTGGAACACGGTGGTATTTTAGCTATCTCAAAGTTGTCTCAACAAGCACGGGTAGATGAGGCTAATCAAAAGGAGTAAGGGATGAAAATCTTAGTTGTCGACGACGATCAAGAAATTGCTGAATTATTAGAAATTTACTTGAAAAATGAAGGCTACGAACCCGTGATTGCACAAGATGGGAAAGAAGCCCTTTCAAAATTAAATACTAACCCGGATGTTGCTTTAATGGTCTTGGACATTATGATGCCCAATATGTCCGGCTTAGAAGTGTTAAAGGCTGTTCGGAAGGACACGCATATTCCAATTTTGATGCTTTCGGCTAAGTCTTCTGATATGGACAAGATTCAGGGACTGATTTCTGGAGCCGATGACTACGTAACAAAACCTTTTAACCCTTTGGAAGTGATGGCTCGGATTCGTTCGCTTTTACGGCGGTCTCAAAACATGGTCCAAGAGCAAAAGCCGGATGTTTTGTCGGTGGCCTCTTTGGTTATCAATAAGGATTCCCACGAAGTGAAGACCACAAGTGGTGATTTGGTTAATTTGACGGCCTTAGAATTTGGAATTTTATACCTCTTGGCTTCTCATCCAAACCGCGTGTTCTCTGCCGATGATATCTTCGAACGTGTTTGGCAACAAGAATCTGTTGTTTCTGCTAAGACAGTTATGGTGCATGTTTCTCATTTGCGCGATAAATTAGAAGAAGCAACCCATGGTGACCAGGTTATCCAGACTGTTTGGGGTGTTGGTTATAAGATTGAAGTGAGTTAATTATGGTCAAGAAAAGTACAATTCTGGCGCAAACCGTTTTGTCATTAATTTTGGCTACTTTGACCTCCGCTGGCCTTGCCTGGGTGTTGGTTTTTGACCTCTTACAAGACAAAATGAATTGGTCAGCTCGGCAAAGCTGGCCTTTTTTTTACATTGTGTGGCTATTGCTATTGGCTATTTGGTTAATTCATCTCTGGCGCCGCAGTCGGGAACGTTTGTTATTGCTCAACCTGGCAAAACGACTGTACACCCTTGCTAATCATCCTGATCTTGGTCACAAGTCGAATGGCCATGATGAGTCGGACTTGCCCGAAAACCAAGAACAACGTCAGTTACCAACCTATAGCAACCAAGCACGGCAACTCACGGCTTTAGTCGATCGAGTAGTGGCCGAGTTCAATTTGGCCCATGAGGAACAGTTAGCCGTTGAAAAATCGAAGGATGAGATGATGACGAATATCTCTCACGATTTGCGGACGCCACTAACAGCCATTATTGGTTACCTAGGTTTGGTGGTGACGCCAAATTCGCCTTTATCAGAAGAAGACCAGGCTAAGTATTTAAAGACGGCTTATTATAAGTCCAACCAGATGAAGACATTAGTTGAAGACCTCTTTGAGTTTGCCAAGTTGCAAACAACGCAGGTAAGTTTGAATATCACCGATTTCTCGCTTGGTGACCTCTTTGATCAGGTCCTTGCGAATTATGCCATGGAGGCGGAAAATCGGCACCTGCGCTTTGCAACTAATTTAGACCCAAGTGTGATTGTGATGGCTGGTGACTCGGATAAATTAGCCCGGGTTTTGATTAACTTGGTTGAAAACGCATTGAAATATGGTCAAGGTGCTAGTTTTATTAAATTAACTGGTCAAGTCAGGGAGGCTGGATTGGTGGAAATCAGGGTCATTAATGATGGTCCTGCTATACCTGCTCGTTCGGCTAATCATATTTTTGAGCGCTTTTACCGAGTGGAAGAATCGCGCAACAGCAAGACTGGTGGTACGGGCTTAGGGCTCGCAATCGTGAAGGGCATTATTGACCAGCACAACGGTCAAGTAAAAGTCGAATCAGATGAGACGGCCACGGCATTCGTCATGACCCTCCCACTGAAACAAGTGAAAGAAGAATAGAGTGATGAGTGAAAAGCCAATGTATCGGTTACACGCCGCTAATCGAAAGAAAAAACGTGGGCGGTTTTGGGCCATCCTAATGGCCGTTTTGGTCTTAGCGATAGCCATGATAGGGGCAGGCCTGTATTTCTTGGTACCAGATGATGTTAAATCGTCGATTCAAGCCACGAAAGATCAGCCGGTTAGTTTAAATGTTGATGCCACCTCAGCTGTGGTAATTGATTTAACATCAGGCCAAGTTTTGGGTGAAAAGGATGCCAATAAACAAGCACCGATTGCCTCTGAGAGTAAAATGTTGGTGGCTTACGGCGTCTTAAAAGCAATTGAAGATAACCAATTGAAGTGGACTGACCAGGTAACCGTGCCGGCTAGTGCCGATCTTTCAGCACAAAATGCAGATGCTATTTCCCATTTGAACATGAAGACGGGTGATAAGCTTTCAGTACGCGACCTCTATTGGGCAATGTTTACTAATTCTGCCAATGATGCTGCGCTGACCTTAACGGCTGCCTTGACCAAGCCAGGACAAACGGCACAAGAAACGCTTGAATCCTTGGCAAGTGACCTGAATTTAAAGGGAACTGAATGGTATAACGGTGCTGGTTTGACAAATGGTGACTCTTATAACAATAACGAAGTTACTTCCGCATCTGATTCAGCTGCAAACCATGCATCAGCGATGCAGGTTGCTCAAATTGCTAAGAAGATTATGACAATGGATCCGACCTTAAAAACTGTGACGACCAATCCAACGATAACTTACACAAAAAACAAGACCGTCAAGGTGACGGAGACGTCTGATTTTGGTCAAGGATTTGCCAACATTATCAAAGGCTTGGATAATGAAAACGGCTTGAAAATACTTGGGTTAAAGACGGGTTCGACACCAGAAGCAGGGGCTTGTTTTACGGGTTATGTCGTTGACCAACAGGGACATGAGTTCTTGACAGTTGTGAACAATGCTGCCGATTACACGGATACAAAGCAACGGTTCCAAACGACCATTGATATGGTTAACCAGGTCTTGGCTAAAAAGAAAGCGTATACTTTTACGGCAGGTAAGCAACTGACAAACCACAAGACTGTTGGTGTTGATCATGAGGATCAAACAGTTGCCGTACAAGTAGCAGCAAGCAAGACCTACTGGACAAGTTTGAAAAAATCATTAAAGATACAGCCATTGAAAGACTTGAAGTCTCGCCCCGATGAAAAGAGTACCAACGTGGTGACCTATGCTAAGCCGGAATTGAAGGCGACCTTCCTGCCAGGCCTTGCTGACACGGATAAAGAAATTCCCTTACAGGTTTTGACGGCAACAGCTCAGAAATAGTTTAAAAAATTTGACTAATTTTTAGTCACAGCGTTAACTTTACCGTAAAGGGTGCTATAATAAAAATAGTGAAAGCGTTTACTTTCCGAACAGAAAGGGGTATTCTTCATGGCAGCAATTCATTTTGATTCGAACGGTTTAGAGAATTTCATTGCAGACAACGAGTTGGATGAAATTAAGGATCAGGTCCGCTTTGCGCATCAGACATTGGTGAACAAGACTGGCGCGGGAGCTGACTTTACTGATTGGTTCCACTGGGCTTCGAGCCAAGACCAAGCTAGCTTGGCACCGATTCATCAGGCGGCGGACGCGATTAAAAAGAATTCTAAAGTTTTGGTAGTGATTGGAATTGGTGGTTCTTATTTGGGATCACGAATGGCAATCGACTTTTTGAAGTCACCCTGGCATAACGAATTAGTTCAGGGCGATGAGGTCAAGGTTTACTTTGCCGGTAATGCGATGTCGCCAATGGCCTTAGATGAATTGGACCGGGTAATCGGTGACCAAGATTTCTCTGTTAACGTGATTTCAAAATCAGGAACCACGACGGAGCCAGCTGTTGCCTTCCGGTTCTTTAAGCAACGCTTGGTAGCTAAGTACGGTGAAGAAGGTGCCAAAAAACGTATCGTGGCAACGACAGATGCCAAAAAGGGTGCTTTAAAGAACGAGGCCACTGCCGAAGGGTACCAAACATTGGTCATTCCTGATGGCATTGGTGGTCGATTCTCTGTTTTGTCAGCTGTTGGTTTGTTGCCGATGGCAGTTGCCGGAGTTAATATTGAAAATGTTTTGGCCGGTGCAGCAGCAGCTGAAAAGACGTATAGCAGTGACGATGTCCATGACAACCCAGCCTTAGCCTATGCGGCTTACCGCCGAATTCTTTACGATAAGGGTTATACAACTGAAATTTTGGCTAACTGGGAACCATCGCTGCAATACTTGTCAGAGTGGTGGAAGCAGTTGATGGGTGAATCAGAAGGAAAGAACCAAAAGGGCATTTATCCTTCATCGGCGAATTACTCGACTGATTTGCATTCTCTTGGTCAATATATTCAAGAAGGTCGTCGTGATCTCTTTGAGACAGTTGTTCGTATTGACCATTCAAAGCATGATTTGCCAATCCCAAAGACTGGTAATAATGAAGATGGCTTGCTTTATTTGGAAGGAAAGTCATTGGAAGAAGTGAATAAGACTGCTGCGACTGGCGTTGTCTTGGCCCATGTGGATGGCGGTGTACCAAACTTAGCCGTTTTTTTGGATCGTCAAGATGAAGCTGGTTTGGGTGAATTGATTTACTTCTTTGAATTAGCTGTAGGTGTTTCAGGCTACCTCTTTAACATCAACCCATTCAACCAACCTGGTGTTGAAGCCTATAAGACGGCGATGTTTGCCCTTTTGGACAAGCCGGGCTATGAAGAACAAAGTCAGGTTTACCACGACCGGTTAAAGTAAGACAAAATAAAAACTAGAAACCAAATTTGCATGTGATGCGACTGGGTTTCTAGTTTTTTTGTCTAATGAGCACAGAGCTAAAAAATCGTTATTAGCTGATTTTGCAGAGACTGCTTTGTTGGCAGTTAGACAGCAAAGAATTGGTGGATGGCCTCAACCGTCTTGTCAGAACCAACGAAGTAGATAGTATCACCAGGCATGATATTGGCATAGGGGCCGGGAGACAAGGTGATTTCATCTTCGTGAAGAATGGCAATAATCGTCGCTCCGGTATTTTGCCAAATATTCAAAGACCCGATCGATTGGTTGAGCATCGGTGAATCGACTTCGGGAATAAATTCGTAAGGGGACATGGGATTATTCTTGCGCACACGTTGGGTTTGATCCAACAGGAGTGAAAAACCTTCCTCTAAATTAGCTAGGTCCTCTTTTTGCTTGGCGATTAAGCTTTTAATTTCGCTGTGAGTAGTTTGTAGATCGCGACTCTCTTTGGCTTGATTGAGAAATTCGTGGGCCTTTTCCCGGGAAAGGACTTCGACGCCAGAACCGTGAACAGGCTTGACGATATCGAGATCGGCTAGCACGGAAATTGCCTTGCGGGCGGTTTCAGCGGAAACGCCAAAGGTTGCGGCCAAGGTTGACCGAGCATGGAGCTTTTCGCCAACGAGAAATTGTTTATTAACGATGTGCTCAGCAATTTCCTGAGCGATTTGGTGATAACGGGGTTCTTTAACTTTCGGCATAACCGGTGTCCTTTAAAAGAATTAGTGAATAAATATTCTAATTTGACAAAAGTGACCACTAGTGTATGATAATAGAGTGGTCACTATTGACCACCGCTTAAATCCACAACGGTGGTCACTTATTTAGTTTATTTTAAATGAGCAGGATAGTCAACTAATAGGAGGGTTTATGCCAAAAGTTCAGATTAAGCATTTAACCAAAATCTTTGGAAAGCGTCAAAAGGCTGCTTTGAAGATGGTTGAAGAAAATAAATCTAAGAACGAAATCTTTGAAAAGACTGGCTCAACGGTTGGTGTTTACGACATTAACCTTGATGTCAATGAGGGCGAAATCTTCGTCATCATGGGGTTGTCAGGTTCTGGAAAGTCGACGTTAATTCGTTTGCTCAATCGCCTGATTGAACCAACTAGTGGGGAAATCTTTTTGGATGGGAAAAACATTACCCATTACAACAAGAAAGAGATGCTTGATATTCGACGGAAGAAAATGTCGATGGTCTTCCAGAATTTTGCCTTATTCCCACACCGGACCATTCTGGAAAATACAGAATTTGGTTTGGAAATCCAAGGTGTGCCAGCAGCGGAACGGCGCGAACGTGCCGAAAAGGCCTTGGAACATTCGAAACTTTTGTCATTTGAGGACCAATATCCTTCACAGCTTTCGGGAGGGATGCAACAGCGAGTTGGCTTGTCACGGGCATTAACGAATGACCCTGACATTCTCTTGATGGATGAAGCCTTTTCTGCCTTGGATCCATTGGTTCGTCACGAAATGCAAGATGAGCTCTTAGACTTGCAGGCAACGGTGAAGAAAACCATTATTTTTATTACCCACGATTTGAACGAGGCTTTGCGTTTGGGTGACCGAATTGCCATCATGAAGGATGGTCAGTTACAACAAATCGGTACTGGAGAAGAAATTTTGACTAATCCAGCAAACGATTATGTTGAAAACTTCGTTGAAGATGTTGATCGTTCAAAGGTTTTGAATGCAGAATCCATCATGATTCCTGGCTTAACAATCAACGCTGATACGGATGGACCAAACGTTGCCTTACACCGGATGTCAGAAGAAGAAGTTTCTGGCTTGGTTGCCGTCGATGGTAACCGAAAGTTTGTTGGGTACGTGACATCTGACGCGGCCGTGAATGCTCGTCGTGAAAAGTTGACTCTGCGTGACGTGATCACAGCAATGCCAACAGTAACGCCTGACACGGTTGTTTCAGACATTATGCCAATCATTTATGACGCCCACACGCCAGTGGCCGTCGTTGATGAAAATCAGAAGCTTCACGGTATTATCATTCGTGGTGCCGTGATTGAAGCGTTAGCCCAAACGGAAGGAGACAATAATGATTAATTTATTATCAGTTGCCAAACTCCCAATCGACTCCTGGGTAACCGATGGGGTTAACTGGTTAACAAAGAATCTGTCTGGATTTTTTACAGCGATTCAAAATAGTGGTTCCACTACGATGGATGGCATTACGAATTTCTTAACAGCGATTCCAATGCCAATCTTCATCATTGCCTTGGCATTGATTTCATGGCTGTTGACGCCTAAGAAGTATGGTCAACCACTCTTTATTTTGATTGGTTTGGCCTTGGTGGCTAACCAAGGATTATGGTCTGACTTGATGCAGACTTTGACACTGGTCTTGATGGCCTCGGTTGTCTCTTTGGTTATTGGAATCCCAATGGGGATTTGGACGGCTAAGTCGCCAAAGGCCTACATGGTGATTAAGCCGATCTTGGACTTTATGCAGACCATGCCTGCCTTTGTTTATTTGATTCCAGCCGTTGCCTTCTTTGGTATTGGTGTTGTGCCTGGGGCCTTTGCCTCTGTTATCTTCGCCCTGCCACCAGTTGTGAACTTCACTTATCTTGGGTTGCAACAGGTGCCAACTGATTTGGTTGAAGCCGCTGACTCATTTGGGGCAACGACTTGGCAAAAGTTGTTCAAGTTGGAATTACCAAATGCGAAGAACACGATTATTGCTGGTGCTAAGCAAACGATTATGCTGGCTCTGTCAATGGTTGTGACGGCTTCTATGATTGGTGCACCAGGACTTGGTCGTGGTGTCTTGTCAGCTGTTCAACACGCCGACGTTGGTTCGGGATTTGTTAATGGAATCGCCTTGGTGATTTTGGCTATTATCATTGATCGCTTTGTTCAGCGTCTGAACACAGAGCCCGTCTCTGCACCAAAGTGGCGTAAGTTGGCTACTTGGGCAATGTTGGCCGTGATTGCTATCGCCGGTATTGCTGGTAGCATCACTGCTCACCAAGCTTCAGGCAAGAAAGTCAATATTGGTTATGTTGAATGGGATTCTGAAGTGGCCTCAACGAATGTTTTGGCTGAAGCAATGCGTCAGCACGGCTATGATGTGACGATTACCCCACTTGATAACGCCGTGAACTGGCAATCAGTTGCTAACAAGCAAACTGATGCTACGGTTTCAGCCTGGTTGCCAAATACTCACAAGGCTTTGTACGCTAAGTATAAGAATGATGTCGATTTGCTTGGTCCTAATTTGAAGGGGGTTAAGTTAGGTTTGGTTGTGCCAGATTATATGGATGTCAACTCAATTGCAGATTTGACCAACCAAGCAAACAAGACCATTACGGGGATTGAACCTGGTGCCGGTGTGATGGCTGCCGCACAAAAGACGATTGATTCTTATGGTAACCTTTCTGGTTGGAATTTGCAGGCATCATCATCTGGTGCAATGGTTTCAGCATTGGATAAGGCTTATAAGGCTAAGCAACCAATTGTCTTGACTGGTTGGTCACCACATTGGATGTTCAACAAGTACAAGTTGAAGTACCTGGCTGATCCAAAGGGAACAATGGGATCACAAGAAACAATTAATACTGTTGTTCGTAAAAACTTGAAGCAGACGAACCCTGATGTCTACAAGGTGATGAAGAACTTCCACTGGACACAAGATGACATGCAGACGGTTATGCTTGATATCCAAAACGGTAAAACGCCTACAAAGGCTGCCGACGATTGGATTAGTAAGCACAAGTCTCAAGTGAACGCTTGGTTTAAGTAACAATTTGAATCAGGTTCGCCACCGTTTTGATGGTTAATTAAAAGCGACCCAAGCAATTTGATTGCTTGGGTCGCTTTTTGATTTGGGTTACTGTCGGTAAGCCTGGAAGAAGCTGGGGCTGATTTTACCGTTTAAGAGTGCTTGAGGGAAGCTAATAGTTGCTTCAAGATATTTTCATCTGAATAGGACAAAACGTTTTTAGCGTAAAGTTTTTGTCCATATTGAGCAAGCGCCACGAGAGCAATGAGCGAAATGGCCAATGATAGAAGAGCCTGCCACCAGCTGGCATATTGGTTGGCAAGCAAGCTTGGCATTGTTGATTGGGCCATGAAGGGGATATAGGCAAAAATACGAACGAGAATGTTATTGCCACCATTTGAAGCTGAAGCAAGACCAACAATATAGGGAATCATGGCCAGGGTCGTGACGGGGACCATGGCTTGAGAAACTTGTGAATTATCATTGACTAATGAAGCTGCAATGGCTGCTAAAATCAGGTAAAGGCCAGTGGCAACGATGATGAAAATCAAAGAATAAATTAGAAAAGCTGGGGTCAAGGCAGTCAAGTAGGAAAGGGCCTGCTTGACCACTGCAATTTTTTGACCGAAAAGGTTGGTTCCTATTCCTAAGACCACGTAAGAAAGCAGTTGGGTAACCAGAAGACCAGTGATACCTAGCAGCTTACCGAAGTATTGTGCCCTAGAAGACGAGGCTGCTAATAGGGTTTCCATAATTCGTGACGATTTTTCATTGGCAATCTCATTACCAATTAAGGATGCATAGGTCGAAACAATGACTAAGACGATAATCGTTATAGCAACTGAAACAGCTGCTTTTGCAGCCTGGTTATTGTCGGCGTTTTCTTGACTAGCGTGACTTTGCACAGTTGTTTTCAGGCTAAACGGTGTCATCAATGCTGCGGTTTGTTTGGGGGTTAGACCATAATTTTCAGCCTGATTCATCAAAAAAATCTTGCTTAAGACCGCTTGTAATTGATCTTTATCAATTTTCGGCGCTTTTGGCTGCATCACTAATGTTCCTTGATCAGCATTGAGAGTAAGGATGCCGTCAATGCTTTGCTTTTGTAAAGCCGACTGTGCAGAGTGGTCATCGGTAATTGATGAGACCTTGATATTGAGCTTGCTAGCTGTTTGGCTGATGGCCTCACGACTATTGGCCTGTCCAATAACAGCAATTTTGGCTGGTTGGTCGTTTGAAAAGTAGCTAATTCCGTAGCCTAGAAGACCAGCAGCAGCAATTAAAAGGATAGGTGAGATAATTAACCACCAAAAAGATTTTTTCTTAAGGCGACTGAAGTAGGTGTGCTTGGCTACGAGAAAGGTTAGATTAGTCATTGGTGCTGACCTCCGTTTTAAAGATTTCGGCTAGAGTGGGTGGCTGTTGTGAGAAGGCGGGGATGTACCCATTACTGGTCACCGCCTCGAAGATGGAATGTCCAACCGCTTCAGAGTCTAGTGTCAGCAGAAAGCCACCATCTTTAGCTTCGACATGGTTGACGCCGGTCATTGCTAAATAGTCTGATTTTGTTAAATGAGGCGCTTCAACATAAAGACGGGTTCGGCCAAACGATTCACGAATTTCCTGAACAGGTCCTTGCAGGACGGTTCGACCCTTTTTAAGCATTAGGAGTTGGTCTGAAATTTGGCTAACATTATCCATATTGTGCGATGAGAAGATAATCATTGTGCCACGATCTTTGAGACGCTGAATTTCGTCCATAAAAATGGCAGCATTGACAGGATCTAAGCCAGAGAAGGGTTCATCGAGAATCACAAAGTCTGGCTCGAAAATCAGAGCCATAATCATTTGGATTTTCTGGGCGTTTCCTTTTGATAGAGATTGGACTAAGTCCCCTGGTTTTCCAACGACTTGTAAGCGGTCTAGCCAGTCTTGGAGCGCTACTTTTGCCGCTTTTTTGTCCATACCATGTAATTGGGCAAGGTAGACGACCTGTTCTTCAATGGTCTGTTTTTGATAGAGCCCGCGTTCTTCGGGTAGAAAGCCAATTTTTCGACTTAAATTAGCATCGATTGGATGTTGATCCCAGGCAATCGTACCTTCGTCAGCCTGGATAAAGTCTAAAATCATCCGAAAAGTGGTGGTTTTGCCGGCACCATTTTGACCAATCAAGCCGAGAACTTCACCTGGTTGAAGGGTGAAGGAAAGATTGGCAACGGCTTGGTGACTGCCGAATGCTTTTGATAAGTTGGAAATGGTAATCATGGTCTGCTCCTGACATCTCTAATTTAATGGATGAATTGGGTTTAACTTAGGCTATTCAACAAACGTGGAATAGTTATTTAATACCAAAAATTGATCTTCATCACTTGTTCGAATATTCTCATTATCTCATAGTTTTTCTTTGGGTTCGACAGTAATTGAAGAGAGTTCGGTGTTGATGAAAACGGCTCTTGGGTTGGTGGGTCAGTGTAAATTGGTTGTTAGCTGGTGTCTTTGAGCCTGACAGTCACAAATTTGTGATACAGGCTCTGGTCAAAGGGGGTAACAAGGTAACAATAACGTTTGTTATACCAATAATTTGCTAATAGCAAACAATGCTAAAAAAATAATTGACGGGTGGGCAATAATCTAGTAAACTATTTAAGTATTGTTGACTATGGCCCCATGGTCAAGTGGTTAAGACGTCGCGTTCTCAGCGCGGAATCGAGGGTTCGACTCCCTCTGGGGCTATTTTTGCCGATGCATTGCAAACAAGCAGTGCATCGGCTTTTTTGTTAGAAAAGGCTCTATATCAGTAGTTACATAAGATAAAAAAAGATAAAAAAAGATAAAAAACAAGTAAATAAATTTGCTAAAAATTTGCTAAATCATGGCAAAATTAGTCCTGTTTGCCCCAAATTTTCCCGAAAAAAATACCCCCCAAAGGGGGTAATCGAAGTTATAAATTGTTCAAATAATCAATGGATTTATCTCTTCTTGAGTTTTTAGTTCATGAATCATGTGGGCATATAATTCTATCGTGATTGTCGTATTCTCGTGTTCTAAGCGCTCAGAAATATAATTGATAACAACACTTTTAGATAACAGCAAACTAACATGAGTGTAATGCCAGTTTTTTGCTATGGGTAGCTAACGTAATTATTGGTTTCTTCAAGCTACTACTTAATAAGTAATCAATGGTCCTTGGGTTGTATATGATTAAATATTAATTATTTTAAAATGTGATTGTTAGAGCGTGTATATTTAACTGGAAAAAAAGTAGAGGGAAGGTGATGGACTTATGCAACTATAAGTATATCAGTAAGATATTTTAGTAATGCTGTTGATGTAAGAAAAATGCCAATTAATGGTTTAGCTCCCGCACTAATTACTCTTTTCGATGCTGTTCATGAAATTAAAAGATCGAAAATCCAAATGAAACGTTTCTATCTTGAGCTATTAAAGCAATTAAGAAAGATTATTTGATTGTTGATTTGGTGTTAGCAAACGGAAGTGATATTTATTAAAAGCAGTTAATCTACTTACTTTTAATAAATTAAATGTTGTACTTAATTTGGCATTGTATATTGGCATTTTTGATGGTGTTCTATAAATATATTTTAAAAAAGTCGATTAAGTGATCTGAAAGAGTGAAAGGTGCCAAGTTAATCATGATCGAGCAGTAAGACTAAATCATACAAGAATTGGCTTATAAATAAACTCGAGATAACTCCTATTGCTGATTGTGCTTTAAGGGACCATGCTTTGGAATACTTGGGTAGGTAATTTAGCACAACATGTTGTAAACGAAAAGGGCTCCCATCGGAAGCCCTTTGTCTCACTTTTTAAATTCTTTGGCTGCTTTTTTTAATGCGATTGGCACAATTAATTTTTGTAACCAATTTGGCTTCTTTGTCGATGCAAAATGAAGTCCATTGTTAAATTCAACCATTAAATGCCATTTATGTCCTTCTAAGATAGCATCCGGAGCTGACTGTGGCAGGAATACACCTAACTTGACATGTAAACCGTTCTGCTTTCCCTTGAATTGATGCATTCCGATAATCTTAGTATCTTGCATATTGTGGGCCAGGAGTGTTTTACCAAGCATAACCATGTCTGTATCAGCATCAGGGGTGATGGGTTTTGCCACACCTCGTCCAGGTACTAAGTGTAAGTAGGATGGATCTTTATACATACCAAATGTTTCGACAATTGTTTGTGTGCCCCCCTTACCAGCTTCAAAGTAGTAATGCTCAGGGTGAATTTTTGATGGCAAGTACAAATTGTTTTCCTTGGCCAGACTTTGATTAAAGAGGATGAATTGAATTAGTGAAATATTATCTGTTTCCACTTCCACAATGGCTTGTTTCATTGGCTTTTGGCCATCGGCTTCTGCAGCAATGTCTTCCCACATTTTATCGGCGCGGAGCAATTCGTCTTTGTAATAATCGAGCATTCCTTGCTTTCCAACTGCCTCTTTACTTTGGGCAAGAAGTTCTTTAGCTTCTTCCAAGGGAAGTTCAATGGCTTCTTCTGCGCTATATTGCTTGCCATCCATTTGAAGAGGAATACCCTTTTCACCAAACTCGTTAAAGACCTTTTCATAGCGGCTAAGTTCCATGTCATGAATTTGTTCTTGCGTAATCATTTCACCATCGATTTTAAATTGAATATTGAAATCTGCCATTTATTTTCCTCCAACTGTCTCGTTTGTATCTTTTAGTTATACCAAGTATACTTGGTGTCAGAAAAAAGAAAATACTTTTTAAGTAAGTTGCACAATTGGAGATTATCTGTGTCAGTAAAAAATAATATAAAGAGAACCAAACAGGTTGATCAATCAATTAATCTGCTGATTTTAGGATTGATAAGATTAATGAATACGAAGCCACTTGAAAAAATAACTATTAGCGAATTGACTAAGGAGGCGGGGTTATCAAGGCGGACTTTTTATCGTCACTTCCAAAGCATAGATGATATACTCACTTTAAAAGTCGAGCAGATCGTTGATAAACTCTATCAAAGAGCTGGATTGAAGGGACAGACGTTGGAGGAAGTTTTAAATGACGCTTATCATGTTTTGCTGTCAGATAAGGTCTTCTTGCAAAGTTTATTAGAAAATAATCATGAGTATTTGTTACAAAAAGTCATTTTACAGAAGTGTGAACAAAGTACGATGGATGTTCCTCATGATCAAATTCATAATTTAACGGCTTATTTTGGGGCTGGTGGTATCAGTTTCGTTATCATCTACTGGATTCATCAGGGGTTTAATCAAAAAATAGAAGAAGTTAAACAGGCCAACAAAGAGCTCGTAACGCATATTAAAAAATTAATGTAATGAATATGGATTCATTTAAAAACAAGATTCATAAAATAGGATAGCGCAGTAATTGTGTATTCCATAATAAAAAGCACCTTGGTAAACCATAAACTGTCCGGCAACCAGGGTGCTTATTTTATTAATATATAAGTCATTAATAGTGTATTGTCTCACTTGAAGAAGCCAAGGGATCAAGATCTTTGTCGCCAATGTGGTTATTATAGTCTTCCCCGTTATAGGTGAATCCTTGTGATTTGCTAGTTGGTTCTTTGGTGAAAATTTGGAAATATCCCATGCGTGCATACATTGCCACTACATTTTCTTTTTTACCATTGATAGTTAAGGTTGCTGGCCAGAATGTAGCACCGTCGGTGTAGTTTTCGTTCGGATCAATACTTCCGTTAGTAGTGGGCAAGGTTGTTTTTGTTTGACCATCATAATAAACGAGGCTGTTATTATTGGTATGTGACTGACTAAATGACGGTTGACTGCTTGAAACTGTTGAATTTGCTGACTCTTGTTGATTGGTTGACTTTGAAATGTGGCTCAAAATTACACTTGATGAGTTATCGCTATTTTTTTCGTCCTTGTTATTATTAGCATTACCGACAAAGTAAAAGCTGACCACCAGAATGACGACAATGGCTAAAACAGAAATGAATAACAGGCCTTGGCTGTTTTTATTTGATCCGTGTTTCATGGTTATATCTCCGTTAAATATATTTTTTGCTTGCAAGCCCTGGAGGAATTTGTTAATTGTTCGTATCCACCCAATTTTGGTGGTAATTGTGCACGTTTCTCTAAATCTATCAGTAGGTCGATAATAGGTTGTATGTTTGCTTTTATTTCGGGGTACGCGTTATGGCTAAGTGTTGCTTTTCTAGCCAAGTACTGAACCAAGCTAAGCTAAGATTGTCCCCCTTTTCTCAACTGTCTAATATTATTTTGCTTTGTTATTTATCAGAATAATTCTAAATAATTTTATAATAAAAGTATCGACGAATTGTCTTAGCGGTTCAAGAGATAATTTGCCTGCAGCAAAGTCCTTATTTTGAATTTACCAGCGTAGTTTTTGCCTTTATGCCCATTAGTCGACTATTGATAAAAGATTCCAGCGGAAAAGAATAGTACAACTGTTTTGTACTGCGTTTCAATAATTTTGCCATTGCCTATTTCTAATTCTGTTAAAACTGAATTCAACTGACTGTTAAAATTTATTAGGGATTAGAAACTATTGGTGACGATTGTTTACCTCTAGCTGAGTTTTCCATTCTGATTTTGTTAGTGACCAAACGTTTTCATCGTGGTAACCATCGGATAATCGTTCTTGTTGACGTAACGTGCCATCGAGGGTGAAGCCAGCACGTTTGGCAGTGTTATTACTACGAGTGTTATCTACTGCCGCATGAATGGTCATTTTATGCAAATCATAATCTTCAAAGCCAATTGCACACATCCCTTGAATTGCTTTTTGCATAATGCCTTTTCCGGAAAAATTAGTGCCGAGCTAATAGCCAATTTCAGTATTCTGATTGAGCCAGCTAAAACGGTTGAAACTGATCATACCAGCAATTTCACCGTGATAAAGAATGACCAGATTGAGTGAAGTTTTTTCGACAAAGCGTTTCATAGTACTTTCCAAGAAGCTTTGTTCATCCTGAGGAGATTTCACATTCTGAATCCGGAGCCAGGGCTCAATTTCTTTTTGACTGGCGGTTAATAAATTAAATAGTGGTACTGCATCTTTTTCAGGGGTCGGCAGGGCCAGACTAACTTCCTGATCGATTCGATAAGTAAACATAACTTTCTCCTAACATTTTCTAAATAGCATAACCTTAAATTAAACAAATTATTACGCACTTTAGGAGTGGGGTCAATAAGCTAATCATTGGATGGCTATATTTAATAAAAAATATATCGGGATGATCTGGGCTTTGAAAGTTGCATGAATTTTCAGGGGATATCTAATTATCAAATTTTACTGTTAATCCAAAGGATGAGCTAAATAGTTGAAAAACAAAAGAGATTTTTGCAGTAGTGGTTGCTTGAGTGGACATGATAACAAGTTCAGTGAATCATTCAGTTTTCGTATTTTCAATGAAATAAATTTAAAAAACTTGCTAAATGATAATTTATTGGTTACACTATGAATCTAGTCGATAAATCTTATTTATTGACGTAATCAGAAAAAGGCTTTAGCTTATGTATGATTTGTTGAATGGGATGTCTTTAGAGAACTCTAAAGGCACATTCAGAAATCATCTTTTTTTTTGCTTTCATTTTGATAAAAGCAACTAAGAGGTGAAACTTGTTCGGTTGATTCTTTTCTTGCAAGAAATTAGCTGTCGAATTCATTTGTTAAAGCGATACGAAAGTAAACAGGCCGCAAAAATTTATTTTCGAGTGATTACGTGAATACGAAGTGGAGTAGTTGGGCTGCTCTACTAATAAGATCTATTCAACAAATCATCACTATTAATGGCCGTTCTGATTACTGTTACTTGTATTCGGAAAGGAATTAGAAATGAGTAATTCAGGAAAAAGTAGTCCAAGGAAATGGTGGGCATTATTTGCACTATCCTTGGGCGTCTTTATGAGTTTGTTAGACGTAACAATTGTGAATGTTGCTTTGCCAATTATAGCTGAGGGCTTTAAGACCAACTTTAGCAATGTTCAATGGGTGATTAGTGCCTATACAATTTCGTATGCGGTGGTCATCTTGATTGTGGCAAAATTGGGTGATATGTATGGCCGTAAACGAATCTATTTAATTAGCATGCTGATTTTCGTTTTAGCTTCAACCATCAACGGTTTAGCACCGTCGTTGCTGATTTTAAATATTGGTCGGGTCATTCAAGCATTCGGTGGCGCCGGCTTAATGAGTTTAGCGCTGGCACTAGTCGCCTCTTTGTTTGATGGAAAAGAACGGGGAGTTGCCCTAGGTATTTTAGGTTCAGTGATGGGAATTTCAACTGTTTCTGGTCCTTTGATTGGTGGTATTTTATCAGAGTCATTTGGCTGGCCATCAATCTTTTATGTAAACATTCCAATTGGAATATTGGCAGGATTTTTAGTTTATTTCACAACAAAAGAAACGCCAAAGTATGGTGAAGGTCAGAAAATTGATTTCTGGGGGATGCTTTTATCTTCGGCAGCCATTTTTTCTGCGATTTATGGATTAATTCAAAAGGAAAATCATGCGCAATTATCATGGTTTAATCCTCAAATCGCATTCTGGTTAATTACAGCAATTCTACTGTTAGTGGCATTTATCGGTGTTGAATCGAGAATCGAAAAACCAATGATGGATTTATCCTTGTTTAGAAATAAAAATTTTGTTGGTTCGATTATTGTTGCCTTTGCCTTGGGATCCGGCGTTTATGCGATGCAAATTTTTATCACTTCGATGATGGAAAATGCGCTGTCTTACGCATCCTTTGAAACTGGGTTACGTCAGGTACCAATGACCATTTGGAGTTTGATTTTAGGGCCAGTTGCCGGTTATTTAACCAATAATTTTTCAAACCGCCGCACAATTGCGGTTAACTTATTAGTGGGCGCTGTCGGTCTATTACTCTTCGCTAATGCCATGACAACCCAGCTGTCTTATCAGGAACTAATTTTGCCACTAATTTTGCTCGGAGTATCAAATGGACTCGTCAATCCGTTGTTGAATAATGCAGCCTTGGCAGATGCAAAACCGGCTGAAATTGGAATGGTATCAGGCCTAGTCAATGTCTTTATGCAGTTAGGAACATCCTTTGGAGTCGTGATCTTAGGGCTGTCTCAAAGTAGGACATATGATACTCATCTGCAGACTTTCTTTCATTCTTTTGATACCCATTTACCAGGCATTGAAAAGATCAAAGATCAGTTATTAGCAGAAGGACCCTTTTCGAGTCATAGCATTATGTCACAGGATATTCAGGCACCAATGACAATGGTGAAAAGTCTTCAGCATGCTGCCTCAAAAGCCTTTTACGCAGGAATGAACAGCGTGATGTTGGTTTCGGCATCGATTTTAACAGTCGCTGCTGTTCTAGCCTTTTTCTTGCTAAAAGATGGTCAAGCTGCTAAAAATTTAGAAAATAATTAATTGTGACTCAACTTGACTGAAACCCCTGAATGTTATCGACATTCAGAGGTTTTTCTTATTTTTTTCAGGGTTTGCGTCTGATTTTTGGAAAAAATGTCTTCAAAACAACATTTTGTATGTAAACAAAGTAAAATAAATGATAAAATTGTATTTAAATATTATCAATAAGATTATTTAAAAGATAAGGAGAAATATATATATGGATACTATATATGATGGCAATGCAAGGATTAACAACGTGAATAAGCATGTTTTTGTTTGGGTTTGCAATTTTTTGGTTGGTACCTTTGGTGTTGATCGCTTTATTCGCGGACAAATCGGCTTAGGTTTGCTCAAGCTACTTGTTGGTTCATGGATTACCTTTGGAATTTGGCCTTTTGTTGACTTTGTGATTGCTCTGGTTAAAGCTTATGGTTCCAATAATCATAGCAATCAACTAACGTTTATTAATGGTCGTTATGCTAACTAGGGATTGCGACTAAGCATTAATGAACTAGGTTACTAATCAGTAATGTCCTAATTTGAATTTTAACATTGGTGTCAGTTAACAAATTTTTCCGGATAACAAATTGTTACCATTTATAAAACCCCACCGTGATTGAACGGTGGGGTTTATTTTTTATTTGATATTGTGAAAGTGGACCTAAGTCAATACTGATTTGGTATTAGTAATCGTTCACCCAAGCAAGGCAATATAGCCGACCATACTGAGGACCGCAATGATGCCAATCATAATGAACCAAGGACGCGTGTAAAGCGTGTTTCGGGGTTGTTGGTCTTCGTTTTCTTTGTTTTTCTTGTACATTAGGCGCTCTTCCTTTCCGAAAAAATTAGATTATTGGTATAAAATAATAGCGCGATAGCTGAGTGACCATGGTGAAATTGACACGATTTCATAACCTTGGTCTGTCAGATTGCTGATGGCTGTATTTAAATTTTTTTCAAAACCTTTAGCAGTATTAGCGATAATAACTTCTGTTTTCATTAATTCTCTCCGTTCTTTGGATAACAGGTACAAGTAACTGTCTTCCTTCATTGTAAGTAAAACGACGTATTTTTCAATGTTCGAGGTGATTCTTTTAATAAATTTAAAGGGATTCAGCTACGATTACGATAGTTGCCAATTCGGTGCTAAGAATCGAAACAGCTAGCTGGTATTGGATTTGTTCAGGTTGAAAATGGGATATGAATGACAAAGAAGATTAATTTCTTTGAGGAGATTTTAGCGTAGTAAACCTCAGCCCGCTATTTCGAAATTAGTTTCCGACAAAGTGAGATCCAGTCAGCTTAGTGGATGAACTTGTTTGTGGATGAGCCGTTTGATTTCTGTCAGTAAAGATAAGTTCGCTAAATTGTCATCAGAATGATAGACAAAAAAGCGACGAGAGAGTTAAACTAATGGGGTCAGTTACCAATTTTTCTTGCAAAGAAATGGTACAAATTTATTAGGTTCGATTGAACATCAGGTTGTTTAGTGTCCTGATTTTTAATTGTTTGGGAGAATCAGAATGTTTTTCTTGTTTTCAATGACGATTGTCGCCTTGCTGTTTTTGACTGCAATTGTGCGGGCATACCATTTAGCTCGCCGCCGTCGTATTGTTGGTGCAATGTTTCGGCATGGAGTTAATCAGGTTTTGGTCGACCAAAACCAGCAGAGTGACCATTACTTTGATTTTGACGTTCATACGCCAAAAGAGGCCCATGATTATCTCAAGCAGCAATTCCAAGATGAAAATGCCTTAAATCTCGGTGATGGTCTCTTTATTGATGTTAAGACAGAGTATTTGTTTTATGACTTGGGCCATGCTGATGCCGACGGCAACCTTTATTTCATTGAAAACTTTGATGAAATTGAATACTATGAAGTCGTAGCTGAGACTGAGGAGACTAAGACCATTGCTGCTAACTTTTTAGATTTTGATGATGGTGATTTTGTTCAGACGACTTTAAGCCGTCGGGAAAATCCGGTTATAGGGGCTAGTCCGGCTGACTACTTTGAAAAATTGTTGAAAAAATGCGTCAAGCAAAACCGGCAAACCTACCAGGATTATTTGGTTGGGCAAGAGCGCTAAAAGCGGATTATATTCTCACTTAATCTATTTGAGTTACACTAGAGTTACAATCATGATATTGAATGAGGTATAAAACGTGTTCTTATTATTTGGTTTAATTTTAGTAGTGTGGGGAGTTGTTTCATTATTCCGCTTCACTTTATCTGTATTTTCATACTTTTTAATTTTGATTGGCTTTTTGTTAATCATTGGTTTCTTTCTCCACCACTGGATCTTTTCGTTGATTCTTGCAGCCATTATCGTTTACATTGTCCGCAGTGGGAAACGTCGGGTTGTTGTTGAAGAACAAGCGGATACAGGCTTTGGCCGTCGCGATATTAGCGATGAGGCAGAACAAAGTGATTCAAAATAATTTTCAATCAATAAAGACGACCGAGAGGTCGTCTTTTTATTAGCTACTAATTTTTTATCAATATTTTCCTTTTTTTCTCAACTGGTCTATAATCAAGATTGCTTATTATAGTTGAAAAGAGGACGAATTAATGAAAATTGGTATTACAGCAGATGCGAATATGCAGCAAACGGCCCCAAGTCGATTGAAGCTAGCTAACTACGTTCAAAAGAGTCTAGTAGATGTTTTGGTTAAAAATGACGTGGTGCCAGTGATTTTACCAATTGTTAAGTCAGCAATGGTAGCAGAGATGGTGCGCATGGTGGATGCCATTATTATTCCAGGTGGACCGGATGTTTCACCACATCTTTACGGTGAAGACCCATACCAACAAATTGGCGTAACTTATGTGCCACGCGATGACTTTGAAAAAGCAGTCATTGAAGAAAGCGTGCGGCAGAACAAACCCGTTTTGGGAATTTGCCGTGGTATTCAAATTATTAATGTGGCCTTTGGTGGCACGCTATATCAGGATTTGCCTTCACAATATGAACAGGAAGCGATTCGTCACGAACAGGTGCCCGATTCGGCTTTTCCAACCCATTTCGTCATTGTGGAAGAGAAAAGCTTCCTGGCCAAGTCTCAGGGAGCGCACCCGTTCGTGAACTCCAAGCACCATCAAGCAGTGAAAAAGATTGCCGATGGTTTCAAGGTCACGGCACGGGCCAAGGATGGGGTCATTGAGGCGATTGAAAATCCTGATTTGGCCGTTTACGGCGTTCAGTGGCATCCGGAAACTTTCTGGTCTGACCATGAAAAGCAGGAGAAGCTTTTCCAAGATTTTTTTGCCTTGGTAGCTGAAAAAAGCCCTAATGAACTAAATAGTGAACGGAATTGATTGTTAATAAGAATTGCAATAAACCCTTAATTTTACACTACTGAAACCCGGGTATTTATGCCAAATGGGAATAAATTTTGCAAACTGAATTGCTTATAATGGTGGCAAGCGAAAGCCAAATTTAATAGCAATGAGGTGATTAGAATGCAAAAATATTTATGGCCGGTGACAAAGGGCGGACTCATTTTTATGGGACTGCTGTTGATAGATTTCTTTGTCGCCATGTTTAATATTTCCCAGAGCGGGGTGACAGAAACGGCACTCGGAATTCGGATTGAGACCGAACGTGATGCTCGCTCAATGAGCAATTTTGTGACGGGTACCTGGGAGATGCTGGTATACTTTACCGTCTTTATGCTTTGCTGGTTGGCTTATTTTTATTTCAAAAATCAGACCCAAAGCAAACATTCTGCTGCCAAATAAAATCATCAAAAAACCGACTTTTTAGCCGGTTTTTTTATGAGCGAATGCTGATTTTTATTTGATTTGATAAAGACACCAGACCATCTCGGGGTGGTATTCCTTGATGATGGTCAATGAATCGTGGGGGAGGAAGGATTGCTGACTGAAAATGGCGTATTGATAGTGGCCTTTCTCGAAGGCCTTTTGTGCCAGGGGCTTGCTGGGGACGAAGTCGATGATTAGATTTTGGTGGCTATCAACCATGTATTGCTGAATTAACTCCGTTGTTGCTGGATGGAGGATGGCTTTTTTATTCTTGATTGCTTGGTTTTCCGTTAATAACATCGGCATGGTTGGTAAGAAAAAGGTCGTTTGAATCGTGAGATGATCGAGATAGCGGTAGTTATTTCTGGTCCAACTGTCGCCATTGTCTGATTGGTAGGCAGTTGGCACCAAAAAATAATCACCGATAAAATCAGTCAGGTGCTGGTAGACGTTCTCAAAGTTTTCATGCAGGGTGATTGTGAGAGCTCGATAGTCAGGATCCTCATCTTGCAGGTGCTTGGCGGCTTGATAGCTGTCGGTTGTTTTTGGTCCTAGAGTATGAATGGTAGCCATCGTCAATCCTCCTAAATGTTAACGTTGATTGAATGAATAATTTCTTTTGCGATATCAGCCGGTTGTTTGCCATCAACGGTAATAATTTCACTGGCAATTTTTTCGTACACTGGCTGGCGAGTCTGCTTGAGCGCTAGCAGACCGTCCATCCCCAGTTGCTGAAAGAGTGGCCGACTAGTAACCCCATCGGCCAAGAGCCGACTAGCAATGGTCTGGTCACTGGCATCCAAGAAAATGACGGGGCCAGGCTGATTTTTCAGTAGGCCTTGGTTGCTGACTTGAACGGGGGTGCCGCCACCAGTTGACAGGATGCCTTCTAGGCTCAGTGCCTCGGTTAAGACACTCTGCTCGAGCTGACGAAAGCGAGCCTCACCAAATTGTTCAAAGTAGGCGGGGATAGTTAGGCCCGCAGTCTGTTCAATGAGGGTATCAAGATCATTTTGCGGTAGGTTCAACTGGTGGCTAAGCTCTTTGGCAACAGTAGTTTTACCGGAACCCATAAAACCTATTAAGGTAATTCTCATCGCTTGTCCTCCAATCGTCGTCGGGCCGTGTTGGCGGCCTGGAGTTGGTCATGAATACTTTCCTGGTCATCAACCGAGATGGCAGTTCGTAACCGGGTTAGTTGCTTTTGAAATTGATCGATCTGTGCTAATAAATCAGCCCGCTCGCTCGTAAAAATAGCGGTCCACATGTCAGGGTCTGCCTTGGCAATTCGTG
Source organism: Fructobacillus americanaquae (assembly GCF_024029775.1). Classification (GTDB taxonomy): domain Bacteria; phylum Bacillota; class Bacilli; order Lactobacillales; family Lactobacillaceae; genus Fructobacillus; species Fructobacillus americanaquae. The sequence goes on from NZ_CP097122.1 coordinate 1,082,064, forward strand.
TGGTATCAAGCAGACCGCCGGAGGGAATACCAGGATCGATAGCCATGTCGTCCACCTCCGGAATGATTGTGTTGGTTAGTGCAAAGGCAACCATGTGGGGCAAGTGACTGGTAGCTGAGACTAGTTGATCGTGCTGCTCAGCAGTTAAAGCACTAAAGTGCAACTGAGCTGGAACCAAGAGTGCTTGATAGGCCTTGATAGTGGTGGGACTGGCATTGCCATTCACTAAGAAAAAACTGTGGTTGGCCAAAAGGTCCAGCCGGCTATTTTGGCTTCCCGTTAGGTGGGATCCGGCCATCGGGTGGCCACCTAGGAATTGGACACCGCGGTCCATTAAGGGTTCAGCGGCCCTTAGAATAGTTTCCTTGCTACTACCAACGTCGGTCACGAGAACACCTGGCTTTAAGTCCAGCTGAGCTAACTGGTGGAGGCTTTCACAGATACCAGAAACGGGGGTGGCAAGAATGATTAAATCAGCCTGGCTGGCTCCCGTTGCAAAGTCAACGGTTTGGTCGACAACCCCAGCAGCTACCATTGTGGTCACATTTTCTTGTTTAGAATCAAAAGCAGTTATGGTTGTGGTCGGGCTAGCGGCTTTGATGATTCTGGCCATCGTGGCCCCAATTAACCCTAACCCGTTGATAAAGACGGATTTCAATTTAATCAACTCCTTAATCGTTGTAAGTCAGCTAGAAAGCTGGGGTAAGAAATATTGACGGCATCAAAGTCACGAATTGTCACTGGCTTAGAAAGGAGGAGAGAGGCGATTTTCAGGGTCATTGCAATTCGGTGGTCATGGTGGCTATCCAAATCCGTACTGTGTAACTGCCAATTTTGCCGCCCGTCAATCACGAAACCATCGGGTAATTCCTCAATGGCAATGCCAAGCTTACGAAATTCTTCTGCAACGACGGCTAGCCGATCAGACTCCTTAAAGCGTAATTCTTCTGCGCCAGTTATGCGACTGATGCCATCCGCTCGAGCAGCTAAGAGGGCTAATAGGGGGACTTCATCAACAAGAGCGGGAATTTCTTCAGCACCGATTGTAAAGGGCTGTAGTTTTGAGGCGGTGACGGTAATATCGGCAGCAGGTTCGGTTTCATTGTTTGCCTGAGTCCGTTCTTGAATGGTTAGTTGTGCACCCATTTTCTTTAGAACTGAAAGGATGCCGGTGCGCGTTTGATTAATACCAACATTTTCAATCGTGATAGCAGAGCCGGGCACAATTGCACCCGCAACCAACCAGAAGGCGGCGGAAGAAATGTCACCGGGAACGGTGACGTGTTGGGCGGTCAGAGGATGGCCAGGGTGAATGATAATTTGGTGACCATGCCGGTCAATACTGGCTGGGCTAAAGGTCGCTAGCATTCGTTCAGTATGGTCTCTGGAGGCCGTTGGTTCCTCTATGACGGTCTCGCCCGTTGCCTGCAGAGCAGCGAGGATGATGGCACTTTTGACCTGGGCACTGGCAACCGGCAGGCGGTAATTAAACCCGTGGAGGGGGCGACCGAAGACCATTAATGGTAGGTGGTTTTCAGTGCTGGTAAAATTAGCTCCCATTTGACTGAGTGGGTCGGTGACCCGGGCCATTGGTCTTTTGGAAAGTGAGGCATCCCCGACCAATGTGGAAGCAAAATCTTGGCCGGCCAAAAGACCAGTGATTAACCGCGTTGACGTACCGGAATTCCCCATGTCAAGGGGTTGGCTGCTTTGTGTCAGTCCCTTTAAGCCAACACCTTTGACCAGTACTTGGCTTTTTTGTTCATCAATTTTGACCCCCAAGTCCTTGAAAGCCTGCATCGTGGAGAGGCAGTCAGCTGATTTCAAAAAATTATCAATCGTTGTGACGCCCGTGCTAATTGCCGCAAAAATAATGCTGCGGTGGGAGATACTCTTGTCACCAGGAACAGTGATGCGTCCTGTTAATTTTGTTCGATCTTGTTCTGCCATGGTTTATCCTTAGAAATTCTTGAGTTCGAGACGGTAGTCCGCAATTTGCTTTTGTAAGCGGGTGAGGTTGCTACCGTCAAAAGTATCGGTAATCGCCTTAGCCAATTCAATGGCAATCACACTTTCAATCACAATTGAAGCGGGCACAATCGCAGTGGTATCGGAGCGTTCCACTGTAGCCTTTTTAACTTCCTTGCTATTGATGTCGGCACTTTGTAATGGCTTGTAAAGAGTTGGGATGGGCTTCATGGCTGCCTTAACAATGATTGGCATGCCGTTGGTCATCCCGCCTTCAAAGCCACCCAGATGGTCTGAATTACGGGAAAATCCATGACCCTCTTGCCAATCAATCTCATCCATGACCTGGCTGCCACGGTGTTCAGCGTTTTCAAAACCGTCGCCAATTTCAACGCCTTTCATCGCATTGACACCCATGACCGCCGCCGCCAGCTTGGCATCTAATTTTGTATCCCAGGAAACGTAGGAACCTAAGCCGGCAGGGACGTTTTCAGCAACTACACGAATTACACCACCTAAAGTGTCGCCGTTACGCTTAGCTGCATCAATTAAATCGTGAATTGCTGTCACCTGGGTCTCTTCAGTGAGGCGCAAGTCGTTTTGGGTAATCAACCGTTCGATTTGATCAACGTCTGTGGGTTGGCTGCCTTCGGCATGGATGCCTCCAATGGCTTCAACGTAGCCAACCAATTTGATGTCGAGGGCTTGTAAGACCTGCTTGCAGATATTACCAATAGCGACCCGCATCGCTGTTTCGCGGGCGGAGGACCGTTCTAACACATTGCGCATGTCACGATGACCGTATTTCATGCCGCCAACTAAATCAGCATGGCCAGGGCGGGGCCGACTAACGGCACGCAAAGTATTTTCTGGTGTCTCAGCTGAGGTGGGATTCATGATTTCGGACCATTGCTTGTGGTCACGGTTTTTAACCGTTAAGGCAATTGGGGAACCAAGTGTTAGGCCGTGGCGAACGCCACCAGTGATAATGATTTGGTCGTGTTCGATCTTTTGTCGGTTGCCCCGGCCGTAACCACCCTGACGGGCTGCCAAGGCGGCATTAATTTCATCAATATCAAGGTGAAGACCAGCGGGGATGCCCGTGAGGATTCCTGAAAGTTCCGGTCCGTGTGATTCACCAGCAGTTAAGTAAGTCAGCATAATGTTTTTTCCTTTTCTATGGTTGAGATGGTTTTCAATGATAACGGCTATCATCGTCACGTTTTTTGTCAAATTGACCTTTTTTTATTTGAGTGAAGCCTGGTACTTGCGTGAATTATCCATGATTGTTTGGATGATATCTTGATTGTAAGTGACCAATTTTTTATTTTTAGTTTTTCTGGCAACGTGAGCGAGGACTTGCCGCTCACGGTCGAGATCTTTAATGGCAATTTGCCCGGATTGCTTAAATTGATGGACGTCATCGACAGCCGCAAAGCGCTGTTCGAGGAGGTCAATGATTTGCGTGTCGATACGATTAATTTCTGCCCTTGCAGCAGCCAAAGAGGTGTTAGCTGGTTTTTCTTTGGGGAGGGCCCAGTACATCATCAAGGCGACGACCAAACCGACCAGGGCCACGAGAATGTCGCCGGCCATCAAATTCAAATGTTGGTTTTTAACAATCAGGCCAGTCATGATTGGCACTGAGAAGGAGGCCAAGGAACCAAAAATAAAGAAGAGACCGGTTAACATGCCCTTGTGCTTTGGGTAGATGGACAAGAGGGTGTTTAAGGCGATTTGCATCAAGCCACCCGCTGCGCTCAAACCAAAGAGAAAAGCTGCGACGGCTGAAAGCGTTTCGTTGGTGCTCAAGGTAATGGTGGTGATGGACAGGAATGAGATAGCGTTTAGTGTTAGGAACAGTTCTTTTTTAATGGTTAAACGCTGTAGTAATATCACGACAATAATGACGCCACTGATGGAGCCTAGGCTGTACAGGGAAAGGAGGAAGTGCGCCATGGCAGCCGTAAAATTAATTTTCTTAGCGAAAATGGTAATCCATTGGGTAAACCAAATCATGACGGCCATCGATGTGTAACCATAGATGAAGAGCCCAGCGGTCAAGGCTGATTTCTTAGCAAAGCCGAGTTGGAGACCGGATGTTTCTGTAACAGCGGCTGTTTTCTTGGCGGCCTGAACATTGATCGTCAAAATATTGACAAGGTTCACCAGTAAAATCCCTGCTGGAACCAAAAATGAAAGGCCGAACCACAGTTTTTGCTCGGTTAAGAAGAGCAAAAGCATTGGCAAGATAAATTCGCCAATTGAAATGAAAGCCTTCAAGAAGACGCTATTACTAGTGCCATTTTGGTTAATTTCAGTTAAGAGAGGGTAAGTTGCTGAGTCGAGGGCTGAGTTGGCCACACCAGCCAAGATGGCGAGGCTGTAAGCTAAGGCAAGTGATTGGTTCAGTGGCGTAGCCACGAAGAAAATTAGGTAAGTAATCATCCCAATTAAGAGGGTTGTCTTGCGGCCAAAGCGGTCGGAAATAAAGCCCATAATCAGGTAAGCAAGCAGGCGACCAATCCCTATTCCAGAAAGGATAAAGGAGGCCACCGGTAAAGTGGCTTGCCAGTGCTGAGCCAGGGTGACCAGATTTTGGGTCAGAATAATCATGCCAAAGCCATGAACTAAGTAATTGGTGAAAAGCCCGGATTTGAGACGAAAGCGGGAAGTTTGCATAACGATTTCTCCTTAGAGTAGTTGAAAGATTTGCCGGATTTGAGCGATGGTTAGTTGGCCGGGCGCTGACTCCGCTGTTTCGTCCAGGCTAGCGAAAGTAATTGCCGACCCGCTGAGTTGGCCGGCGATGCGACTGATTTTTCCAAGGTCCCCCATGGCCATGGTGACGATTGGAATCGTCAAACTTTCCTGGGCGGTTTGGCTAACAGTCAAGAGACGGAAAACATCGGCCTTGGTTTTGGGCATAACGGCAATCTTGGCCATGTCTGCCTTCAAATTAGCCATTTTTTCAAATTGCTTTTGTAGAAAGGTCGTGGTTGGGGTTGATTGGAAGTTATGGTAGCTGGCGATAACCAGTTGATTGCGATCGTGGCTAGCCTGGATGGCTTTCTCAACCAAATTTAGGTCGTGGTCAACCTCGACATCGATGAGATCAAAATCACTTTGAGCTAGGTTGGCTAAAAGGTCGCCGTAATCTGCTTCTTCAAGGGGCATGGCGCCACCTTCGCCCTGTGTTCGAAAGGTAGCGATAATGGGCAAATCACCTAAACCAACCGTTAAAGCGGCTCGAATATCTTTGAGGTCCTTTAACTCTGGGGTATGGTCAAGGTGGTCAATTCGCCATTCAACTAAATCAGGCTGGCTTTCCCTGATCGCTGGCAGTTGCTCTTTCAGATCGGCTAGGTTGGTTGCGACGATTGGGAGGGCGATGGCGCTTTGGTCGTTTTCGCCGATGATGGTATTGTGACAAGTAAGTGTTTTCATTGTTGGTCCTTTTGCTCAATTGCTGTTTGGACGAGGTCGATTGGCATGTTTTGGCCGGTCCAAAGTCGAAAAGCGGCAGCGCCTTGTTCAATCATCATACCCAAGCCATTGTAAACATGGGCAACGCCGGCATTCTTGGCGATGGTCATGAGCTTGGTTTCTCTTGGGGCATAAACTGTGTCGTAAACGACCAAGTCTTTTTTGAACCAGGTCGGGTCTGTGACGAGGCTTTGGTCTTCCAATGGCTTCATGCCAACGCCGGTTGCATCACAGAAGATGTCGGCCCAAGCGAGGGCTTCTTGCAAAGCGCCTTGATCAGCCAGGTCAGTTAGGCTTGCCTGACAATTCGTTTTTTGATTGATGATGTCGACGGTTTCTTGTGCGTGGCCGAACCGCCCGTCGTGACGGTTGAAGATTCTGATTTCACTGAGGCCATCGAGGGCCGACTGGGTTGCAATCGGGGTTCCAGCACCACCGGCACCAATCAAGACCATCTTTTTTCCGGCGACTTCATGGCCTTTTTTCTTTAAATCAGTGACGAAGCCAACGCCGTCGGTGGTGTAACCGGTTAAGATTCCGTGATCGTTGACCACAGTGTTGACGGCCTGGTTTAGCTCAGCTGAGATATCGAGCTTGTCTAAGTAGGGGATGATGGCCTGTTTATTGGGCATTGAAACGTTAGACCCCCGCATCTCGAGGGTGCGGATAGCAGCGACGCCATCCTTGAGTTTTTCCTCTGGTACATCAAAAGCCAGGTAAACAAAGTTTAGGTTCAAAGCCTCGAAGGCGGTGTTATGCATGGTTGGTGACATAGAATGGCGGATGGGGTAGGCCATCAAGCCAATTAAATAGGTGTGTCCATCAATTCTTGTCATATGATTCTTCCTTTCTGATTGAAATAAAAAAGCCGGCTAGGTAAAGACCTAGTCGGCTGATTGCTCACAGTGAGAAAGAAAAAATTCCATCATGGTTGCCATCGATTACCGACTAGGTGTTACATCTAGTCGGCCAACACAAAGATGGCTTTATTACCTAGATGCGGACGCTTGAGCACGTCCGCATCGAGAATTGGACGTGCTATCTAAAGTAATAAAAGCCATAATAACGACTCATCATTTGTGCTGATGATTTTTTCATTGTTGGAATCCCTTTCCGTTAAGTTGCTTTAATTAAAACACAGGAAAAATGTTTTTGCAAGATTTTTTATCATCTTTTTCTCATTTTTATCTTGTTTGCTTGATTTTCTTTAATGCTTAAATAATCCGCTATATAAGAAGAAAAAAGTCGTTTAATAGTTGTTATTTCTTGGATTGATTTATTTTTTAATCATAAAAATGAAAATAATCCTCATTTTTTCTTGACACTTTTTCATTTTGTGATTAAACTGAGGGCAATTAAATAGTTCGTCCATAAAAACCAATGATGTGGAGATCAAGATTGTTGTGCACGCTAAGAGAGTCGCCGATGCTGGGAAGGCGATGGGAACGCAGGCAGTTAAATGGACCACGGAGGGTTCCGCTGAAAGAGCATTTGCTCAAGTACGGGAAACGTCAGGCATACGTCAGTTGTCGGGGATATGTTAGTATCTCGCTAAGGAGGGGCTAAAGACCTTTTTTCATTGACTTTTTTGTTGAAAAATGAGTTTTTTGGCCTAATTAAGGTGGCACCGCGGAGAGAATCCGTCCTTAACAAAGCATAGATTGCGTTGTTATGGGCGGATTTTTTAGTTGAAAAAATGAAACGAGGTGACCAAGAGTTGAAACAATTAGACCTAAAGCAATATGGCCAAGAATATCCCTTCCTGCCAGTGATTGTTAGCAAAAGAATCAGTAATTTTGACCCAGAATTGCTCATGCAGGAACTGGGGACAACCAAGAATCAGACGATGATCTTTCAACGCGAGGGTGTGACCACTTTTTTCCTCTCACTTGAGCAAACGATTACCGGTCGTGATGGCCAAATCCAAGTAATGAGTGCCGATGGTGCGGTCGAAACCGCCCAGGGTGATCCAATTGCCTTTTTAAATCAGCTTTATCACCAGTATCAAATTCCCAAGGTGACAGACGCCATCCCCTTTGTGGCCGGACTAATGGGCTATTTTGCTTATGATTTTGTCCGTTACCATCCTGATGTTCACTTAGCGCCAGCCCAAGACGATCTTGGTTTAGCGGACTTCGAATTATTTTTACCAAAGGTGGTTGCCAATTATCGTCACGAGACCAAGGAATTGATTTTAAGCCAAACGGTACCGTCCGAAAGGTTGTCGACCGACTTCGATCAGGTTCAACAAAAGTTAAATGATTTGGCGAACCGGGCTGGTGAAATGATGGACCAAATTCAGGAAAATGATTTGGCAACTGCCGAGCTGGAAAACCAGGTTAGCTCAAATCAAGAGCTGCTTCAGGGTGATGAGGCCAAAAGCCAGTCAGCACTAACTTTTACCAATCAATTGACGCGGACAGCCTTCAGCGATCGGGTTCAAAAAACGAAAGAACATATTCATGCTGGTGATATCTTTCAGCTGATTTTATCCAATCCTTACCTGGCGAAAACTAATAATCAGCAACTCTTGCTGGGTGTTTTTACCAGGTTACAGGGTGGGCCCCAATCACCCTACCAATTCTACTTTTATAACGGTGACTACCAAGCAACCGGTGCCTCACCAGAAACCTTAATTAAAAAGACCGGGGACCGATTGTTCTCATATCCGCTAGCGGGTACGAGACGGCGGGGGAAAACAGCAGAAGAGGACCAATTTTTTGCCCAGGAACTGCAGCACAGCGAAAAAGAACTCGCGGAGCACAATATGCTAGTTGATTTGGGTCGCAATGATTTGGGTCGAGTGAGCCAATTTGGCACGGTCGCCGTTACGAAGCTGCGCCACCTGCTTTATTTTCTAAATGTGATGCACCTTGGCTCAACAATTGAAAGCCAAGTTCAGACTGATTTAACTCCCATCGACATTCTAAAAGCAACCTTGCCAGCGGGAACGTTATCCGGAGCACCTAAGATTTCGGCCATGCAGATTATCAATCAGTTGGAGAACCGCAAGCGTGGCATTTACGGTGGTGGTATTGGAACGATTGGTTTTGATGGCGACCTCGACTTCAGTATTGGGATTCGCTTAGCCTACCAAAAAAAGCAAAACCTGGTCGTCCAGGCCGGTGCTGGGATTGTGGCCGATAGCAGCCCAGCGGAAGAGTACCGAGAATTTGAAAATAAAAGCCGGTTAATGTTGGATTTGGTTACAAAGGAGGCGGCATCCGATGCTATTACTAATTGATAATTATGACAGCTTTACCTATAACCTCTACCAGGAAATTGGCAAGTTGACCAAGCAGACCATCAAGGTGGTTAAAAATGATCAGGTAAGAGTTGAGGACCTAGATGAACCAACGTTAATGGGACTGATTTTATCACCGGGACCGGGTCGGCCAAATCAGGCCGGGAACCTCAATGCCGTTCTGGCAGCTGCTATCGGTCGGGTACCTGTTCTTGGTGTTTGCCTTGGCCATCAGGCAATTGGCGAGGTCTATGGTGCCAAGATTGTTACGGCCCCGTTGATGCACGGGAAGACCAGCCTGATTCACCAGCAGGGAAAGCAGTTGTCGGGTATCTTAGCCGGGTGCCCGACCACTTTTACAGTTGGACGCTACCATTCCTTGATGATTGATCCAGCCACCATTCCCAATCACTTAACCGTGACCGCCCAGGCCGACGATGGGACCGTTCAGGCAGTTGCCGATGAAGAAAACTACGTTTACGGAGTCGAATTTCACCCCGAATCGATTATGACGGACCAAGCGGCCGCCAAACAAATTTTTACTAATTTTTTAGCTTATACGGGAGAGAGCAACCATGATTAAACCAGCCATTCAAAAAGTCAGCCAACAGCAAAACTTAACCTTCGATGAGTCAGCCGAGGTTATTAGTGAGATTATGACCGGCCAAGCAGAAGAAAATCAGATTGCCGCTTTTTTGACGGCATTAACAGCCAAGGGGGAAACGGCCGCTGAAATTGCTGGGGCAGCCCAAGCAATGCGGCAAGCGGCCCTGGAATTTCCTAAACAAGCAGCGGCCCTGGACATCGTTGGTACCGGCGGTGACCATTCTAATTCCTTTAACATTTCGTCGACGGCGGGTTTGGTCATTGCTAGTCTTGGTTATGATGTGGTCAAGCACGGGAACCGCGCTGCTTCTTCAAAAAGTGGTGCTGCCGATGTTCTCGAGGCCCTGGGATTTCCAATTAACCAGGAGGTTGGCCAGGCCGAGCAGCTACTAAAAGATCAGCACTTTACCTTTCTTTTTGCCCAAAAGTACCATCAAGCAATGAGGTATGTTGCCCCTGTTCGCCGCAGTTTGGGCATCCCAACCATTTTTAATGTTTTAGGTCCCTTGGCCAATCCAGCCGAACCAAAGCAAATGGTTTTGGGTGTCTATGATGGGGCGCTGTTGGAACCGATGGCTCAGGTTTTGCACCAACTCGGTGTACAGTCAGCCAATATTTTGTATGGAACGGATGGCCTCGATGAAGCTTCAATCTCAGCACCAACTAAGTTAGTACGATTGCGGGGTGATAAGGTTCAGTTCCAAACGATTATCCCAGAGGAGTTTGGCTTGAAGCGGGCAACCAAAGAAGAAATTGTGGGCGGAACAGCCCAGGAGAATGCAGCCATTACTCGGACTATCTTAGCCGGTGAAGAACGGGGAGCCAAGCATGATATCGTGGTTTTAAATGCGGCCATTGGCCTCAATGCCGTCAATCCAGCTATCTCGATTGAACAGGGGGTGATATTAGCACAGGAGGCCCTCGATAGTGGTCGGGTAGCTGATTTGCTTGCAAGGATAAGCACTGCGGAGGCCGTTGAATGATTTTAGATGATTTAGTGGCCGCCACGAAAAGCCGGCTAGTAAAAGAAAAAGTAGCGGTGTCATTAGCGACTTTGAAAGCTCAGACAGAGGCTCTGCCGGTGATTGACCCGCAAGCTGTTTACGACCGTTTTCTAGCACCAGGGATTCACGTGATTGCCGAGGTCAAGAAAGCCTCACCCTCCAGGGGTTTGATTGCGGTTGATTTTCCTTATCAAGAAATTGCTCAAACCTATGATCAAGCCGGCGTAACGGCCATTTCTGTCTTAACCGAGCCGGATTACTTTTTGGGCAAATTAGACTATTTGGCTGAGATTGCGGCCAAGGTAACCGTTCCAGTTTTGCGAAAGGACTTTGTCATCGACCCCTACATGATTTATCAGGCAAAGGTTGCGGGCGCAAAAATTATTTTGCTGATTGTGGCGATTTTATCTCCGCTAGACTTGCAAGTCTATTTGAACTTGGCTGAGAGTCTGGGACTGGCCGTGTTAGTCGAGGCACATGATGCAGATGAAATTAGTCGAGCGCTGGCCGTTGGTGCCAAGCTGATTGGGGTTAATAATCGCAATTTAAAGGATTTTACAGTCTCCTTTGATAACAGCCAGCGGCTCTTTAATTTGGTGCCCGATTCTGTTGCCTTTATTGCCGAAAGTGGCGTGCAAAGTCCGGCAGATATTGCACACCTACAATCCTTAGGAATCAATGGTGTGCTGATCGGAGAGGCCTTGATGAAGGCGGCTAGTCCAAAAGCTTTCATTGAAGCCGGATTGGGGGAGCCAACCCATGACTAAGATTAAAATTTGTGGCTTGATGACTAAAAAAGAGGCCCTGATGGCCAACGAGGCCCGCCCTGATTTTGTAGGAGTCGTCTTTGCTCCAGGTCGCCACCAGGTTACGAAAGCGGAAGCTTTAGTAGTGCGCACGACGCTTTATGAGTCGATTCCATTGGTTGGTGTCTTTGTTGCTGAACCGGTGGAAATGATTTTGGAATTGGTTGAAATGGGGACGATTCAGCTGATTCAGCTCCATGGCCGGCGACCAATTGACGAGGTCCGGCGGTTGGAAATGGCAGGCGTACCAATTATCCAAGCCCTGGTGGGTGATGATGCCATTGACCAGGCCGAGAGTTGGCAAAATCAGCTTCGGTGGTGTCGGCCACAAGCAGACAATGGCGGTTTGGAAGAAGGTCTAAATCGCAATCGGCAGTTAGCCAATTTTAGTGGCAGTTTGCAAGAACAATCAGTTAGTAATTTTGACCTAATTGATTTTTTAATGGTTGATGCTGGTGCTGGCTCTGGTCAACGATTAGATTGGCAGCGGTTAGCTGGTTTGGCCCCGAACCACCTATTTGTGGCTGGCGGGATTCGCCCCGATAATTTAAGCGATTTACTGCAGGTTTATCAGCCTGCTGGCGTTGATGTGAGTACTGGGGCGGAAACCAACCGGCATAAAGACCTAAAAAAGATGTTGGCACTGGTAGCCATTGCCCATCAAGAGGAGAGAAAGTAATGGAAGCAGAATACAAGACAAAGAAGCAGGATGGTCGGTTTTTAGAGTATGGCGGCCAATATGTACCGGAAACTTTGATGAATGAGTTAAATAAGTTGGCTGCAGTTTACCAGGAAGCCCAGGCCGACCCTGATTTTCAGGCGGAATTGGCTGACCTATTGGCTAATTATGCCAACCGACCATCGTTGTTGTACTATGCCAAAAACATGACGGCTGACCTTGGTGGCGCCCAAATTTATTTTAAACGTGAGGATTTGAACCACACGGGGGCCCATAAGATTAACAATGTCATTGGCCAGGCACTGTTAGCTAAGAAAATGGGCAAGAAACGCTTAATAGCCGAAACAGGAGCGGGACAACACGGGGTAGCAACGGCTACGATTGCTGCCTTGTTTGGTCTGGAGTGCGAAGTCTTTATGGGCAAGGAGGACACGGATCGCCAACGGTTGAATGTTTATCGGATGGAACTCCTTGGGGCCAAAGTCCACGCCGTGACTTCCGGATCAATGGTGTTGAAGGATGCCATTAATGCTGCCTTGCAGGACTTTGCGGCCCGGCCTGAGGATACGTTTTATGTGATGGGTTCGGCCACCGGCCCCCATCCTTATCCGGAGATAGTCCGTGATTTTCAAAGTGTGATCAGCCAGGAATCCAAGCAACAAATTCAAGACCAATTGGGACGTTTGCCCGATAAGGTCATCGCCTGCGTTGGTGGCGGATCCAATGCCATTGGTAGTTTTGCCCATTATATTAACCATGCTGAAGTTGAGTTGATTGGGGTAGAAGCAGCCGGCAAGGGCGTTGATACTGATTTGACGGCGGCTACTATCGAAAAGGGTCGCTTAGGTGTCTTTCACGGCATGAAGTCACTCTTTTTGCAAAATGATAGTGGCCAAATCAATCCGGTCTATTCGATTTCGGCTGGGCTCGATTACCCGGGTGTTGGGCCAGAACACGCAGCATTAGCAGCCGAGCACCGTGCCCAATACGTCGGTATTACAGATGATGAGGCCGTGGCTGCCTTTGAATACATTGCCAAGCAAGAGGGGATTATTGCCGCTATTGAAAGCTGTCATGCTGTGGCCTATGTGCAAAAATTAGCGCCAACGTTACCTAAGGACCAGGTCATTGTCTGCACACTATCTGGCCGGGGGGACAAGGATGTTGCCGCAATTGCCAAGTACCGGGGGGTTGAAATTCATGAGTAAAATTAGTCAAAGCTTTACGAATCATAAAAATTTTATTGCCTTCGTCACCGCCAATGATCCTGACATGGAGACGACTGTGAAAAATGTCGTGGCTTTGGCAAAGGGCGGGGCCGATATTGTTGAAATTGGCATTCCTTTTTCGGATCCAGTCGCCGACGGTCCCGTTATTCAAGCGGCCGATTTGCGGGCTTTGCGTGACCCTGATTTACCAATTGAAGTGATTTTTACGGCGGTGAAGGAAATTTGTCTGCAAACAGCGGTGCCTCTGGTTTTCTTGGTGTACCTGAACGTTGTTCTCCAGTATGGCTATGAACGTTTTACCGCCGACTGTGAAAAATTCGGTGTCGATGGCCTGATTATCCCCGATTTGCCCTATGAAGAACGAGGAGAGTTAGTTTCTTTTACTGACAAGCATGGGCTGGATTTGATTCCGTTGATTACAGTGACGTCTGGTGAGCGCATTGCGCTGATTGCCAAAGAGGCGACCGGTTTCATCTACTTGGTTTCTTCTTTAGGCGTAACGGGAACCCGTGAATCCTTTGCTGCTAATTTAGCAGAAGTTGTCGGGCAAATTAAAGCGGTCACGAATGTGCCGGTGGCTATTGGCTTTGGTGTACATACCGCTGACCAGGCCCAGGCAATGGCTGATTTGGCCGATGGGGTTATTATTGGCTCAGCCTGCGTCCAGATTGTCGCTGAAAATGGTCACAAAGCACCAGCAAAGTTACAGGCGTACGCTAAAGAAATCAGCGCTGCTGTTGATGGTGTGTCGGTTGGGAATGCTGAATGAATTGGTCAAAATTGAGTGCCGTTACCAACAAGTAAAATGGCCTAGTGATTGCTACCAAGATTGAGGTTGTTGCTGGTGGTGCATTTCGCCTAACTTTTTTGACCAGCGCTTTGTCTGCTACTATTCGTGGAACAGTTTCGAATTTGATTAAACAAAGTTGATTATATTTGTTCTAATATTGAATTTCATGTTATACTGAAAAAAATTAATTAATTCGCAAGGGGAGCATCACGCTGAGATTAGACAGAAATGTCTTAGACCCTATGTACCTGATCTGGTTAATACCAGCGTAGGAATGCAACTAATATTGATAACAAGGGGTCTTTTTTAGGACTTTTCGGTTGAGGTTGAATTCATCATGAATTCAACCTTTTTCTTTTGCTGGTAAAGACTGTTCAGGGTGGATTGATGAATTAAATTTTAGGAGAAAAAAATGATTCAACAGAACCATCAGCAGCAAGAAAGTTCCCCGGAAGAGATTCCATTGAGTACTAGTCAGACGATATTGATTAGTCTCCAACACATCTTTGTTTCCAATGTCTGGCTTGATCCGATTTTTGTTGCTTCAGCCGCGGGCCTCTCGTTAGCCTTGTCGACGAATTTGATTAGTGCCATTTTTTTGGCATCTGGTCTGGTAACGATTTTGCAGGCTTCAAAATTAGCACGGCTGCCGATTGTGCAAGGGCCTTCAGCGGCCTTTGATGCCCTCATGATTAGTGCTGGTAAAACTGGAGGTTTGCCAGCTGCCGGTGGTGCCGTCTTTCTCAGTGGCTTTATTGTTTTGCTGATGTCTTTATTTGGCTGGGTTCATCGCTTAGCTAAGAAATTGACACCTGCGATTAACGGGACCATTATTTTTTTGGTTGGCATTTCGCTTTCAAGTTTTACAATGTCAGAATTACTAGGAGGGACGCCTGGCACAAAAGGTTTTGCATCGCCAAACGTTCTTCTGGTGGCCGTTACAACCACTTTGATTGTCGTCTTAGGATCGTTGTTTGGCCGAGGTTACTGGCGCAAGTTTTCCTTTTTGCTGGCCCTTGTGGTTGGTAATCTTTTGGCGGCCAGCCTGGGGATGATTGACTTGTCAAGCGTGCAAAGTCAACCGTTTTTTGGCCTACCACGGTTGTTTCCTTATGGACTATTTCGTTTTAATTGGGCCATTTTTCTGACCTTCTTCATCGCTTATTTAGTGGCAGTGATTGAAGCTTTGGGCGTTTATGAAGCCTCTGCAGATGTTACCAAAGAAGAATTAAGTGCAAAGCGTATTAGTCGTGGAATTGCAGGTGAAGCGGGTGGCTCAATGCTTTCTTCTTTGATTGGCGGTTTTCCAACCACAGCTTTTGCCCAAAACTTAGGGTTCATGAAGTTGACGGGAGTGCATTCTCGTAAGCCCATTCTATTGGCCGGGGGATTACTAATTTTACTAGGATTTGTGCCCAAGTTTGCAGCAGTACTCGCTTTGACCCCAGCACCCGTTATCGGTGGGATGTTTTTGCCGGCAGCGGCAACCTTGTTAACGACGGGCTTTGCAACCCTGCAGAAGGCTGATAAAGGCGAAGCTACTCGGATGAGTATTGGTCTGTCTTTGTTGCTGGCCATTGCCCTGCCATCTTATGCAAAAGGATTTTCGGGTATTTATCAGTCGCTCTTTTCAAATAGTATTTTAGTCGGTGCTCTGTCGATTGTGACCCTGCATGTTCTATTAATTGTTGTACCAGGATTTTTTGGAGGGAAAAAGAACCATGAGTGATTCGGTTGCTGCAATTCAAAAAGAAATTCTGAGTTTTATTGACCAACACCAAGTCATGGACGGCCACCATGAAAGTGATGAGGATTTCAATCAGTTGGCCCTCGATTTATTTCAATACCAATTTGACCATAATTTACCCTATAAAAAATATGCGCAACAACAACGAAAAAGTCCGCTAATGGTACATCGGTGGCAAGAAGTACCATTAATGCCGATTCAGGGATACAAGCAGTTAACGCTGTCGACAACGCCGATCACGGCGGGCGAAGCTGTTTTTATGTCAAGTGGGACAACGGATAAGACCCACCGTAGCCATAGCTACCATCCGACTTTTGCTGTTTGGAATGAGTCAATGAAAGTATCTTTCAAGCAGTATGTCCTCCCGGACGTTGATCAAATCACTATTATTGGCCTATTTCCGGATGAAAAGCACCTTGACAATTCTTCTTTGGCTCATTATGTCAGTCGCGCCATTACCGAATTTGGTGACCAACACAGCAGATCCTATGTCGATGCAGACGGGATTGATTATCAGGGAGTGGTCGCTGCTTTAACGGCGGCAGAAATTGATCACCGTCCCGTGATGCTGCTTGGCGCAAGTTTTTCCTACGTCCATTTTTTGGATTACCTACAAAAGCACCAGTTGGTCTTTCACCTGGCTGAAAAAAGTCGAATTTTTGATACCGGTGGTTTCAAGGGCCAATCGCGTCAAGTTAGCGAAGACCAGCTACTAGCTGATTTGGAAGCGGCCTTCGGTATTGGTCGTGACTATTATTTGAATATGTATGGCATGACGGAAATCAGTTCACAGTGCTATGACCAAAAATTGTGGCGGCTCAACCAGGGTTTGGACCTAATTTATAGTAAGCAAACACCAGCTTGGGTTCGCGTCAGGATTTTAGATACCGATACCTTGGCGCCTGTTGCGCCCGGACAAAAAGGTGTCTTGGCCTATTATGACCTTTCGAACTGGAACTCATGCTTGGGCATCTTAACGGAAGATTTAGCCGTACAGGATGACGTCGGCTTTACTTTGCTTGGTCGGATTGCTGGGGCGGAGTCAAAGGGGTGCTCAATTTCTGTTGATCAACTACTGCAAGCCAATCAAGCATGAAAGAGGATACAATGGCTAAAGAAGGAGAGACAACCAAAATCAACTTGTTTCTTTCGCCAAATGAGAGTCAATTTAATCGATTGAAAACCTGGTCGATTTCGGTGGGTAAGCAACGCTATGATTTACAGTATCCTGATTTGACAGAACAAGAAGTCAAAGAAACCATCAAGACGTTGAAAGACCATCAGCAGGCTTTTTTAAGTCAACTTTCGGTCGAAGAAATCATTCTGATGATTAGTACTGCCGCCGAAAAATGGATGGACCCGGAGTACAATGAGCGCCAGTTGGCACTAAAGTTATTACCGATTATCACGGGATACAGTGAGGAAACGATTAACTTGGAAATTAGGCGGTATATGCGCCTGTTTCGTGCCAAAGAGTTACGTCGCTTTTTAAATACGGAATTGGCAAACCCAGCAATTTTGGATGCTTTTCAGCCACAAGCATCCGGAAGCCTAACCAAGGCTTATGGCCCCCAAACAAGCTTTCACGTTTTTTCCGGTAATATTCCTGGTCTCCAGGTTTGGTCGCTCGTAATGACACTGTTGGTAAAATCAGCTAGATTTGGGAAAACTTCCTTTGCTGAGCCGCTTTTCCCGGTGCTCTTTGGCCAAAGTTTATTAGCAGTGGAACCCAGATTGGCGGGTTGCTTGGCAATCTTTCCTTGGAAAGGTGGTAGCAAGAAGTCAGTTGAGAAAGCGGCTGCGGCTGGGACAGAGGCTACGATTGCCTATGGCTCGGATCAATCGGTGAAGAATGTTCAGACATTGGTGCCAGCTGGCCATTTATTTTTGCATTTTGGCTATAAAATCAGTTTTGCTCTGGTTGGTCAAGAGGCGTTGGCGACCGATCGGTATCAAGGTACCGTTAATCGGGCGGGTGCGGACGTAGCGATTTATGACCAGCAAAGCTGCCTGTCGCCGCAGTGTATTTTCGTTGAACGCGGTGGTTCTCTGTCACCAAAGGACTTTGCTAGTGCGTTAGCAGCTGATTTGGCAAGCAGACAACAACGGTGGCCTCGGGCGGACCTGGATGACCAACAAGCCACAGCCATTAACCGCTTAAGGGCACAATTTCAATTGGAAGCAATCGCTGATCACAGCTTGACAGTCTATTCTAGTCCGCAAAAGACAGATTGGACCGTTGTTTACCATGATCAACCCATCTTCATCAGTTCGCCATTAAATCGGTTTGTGCATGTGGTGGCCGTTGATAATTTACTGACTGTGCCGATTTACTTAAGACCCTACCAGCAGTACTTACAAACTGCCGGTATCGCTGTCGCACCAAAACGTCTGTTACCAATCACGGATACTTTGGGCCAAGCGGGTTTGTGCCGGATTACCGCCTTAGGGGAGATGACTCGGGCACGACCTGGTTGGCACCATGATGGTCGTTTTAATATATTAGATTTGTTGCGGTTTACAGATATTGAGCCAAGTGCAGAAAGTCTGGCTGAACACTTAGATACAGATGTGGAGTGGTAAAGATGTTATTAGAAAATCAAGTCGCACTGGTGACTGGGGCTAGCCGGGGCATTGGTGCTGCCGTTGCTAAAAAATTTGCTGCTGAGGGAGCACTTGTTATCGTCAATTTCTTGAAAAATCAGGAAAAAGCGGATGCAGTTGTGCAAGAAATCCAGACAGCCGGAGGACAAGCGGTCGCGATGGCTGCCAATGTTTGTGATGACCAGGCAGTTCAAGATATGATGACGATGATTGCTGATAATTTTGCAGGTTTGGATATTGTTGTTAATAATGCCCTAAGACACTACAGTTTTAATCCAAAAAACCGTCATCAGGTGGAATCGATGCCTTGGAGTGACTATCAGGAACAATTTGAGGGGGCAGTCAAGGCAGCTTACAATGTCAACCGGGCTGCCCTCCCTTTGTTAAAGGCGAACCAGGACGGTCGAATTATTCAGATGATCAGTAACCTTGTTCAACAGCCAATGGTTCCTTACCACGATTATATTACTGCGAAGGCTGCTTTATTAGGCTATTCGCGGGCATTAGCCAAAGATCTTGGGCCATTTGGTATCCGCGTGAACACAATTGCACCTGGGCTGACTTATCCGACCGATTCGAGCAGTGCTACTGGTAATGACGTGCGTGAGCGGTTGTTGGCTCTCTCGGCAACGAAATGGTTAACCATTCCAGAAGATGTGGCTGGAACAGCTCTGTATCTAGCTTCAAGATTATCCAATAACGTGACGGGTCAGTGCATTACAGTTGATGGTGGTCTAACCATGAATTAACAATCAACTTGTTTTTTTATTAGGTGTTTGTTTGAATAAGTGAAACAAAAAAGGAAACAACTAGTCAGGGAGAAGCCTGACTAGTTGTTTCCTTTTTATCTTTTTAAAAGAACAAACGAATACCAAAGTACATAATGACAAAGCCAATGAAGGGCGATAAGAACTTGTTAATCTTTTTTGGATCAAATTGTTTTAGAACAAGGGGTGTCAGAATTGAACCCGCCACACCACCAATCATCAGATAAAGGCCAGCTGTCCAAGAAATAGGACCGCCACTTAGTAAGTGGCTGATGAGCCCGACGACAGCTAAAACCCACAGAACGTAGGTTGTGGTACCAGCAGCCTTGACTGCAGGCACGTTCATAATCGAAAGGCCCGCTACGGTGGCCGAGCCACCTGATAGGCCGCCAAAACCAACCATCAGGCCGGAAATTAGTCCAAAGACTGGTGCGACTTTACTATTCTCATTGGACTTTGCGTTCTCTTTTTTCTTACGGAAATTTTTGATGACCACAATCAAGCCCATCCCAGTCAACAAGATTCCGACGCCGAGATTGTAAACAGTGACGGGAATGAACCGGGAGACGGCGGTACCGATGATAATGCCTGGAATACCGGCTATAATTAATCGATTTCCAAGTTTACTTTCGATATTCTTTAACCGCCATTGTGTTATCATGCCTGAAAAAAGGGCGAAGACGGCAATTAAGAGCGAAGTTGGGACAGCGACGACAGTCGACATCCCTAAAGTCGATGTTAGCACTCCAAGGTAAAAAGTGGCACCCCCACCACCAATTAAGGTAACAAAGCAGCCAATTAGGAAACCATAGAAAATTGCAATCATGAAAAAACCAGCTTTCAAATAAAAGATTTAGCAAAACCGAGCAGGGTTTGCGGAGGTTCAGGAGATGAACCTTCAAACAGAATGACACTAATTATTAGTAGTCTACCAGTCTTTGCCAAAAAATGCAGGGTAGGAGTTGGTTAAAAGAAAAAAGTGCGAGGACGTCAGCAGCAAAAAGAGCGGAAAATTTTAGTATCAAAAAAGGACTGGGATTTCCAGTCCAAAGGTTGGCTAGTAACTTGGTGGCAGTGAAAGAATTAATGGAACGGTAAACAGGTCGGAATAAAAAATGCATTTTTTGGGAAACGTGATAGAAATATAGTTAGGAACTCATTGATTACACGAAAGAATCCTGTTTACCCAATGTCGAACAATAGAAGTAGGAATTAAGACAAGTATTCATATAAGGACACTGCCACCAGGTTCCTAGCACCAAGATTATATAATAATTTTAAAATAACGACCATTATTTAAAAATATTATACAAAAGCAGGGCGATTAACTAAAAAATAAATTTAAATATTGAAAGTTGCCGGTACCATAGTTTGGTCAGGGAGATTAAGGTTGATTGGGGCTGATTTATTCAGACTGTGACAACCGTTTTTTTCTTAGTCAAGCAACGACCCGTTGCTCTTCAGGCAAAATAAAAAAGGCCTTAGGCCTTTTTGTTTGAAAAAGATTCGCGTAACCATGGTTGGTTACTGGCCTCATTTTCAGTTAAAACACGTTCGAGCGTTTCCGCCGCCGCAGGCACAAACATTTCTGGTCTTGGGTTAACCGGAATAAAGTCGGCGGCCAAAGTTTCATCACCATCGACAACTAAATCAGCTGCGCTGGCACCAGGAACTAAGCGGACCTCAAAGCCCATTGACAAGGTCTCTTGGGCATCGCCCCATGAATTTTTGTCTGTGACGTGGCTGGCTACGCCTAAGAGCCGGACTACTTCGACATCGAGATTGGTTTCTTCTTTAAATTCACGGACAACGGCCTGCATTGGTGACTCACCATACTCCAAGAACCCCCCTGGGAAGCCGTAGCCATTCTTTGAATCACCACGTTTTTCTAATAAAATAGCGTCGTGGTTTTCATTCCAAAGTACGCCCCAGGCAGAGGGAAAAATCATGCCTTCGTGACCAACTTTTGCCCGCATTCGAGCGATATAATTTTGTTCCATCAAATAACCAGCTTTCTTATTTTTAGCTTTGAGTTAATTTTACAATAGTATCATAACATTCAATCATGGTGTTTTGCGGGCTGTTTTTTGCAGACTAATTTGCTTGTCAACCGTTTCCAAGATCGACCGTGCTATAATGGGAATAGTGAAAATTTTTGAAGTAGGTGAAATATGACACAGCAAAAGGGTGCCGTTTGGTACGAACACCTTCATACTGAAAAACATACCGGTGCACGTCGTGGCCGATTACATACTCCCCATGGAACCTTTGAAACGCCAATGTTTATGCCAGTTGGAACTCAGGGCGCCGTTAAGGGCGTGAATAATCGAACATTGAAGGAAATTGGGTCCCAGTTTATCTTGGCCAATACTTACCATTTGTGGGTTCGCCCCGGAGATGAGTTAATTGCTGAGGCCGGCGGCTTGCACAAGTATATGGGTTGGGATCAGGCCATTCTAACCGATTCTGGCGGCTTTCAAGTCTTCTCATTATCCGATTCGCGTAAATTGAGTGAAGAAGGGGCGACCTTTCGTAACCACGTGAACGGCGACAAGATGTTTTTGTCGCCGGAAGTGGCCATGCGCATTCAGAACAATTTGGGTTCTGATGTCATGATGCAGCTGGACGAAGCCATTCCTTATTTTGAAACCTATGAGTATATTCGGGATTCCATGCAACGATCATTACGTTGGGCAGACCAGGCACAACAGTATCACAAGAAGACCGATACTCAGGCTTTATTTGGAATTGTCCAAGGAGCTGGTTTCCGCGATTTACGGACTGAATCCGCTCAGGAATTGGTCAAGATGGACTTGCCAGGCTATGCCGTGGGTGGTTTATCTGTTGGTGAATCAAAGAAGGAAATGAATCGGGTTTTGGACTTTACCATGCCAATCTTACCCGAGGATAAGCCCCGTTATTTGATGGGGGTAGCTGCTCCTGACTCCTTGATTGATTCGGTTATCCGCGGGGTGGACATGTTTGATTGTGTCTTGCCAACGCGAGTCGGCCGTAAGGGGACACTGATGACTAAGCGCGGTCGAGTGGTAATTAAGAATTCGAAGTATAAGAATGACTTTTCACCTATTGATCCTGATTTGGAATATTATTCAAAGAATCCCATCCGGTCAAATCAGTTTGGCAATTTAGCGCAATACGATTTGCCATCTTATAGCCCTTATCAAAACCTATCAAGGTCTTACTTACACCATCTCTTTAATGCCAATGAGTTGCTGGGAGCGCAAATTGCCTCAGAGCATAACCTGCGCTACCTGTTAAACTTAATGGAAGAAATGCGGACTGCGATTGAAGAAGACCGACTCTTGGAATTCCGTGAGCAGGTCTTGGAAGATTATGGTTATAATAAACCCAATGCGCGTTTGTTCTAAAAATTTGTTACAATAGTTTAAACTAAAATAAATTAAAGGAAGTTTTTATGCAAAGTTTCATTTTCCCTCTATTAATTATTGTTGTGATGCTTTGGTGGATGTCACGGACAAGCAAGAAGCAACAACAACGCCAACAAGAGATGCGCAGCAATCTGAAGCCAGGTGCTAAGGTGATTACCATTGGTGGTTTGCATGCTGTTGTTGATGCTGTCAACGAAGAAGCAAAGACTGTTGATTTGGACGCCGAAGGCGTTATTTTGACTTTTGAAGCAACGGCTATCCGGACTGTTAAACCTGAAGAGGCTAAGTCTGACGATAACACCGCTGAAGAAGCAAAGGACGAAGCAAAAGATTAAGACGTGACTCGTTTTGTTTAACACAAACAGTCGTCTTGGACCCTCCCAGCAATTCGGGAGGGTCTTTTTACCAGTAAAAAGGGACAAAAATTCTAAGGAATGCTGATTTGCCCCAAAAACGTGATGAGGAAGAATTGATGAATTTATTATTACATTATGCCAGGCCTTATTGGAAGCAAATCACCTGCGCTGTTTTAGCAGTCGTGACGATGGCAACGGCAACATTATTGCAGCCTCAGTTTTTAAAGCGGATGCTATCGGCTATTATTGCTGATAATTCACAGGCCGTTCTCCATAATGGGGTTTGGCTGCTAGTACTAGCCGTTGTTGGTATGATTGCCGGGGTTTCAGGCACCTATTTTGCTTCCCAAGTTTCCCAAAGTTTTGCGGCTGATTTACGACGAGCAGAGTACGAAAAAATTCAGTCGTTTTCTTTGACACAAATCCAAAAGTTTTCGTCTGCTAACTTGGTGATTCGACTAACCAATGATATTAACCAGGTGCAACGGTTTGCCATGCAGTTGCTGCAAATTATTTTACGCGTGCCAATTTTGTTTGTCGGTGGCTTGGTGTTGGCCATTTGGACCATGCCTAGTCTTTGGTGGGTAATTGTTTTGATGATTATTTTAATCATGTTGGCAACAGGACGTATTTTTGGCAAAATGGGTGGTTTGTTTGGTAAGTTCCAACATATCTTGGACAAAAACAACACTCTTACCCAAGAAAGCCTTTCAGCCGTCCGCGTCGTGAAGTCCTTTAACCAAGAAAAGCAGGAAGAAGATAACTTTGCAGCTAGTACTAAGGAATTGACTGATTTAAACCAAAAGATTTCTTATATTTTCTCATTAATGCTGCCGGTTTATATGCTAATTTCCTATATTGCCATCGCTGCGGCTTTACTTTTGGTTTCGCAAACAATTTTGAAGAATCCCGATGAATTGGCAAAAATTACACCTTTTATCACCTATTTAAATCAGATTTTGTTCTCCTTGCTGATGATGGGAATGGTTTCCAACATGGTTTCCCGCGGTTTGGTTTCTTTGAAGCGTATTGGGGCGGTGATGGCCGAGCCCAGTACCATTAATATCCATGCCAATGCTGAAACTGGAGCGGTTAAGCGGTTGAATGGGGTGATTACTGTTCGCAATCTTTCCTTTGCCTATCCAAATGATGACAAACAGGTTTTGCGCGATATTTCCTTTAACCTTCTCGCTGGTCAAACGCTTGGCATCGTTGGTTCGACCGGGTCCGGCAAGTCAACTTTGGCACTGTTGTTAGCCCGTTTGTATCAGCCGAGTGCGGGTCAGATTGACATTGATGGCCAAGATTTACAAACCATCGACCAAGAAACGCTGCATCAAAACCTATCAATTGTCTTGCAAAAGCCAGTCTTGTTTTCCGGCACGATTGAAGACAACTTAAAGATGGGGCGTCCAGATGCCAGTTTGGCTGATTTAGAAAAGGCAGCCGACCAGGCTCAGGCCAGTGAATTTATTAACCAATATCCTAACCGCTTTGGTCAAGAAGTGTCTGAAAGGTCTTCTAACCTTTCTGGTGGGCAGAAGCAACGGTTGTCGTTGGCGAGAGCCCTTGTTAAAAATCCGAGTTTGTTAATCTTGGATGATTCAACCTCGGCCTTGGATGCCCGGTCAGAAAAGTTGGTTCAAGAAGCATTAGCCAAGGACTTTGTGGCAACCACTAAGGTGATTATTGCTGAAAAGATTGCTTCCATTATCCATGCAGATCAGATTCTAGTCATCGATCAGGGGCAGATTGTTGGTGCAGGAACGCACCAAGAACTACTCGAGCAGTCTGAAATTTATCAAGATATTTACCAAAGTCAAAAAGCAAAGGAGGACAACCATGGCTGAAATCAAAACAGCACTTGCTTACTTTGTTAAAAATTTAAAGCAATATTGGCGAGCTTTGTTTATTTCGTTGCTTTTAATTTTAGTGGCAACTTATGCACAAATTAAGGCACCGCTTTATTTAGGGGATGCCATTTCGTCCTTGACTGATTATTTGGTTGCCTCGCTCACGCCTGGGGGTCATGGTTCCTTACATGACTTTTATGTGGCCGTTTTTTCCATGATTGCTTTTTATGTGTTGACCGAATTTGCCTTGCTAATTTCAGGTCTCATGACTGCCAAAATTTCTTCTGATTCAGTGGGTGTGATGCGGCGTGGCTTGTTTGGCAAGCTTCAAAAAATGCCGGTGCGCTACTTTGATACCCACCAGGACGGAAAGGTTTTATCACTCTTTACTTCTGATTTAGATAATATTTTTACGGCCATGAATAACGCCGTTTTTCAGATTTTCTCTCAAGCGTTGCTTTTTGCTGGTGTGATTTGGATGATGTTTGCCAAATCAGCAACGATGGCGTGGGTAACCTTAGCCTCAACGCCAATTGCCATTATTGGTGCCTTACTGATTGCTAAATATGCTCAAGTTCAAATTAACCACCAGCAGGCGGCGACAGCTGATATGAACGGTTATATTAATGAACAGTTGGCAGGGCAAACTGTTCTGTTGACGGAAGGCCGCCAAGCGGATTCAATTGAAAAGTTCGAGCCGTTTAACGATCAGGTCCGAGTAGCTAGTCAAAAGGGACAGTTCTATTCTGGCCTGTTAAATCCTTTGATGCAGGGCTTCTCTTTGCTTAACTTAGCTATTGTGATTTTCTTTGGTTCGTGGTTAGTTTTGCATAATGGCATGGACAAGGCCTCGGGTTTGGCCTTGGTTGTTGTCTTTGTTAACTACTCACAGCAGTTGTTTCAACCAATTACTTCATTGACGACTATTTATAATGTCCTGCAACTGGCCGTAACGGGTGCTAACAGGATTACGGAAGTTGAAGAGGAAGACGATGAAGTTAATAACGGGAAAAAGATTGCTGGTCCATTAAAGGATGAAATTGCTTTGAAGCATGTTGATTTTGCCTACAATCCTGATCGACAAATTTTAAAGGATGTTTCAATTACGGTCAAAAAGGGACAGATGGTTGCTTTGGTTGGGCCAACGGGTTCTGGTAAGACGACTGTGATGAACCTTTTAAATCGTTTCTATGATCTTTCAGGTGGTGAAATTACCTATGATGGGACCAAGTTACAAGACTTTGACCTTTATTCCCTGCGTGATCGAGTTGGGATTGTTTTGCAGGAATCAGTTATCTTTTCCAAGTCAATCATGGATAATATTCGCTATGGCCGGCCGGATGCCAGCTTAAAAGAAGTCCAAGAGGCCGCTAAACAAGCCCGCATTCACGACTTTATTATGTCCTTACCGGACCAATATGATACACAAATTTCTCCTGAAAAAGATCTTTTCTCCAGTGGGCAAAAGCAGCTCCTTTCGATTGCTCGGACAATCTTAACGGATCCAGTTTTGTTAATCTTGGACGAAGCAACATCAAACGTTGATACGGTGACCGAGGCAAAAATTCAAGAGGCAATGGACAACGTTATGGCTAACCGAACTTCCTTTGTGATTGCGCATCGTCTGAAGACAATCTTATCTGCTGACCAAATTGTTGTTTTGAAGGATGGACAAGTCATCGAGCGTGGTTCTCATGAGGATTTGATTAAGAAAAACGGCTTCTACGCTGAACTTTATACGAATCAAATGGTCTTTGAATAAGGACTGCAGTGGTCCACAATGATGATTTCTTGCTGGAGCAAGATTTGGAACGGTCTCAGCGAGATGGTATACTAAAAGTATTATGCCCACGGGCAAGCAATGAGCAATGGAGATTCCTATGAAAATTGGCTTATTTACGGATACTTATTTTCCACAGGTTTCCGGTGTCGCCACCTCAATTCAAACCTTAAAAAATGCTTTGGAGGCCCAAGGCCACCAAGTCTATATTTTTACGACCACGGACCCCAAGGTTGACAAGCATACGCCAGAAGAAGGAATTTATCGTTTTTCATCGATGCCTTATTTTGGCTTCAAGGATCGTCGCTTGACTTTTCGTGGTTTAATTCAGGCTGTTGAAATTGCCCGTGACTTGGGCTTGGAAATTGTGCATACCCAAACGGAATTTTCGTTGGGCTTAATTGGCAAGTATGTGGCCCGACGGTTAAAGATTCCTGTTATTCATACCTATCACACGCAATATGAAGATTACACACATTATGTTGCGAAAGGGATGTTAATTCGGCCCAGTGCAGTTGGTCATATCGTCAAGGCCTACCTGAAGGGAATGGAGGGCGTAATTGCTCCTTCTGAGCGGGTCAAAGAAAGTCTCCTCAGTTATGGTGTGACGATTCCAATTCCAGTGATTCCAACCGGTGTGGCTATCCAAAAGCGAGAAGCTCATCACGATCTTCGTAAGCAGTACGGTTTGGCTGAGAATCAGCCGGTGATTTTATCTTTGGGGCGGTTAGCTTTTGAAAAAAATGTGGCTTTGACCATTTCTGCCTTTTCTGAGCTTTTGCAGACCGTTCCAGATGCCAAGCTCATGATTGCTGGTGACGGCCCAGCTAAAAAATCACTGGAAGAACAGGTTGAAGACATGGGCTTGCAGGAAGCGATCATTTTTACGGGAATGATTAATCATGACCATGTCGGTGATTACTATCGAATGGCTAACGTTTTCGTTTCCTCATCAGATAGTGAGACACAGGGGCTAACTTTTATTGAAGCCTTGGCAGCCGGCCGGCCGTTTGTCGCTGTTCGTTCACCTTATTTAGAAGAAGTGGTGACCAATAAGGCCATTGGAACGTTAATTGATGATTACGACGAGTTCCTAGCTGCCACTTTATACTACTTACAGCATTCTGATACAGCTGCCGATGATCAAATTCGGGCAGCAGCAGTAAAAAACGTTGATGCAACGACTTTTGCGGATCGAGTCTTAAACTTTTATGACCAGGTCTTGCAGAATTACCACCATGATGACGTTGATGACGATTCAGACCAGTTAACGGATGAAGAGGTCGGCTATATCAAACGTCTCTTACGCAACCCCTTTAGGAGAAGCTAACTTGAAGGTTCTGTTATATTTTGAAAACCAAAAATTGATTGCCAAATCAGGAATTGGTCGAGCAATGCGCTTGCAACAAGAAGCGCTAGCACCAATTGCTAATGTGGAGGTAACGACTGACCCCAAGTGTACAGACTATGATATTTTGCATATCAACACTTATGGCGTGAAATCGATGTATATGGTCAAAAAGGCCCACAAGATGGGGAAAAAGGTGGTTTACCACGCTCATTCGACTTATGAAGACTTTCGTAATTCATTTTTTGCCTCAAATTTGATTGCACCCTTGTATAAAAAGTACTTGGTAGCCCTCTATGGTCAAGCCGATGCTTTGATTACGCCAACGCCGTATTCAAAATCACTTTTGAAAAATTACGGTCTCACACAGCCAATTTATGCTATTTCAAATGGGATTCGTTTGAGTAAATATGCAAACGATCCACAAAAAATTCAGGCCTACAAGGATTATTTCCGTATTCAACCAGGACAAAAGGTTGTGATGTCTGTTGGTCTATTCTTTGAGCGTAAGGGGATTTTTGACTTTGTTGAATTAGCCAAGCGGCACCCAGAAATTACCTTTATTTGGTTTGGTCATACCAACCCCGCCATCTTGCCACGCAAAATTCGCCGGGTTGTCTTTGGTGGCGAACATCCCAAAAACCTCATTTTCCCGGGTTATTTATCTGGCGATGTGATTTTAGGGGCCTTTGCTGGGGCTGATTTGTTTTTGTATCCATCTTATGAAGAGACAGAGGGAATTGTTGTCTTAGAAGCCTTGGCCTCTAAGCAGCGTCTCTTGGTTCGTGATATTCCAGTTTATGATTCTTGGCTGAAAGACGGCGTTAACAGCTATAAGGCAGAAGACTTAGACGACTTTGACCGTCAAATGGTCGCAATTTTAGCCGGTGAAAAATCTGATTTGACGCAGGCTGGCTTCCAAGTTGCACAAGAAAAAGATTTAAACCGAGTTGGCGAAATTCTTGCTGAGGTTTATCAAGCAGTTTTAGATAATCGCGCCTTGTCACTTAACCCTGACCAGGACGAGGCGCTTATGCCAGCTTGGTCGACGAATCGGTCTTAGGAGATTCTTGATGGGTGCTTTAAAATCCAAAAAAAACCAATTATCGGCCTTGCTTGTCCTCGTGCTAACAGGTCTAACCGTCTATTATTTGACGCGGGAATTAAGTGGCCGTGAAAAGCAATTAGAGGCTGCGCTGAAAGTCTTAGACTGGCATTTTCTTGTGCTTGCATTGTTGACGATGATGCTGTCGTTGCTGCTAGAGGCATTGGCTACTAGATCTCTGCTGAGTTCTGTTGACCGAAAGAATACGAGTTGGGGAACGTTGATTCGTGTTCCGTTGTTGAATCAACTAGGGACGGGTCTGACGCCTTTTGCTTCCGGGGGACAGCCAGCACAACTATATGCGTTAACTCGAGGAAAAATTGAAGGTAGCCGCGCTTTATCTGTGACTTTGATGAAATTTTTGGTTTATCAAATTGTGGTCGTTTTGTTCTTTATCGTCGGCTATGTAGCCGCTGATTCTTTCATCTACAAAAATGTTGATCCAGCCTTTGCGACTTTCATTCCTTTTGCTATCGCTATTCACGCCGTCGTGATTATCGGTCTGCTGTTGATCATGTTTTGGCCACAGCTGTCTTTGAAGGTTGTTGAGTGGTTTGGCCGTGGCGCGCGAAAGTTTATGAGTGCCAGTCGAGTTAAAAAATTAGTTGACACGACGGAAGATAAGGTCAATAATTTCCATCAGGAGTCAAAACGTGTGGCCCGCTCGGCTAAGTCACTCCTGGTAGCAACCCTGTGGACTGCTCTGCAATTAATTGCCTTTTACCTGGTGCCCTATTTTGTTATCCGGGCCTTTGGCTATGCCTCCGTGAACCCCTGGCTGATTTTAACAATGAACATTATGATCGTGATGGTTATTTCGTTGTTTCCAATTCCAGGTGGTGTTGGGGGGGCGGAGCTGTCCTTTCAACTTCTCTTTACGCCTTTTGTTAAGAACCCAGCAACGCTAGTCTTGGTTATCTTAATTTGGCGCATCATTACTTATTACTTCTGTCTCTTTGCTGGTATTTTAGCCTATGTAATTCCTAATAAGGAGCAGCGGTTGGCAAAGAAACAAAGGGGGTAAAAAGAATGGATGAATTAGCCAGTAAAAGTGTTTTAACAACGATATTAAACCGGCTCTTTGCCATGGAAAAATCAACGGACCAGCGTTTTCAAGTTCGACGTTTTGATTCTTACGGCTTAGAGGTTTTAAAGGTAACCCTTGATCAAGAAGACAAGGTTTGGACAATCGAAGAACACCGGCGCAATAAGCAATATAAATTTGATGATGTTGATTTGGTTGCCATCGAGATTTACGATGTCCTCTTCGATATTCAACATACCTTTTAAGTTTTGTGAGGAAAACCAATATGTTAGCTCGTCTTAAAAATGAATTCAAGCCAAAAAAACTCTGGCAAAAGATGAAGAATACTAAGGACTTTTGGACTAGTATTAGTGGTTTTTTTGTTTTGAACCTTTTTTTTGTGTGGTTAAAGACTTATATTAATTACCACATCAATTTTTCTTTGGGTGCCCAAGGACCAATTCAGGATTTCTTGCTGTTCTTGAATCCAATCCCAACGGCCATTATTTTGCTCGGGATTGCACTCTATTTTCGCGGGAAAGTGGCTTATATTCTAGCCTGGGTGATGAACTTAATTCAGACCCTTTGGCTCTTTGCTAATATCCTTTATTACCGTGAGTTTTCTGATTTCTTATCCTTTGGGATTATGGGATCTGGTTCATCAACGGGAAATAACCTGGGCAAGTCAATTGCAGCCATTATTCGCCCAACGGATTTCTTAGTCTATGTTGACTTGATTGTGATGGCCGTCCTCTTACTCTTTAAGTTTTGGCCGATTGATAAGCAAGCGATTCAAAAACGTTATGCGATTTTGACAACTATTTTAGGAATTGTCTTGATGTTGGTCGATTTCGGTGTAGCTTCGGTTGACCGATCGGGCCTGTTGACGCGCTCATTTGATAACAACTATATTGTCAAGTACTTAGGCTTAAATGAATACGCTGCCTTTAATGCCTGGCAGACCAATAATCAAACGAAATCTCGTAAAGAAGCCAGTGCCGCTGATTTACAAAAGGTTCAAGATTTCTTGAAGCAAAATTCAGTGCCGGCCAATATTTCATACACCGGAACCGAAAAGGGGAAGAATGTCTTCGTCATTCACCTTGAGTCTTTCCAGCAATTTTTGATTGATTACAAGGTTGATGGTCGCGAAGTAACACCAAACTTAAACGCCTTCTACCACGATCAAAATACCCTTTCGTTTGATAACTTCTACAACCAAGTTGGACAAGGAAAGACATCTGATGCTGAAATGATGCAGGAAAATTCCTTGTACGGACTTTCAACCGGATCAGCAATGACCAAGTACGGTTCCAGCAATACCTTTGAGGCGACACCGGCCATCCTAGGCCAACAGGGCTACACTTCTGCCGCCTTTCATGGTGATGTGCCAACCTTCTGGAACCGAAATAATACTTATAAGTCCTTTGGCTATAATTATTTCTTCTCAAAGAACTTCTATAAGGATAGCGATAAGCCAAGTTATAATGTTGGTTATGGAATGAAGGATAAGATTTTCTTGAAGGATACTGCTCAATATATCGAACAGTTACCACAGCCATTCTATGCCAAGTTAATTACGGTGACGAACCACTACCCATATGAAATTGATAAGGAAGATACTGATTTCCCAGCTACAAAGACTGGTGATACTACAGTTGATGGTTATGTTCAAACAGCGCACTATCTTGATCAGGCGTTCGGTGAACTGATGGCTTATCTCAAGCAGGCTGGCTTGTACGATAACTCTGTCTTTGTTTTGTACGGTGACCATTATGGTATTTCTGAAAATCATAAGCCTGCCATTGCGAAATTATTGGGTAAGACTTCTGTTAGCGATTACGACTTGGCCCAATTCCAAAAGGTGCCATTCATGATTCATGCAACTGGCTTGCAGGGTGGAATCAACGATACCTACGGTGGTGAAATCGATATGATGCCAACTTTGATGAACCTTTTGGGGGTTTCAACAGAAGGGATGACCATGTTCGGTCACGATTTGTTGTCAACTCAAAATCCACAAATTGTTGCTTTCCGTGATGGTGATTGGACGACACCAACTTATACAAAGTATAAGAACCAGTACTTCGATAGTAAGACTGGTCAGAAATTGTCAATCGATAATAATCCAGCGTTAAAGGCAACGGCGCAGCGAGTGCAATCATACGTTGATGAATCGCTATCAAATTCGGATAAGGTAATTACAGGTGATTTGCTTCGCTTTGATAAGAACCGTTGGAATTTCCACCAAATTGATAAAAAATCGTACGACTATACGAAGGCCAATACCTTGAAAGCATTGAAGGCGAGCCAGTCGTCGAGTCCAACTTCGATTTTAGCCTTACGTAACGGCCAATCGACTGTAGCAGATTATAAGACTGATGCACCAGAGTTGAAATAAAAAACAAAACAAGAAAACGGACACGTTCAAGTGATAGAACATGTGTTCGTTTTTTGTTATATTTGTTATAATATTCCTGAATGATTTTTTTACCAGGCGAGGAGGATTTATCTTGATTACACCGCAAAAAGATCAAAGCTTTGAAGTCGTTTCAAAGTACCAACCGACTGGTGATCAGCCGAAAGCGATTGATAAACTCGTGAAGGGTTTAAAAAATGGCGTCAAGGAGCAAATTTTGCTCGGGGCAACGGGAACTGGGAAAACATTTACAATTTCCAATGTGATTGCTCAAAACAATAAGCCCACCTTGGTCCTGTCACACAACAAGACCCTGGCTGGTCAGCTCTATTCAGAATTAAAGGAATTCTTCCCACATAATGCGGTTGAATACTTTGTTTCTTATTATGATTACTACCAGCCAGAGGCTTATGTCCCTTCTTCAGATACCTTTATTGAGAAGGATTCCGCGATTAATGACGAAATTGACCAATTGCGCAATTCGGCAACGGCTTCACTTTTTGAGCGTAATGATACGATTGTTGTTGCTTCAGTCTCGTCAATCTTTGGTTTGGGTGACCCGCACCAGTACCAAAACCACGTGATTTCCTTGCGGGTCGGTAACGAATATGGTCGCAATCAATTGATGCGCGACCTGGTTGACATTCAATTTACCCGAAACGATATTGACTTTCAGCGTGGAACTTTCCGGGTGCGCGGCGATGTGATTGAAATTTTCCCGGCCTCCCAGGATGAGCTGGCCATGCGAGTTGAGTTCTTTGGCGATGAAATTGACCGCATTCGACAAATCTCAGCCTTGACGGGTCAAGTTGTTTCTGAACGCGACCATGTGGCGATTTTTCCGGCTAAACACTTTATGACTGATGATGAACGGATGAAGGCAGCCCTGATTGGTATTCGCCAGGAAATGGAAGACCAGGTCAAGAAATTTGAAAAAGCAGGAAAACTTCTTGAAGCCCAAAGGATTAAGCAACGAACCGAATATGACCTCGCCATGTTGAATGAAATGGGCTTTACTTCTGGAATTGAAAATTATTCGCGCTGGATGGACGGACGCAAAGAAGGGGAACCACCATTTACCCTTCTTGACTTCTTTCCCGATGATTTTTTGCTTGTTGTCGATGAAAGTCACGTGACGATGCCACAGGTGCGCGGAATGTACAATGGTGACCGTGCTCGAAAGCAAACTTTGGTTGATTATGGTTTCCGTCTCCCTTCAGCATTAGATAACCGTCCTCTGCAATTACCAGAGTTTGAAAAACATGTTAATCAAATCATTTATATGTCGGCCACGCCAGGTGATTACGAACTTTCTCGGGTACCCAAACGTGACATTGTTGAGCAAATTATCCGGCCAACCGGCTTGCTCGATCCGGAGATTGAAGTCCGCCCAGTGATGGGGCAGATCGACGACTTAGTCGGTGAAATTAACCTGCGGGTAGAACGCAATGAGCGCGTCTTTATTACAACGCTGACAAAGCGGATGTCAGAGGATTTGACGGACTATTTGAAGGACGTTGGTATTAAAGTAGCTTACCTGCATTCCGATATTAAGACGCTTGAACGAACGGCCATTATCCGTGATTTGCGTTTGGGAAAGTACGATGTGCTCGTCGGTATTAACTTGTTACGTGAAGGAATTGATGTCCCCGAAACCTCTTTGGTAGCCATTTTGGATGCTGATAAAGAAGGTTTCTTGCGTAATCCTCGCTCGTTGATTCAAACAATTGGTCGGGCTGCACGAAATGCAAACGGCCACGTGATTATGTATGCCGATAAGGTGACAAGGGCGATGCAGGAGGCGATGGATGAAACGGCTCGTCGTCGTGACATTCAGATGGCTTATAACAAGGAACATGGCATCACGCCACAAACAATTAAAAAAGAAATTCGCGACTTAATTAGTGCAAGCAAGGCGGCTGAAGAAGTTGAAGACGTTGACTTGACCCAAGTTGACTTTGCTGATTTGCCAAAGTCAGACCAGACTGAAATTTTGGAAAACCTAACTAGCCAAATGAAGGCTGCAGCCAAGGGCTTAGACTTTGAGACTGCTGCTAAAATTCGCGATAATATTATGAAATTGAGGAAACGGGCCGGCCGGTAAAGGGTTGGTCTCTAGTCACCGCTGTGATAAAACAGGGGTGAACTTGCCAAGCGGGTTTTGGCTCGTTTGACCATGAAAGAGGATTTTATGGCGAAAGATAAAATTGAAATTCGCGGGGCTCGTGCCCATAACTTAAAAAATATTGATGTTGATATTCCCAAGGAATCCCTCACGGTTGTGACTGGCCTATCGGGATCAGGAAAGTCCTCTCTAGCTTTTGATACCCTCTATGCCGAGGGGCAACGACGCTACGTGGAATCATTGTCCGCCTACGCCCGGCAATTTTTGGGACAGATGGATAAGCCTGATGTTGACTCGATTGACGGCCTCTCACCGGCCATTTCCATTGATCAAAAGACAACTTCGAATAATCCACGGTCAACGGTTGGGACAGTAACCGAGATTTCGGATTACTTCCGCCTGTTGTTTGCTCGAGTAGGGAAACCTGACGATCCAAAGGATGGGACGAAAATTCTCCATTCGATCGATCAAATGGTCGAATACGCTCAAAAAGCGTTACCTGAGGGGACCCGTCTGCAGGTTTTTGCACCGATTATTAAACACAAGAAGGGCACCCATGAAAAGGCCTTTGCTCAGATGCAAAAGCAGGGTTATTTACGGGCTCGCATTGATGGTGAAATTGTCGAACTTGATACAGTTGATGACCTTGCTTTGGAACGCAACCGCTTCCATGATATTGATGTTTTGGTGGATCGAATTGTGTTGCGGGCTGATGCTCGGTCGCGCCTTTTTGATTCAATTGAAGCAGCGACGAACCTAGCGGGGGGATTAGTCGTTTTGGAACCAGTTGGCCGTGGTGATGAGGAGGTTCCCGCGCCATTGAGGTTCTCAGACCACTATTTGGGTGACCTGAAAGATTTTAAGGTTGGCCGGTTGGAACCGCGACTCTTTTCTTTCAACGCACCAATGGGAGCTTGCCCAGTTTGTCAGGGACTGGGGGCAACCCAGGAGGTTGATTTAGACCTCGTTGTGCCTGATGATACCTTGACGCTGAAACAGGGCGCTCTGGCGCCTTGGAACCCAATTTCTTCCAATTACTATCCTGCATTGTTGGAACAGTTCTGTGAACAATTTGGAATTGACCAAAATGTGCCCTTCATGGACTTATCAAAGAAGGACCAAGACCTGATTTTATATGGTTCGGGTGAAAAAGAATTCCATTTCCATTTTCAAAACGATTTTGGTGGCGTTCGTGATGCTGATCAGGTTTTCGAAGGGGTGATGAATAACGTTTCCCGGCGGTATAAGGAAACCAACTCTGACTTTACTCGTGACCAAATGGCCCAGTACATGACGCGATTAACCTGTCCAGCATGTCATGGATACCGGTTAAATCCGGCGGCCTTGTCGATTAAGGTTGGGGGTCGCAATATTGGTGATGTCACTAATTTGCCAGTTGATGAAGAGCTAGCATACTTTGCTAATTTAACCTTTGGCCCCCAGGACCAGGAAATTGCTCAACCAATTTTAAAAGAAATTCAAGATCGACTTGGCTTTTTGCGGTCGGTTGGCCTTGATTATTTGACGCTATCTCGTTCTGCAGCGACATTGTCTGGTGGTGAATCTCAGCGAATTCGTTTAGCAACACAAATTGGATCCAACCTATCTGGGGTTCTTTATGTTTTGGATGAGCCATCGATTGGTTTGCACCAGCGCGATAATGACAAGCTCTTAGCATCAATGAAGTCAATGCGTGATTTGGGCAATACGTTGGTTGTCGTGGAACACGACGAGGATACCATGGAGGCGGCCGACTACCTCATTGATGTCGGCCCTGGTGCTGGGTCACTTGGTGGCCAAATTATGGCTGCTGGAACACCGACCGAGGTCATGCAGAATCCAAAATCTTTGACGGGTCAGTACCTTTCGGGGAAGCGGTATATTCCAGTACCAAAGTCTCGTCGGAAGGGTAATGGAGCAGAAATTGTCATTCGAGGAGCAAAGGAAAATAACCTGAAAAACATTACGGCGAAGTTCCCACTGGGCAAGTTTGTGGCCGTAACGGGGGTTTCTGGATCGGGCAAGTCGACACTCGTCAATACCATTTTAAAACGGGTTTTGAAGCAAAAACTCAACAAGAATTCAAATAAGCCTGGTGCTTACCGCTCGGTTGAAGGAATTGAAAACCTCGAACAAGTAGTTGATATCGACCAATCGCCAATCGGTCGAACGCCACGGTCAAACCCTGCCACTTATACAGGTGTTTTTGACGATATTCGCGAGTTGTTTGCCCAGACAAATGAGGCTAAACTCCGTGGCTATTCTAAGGGACGGTTTTCTTTTAATACGAAGGGTGGCCGTTGTGAAAACTGTCGTGGTGATGGAGTCATCAAGATTGAGATGAACTTTTTACCTGATGTTTACGTAGCCTGTGAGGTCTGTGGTGGTACTCGTTACAATTCTGAAACCTTGGAAGTTACTTATAAGGATAAGACGATTTCTCAAGTTTTGGATATGACCGCTAAGGAAGCCCTCGATTTCTTTGCACCAATTCCAAAAATTGCGCGCCGTTTGCAAACAATTAATGATGTTGGTTTGGGCTATGTAAAATTAGGTCAGTCCGCAACAACCCTATCAGGTGGTGAGGCGCAGCGAATGAAGCTGGCTTCCGAATTACACCGAAGGACAAACGGGAAGACGATTTATATCTTAGATGAACCAACAACTGGCTTGCATACCGATGACATTGCTCGATTGCTAACGGTTTTGAACCGTTTGGTTGATGCCGGCAATACGGTCGTTGTTATCGAGCACAACTTGGACGTAATAAAATCAGCTGACTGGTTGATTGATTTGGGTCCAGAGGGCGGTGCCGGTGGTGGTAAGATTCTGGTCACTGGGACACCGGAAAAGGTTGCGAAAAATACCGAATCTTATACGGCAAAGTATTTGAAAAAAATTATGGACCGGGATATTGCCCGTGAAAAGCGTGATGAAAAATCAGTGCAGCCCTAAAGAACAATAAAAACGGCAGTGACCATCTGCTTTTGATGGTCACTGCCGTTTTGTTTTCTAATAATTGAAAGTGCTTAGCTTGGCTTAAACCGCAACCGCACCACGGATAGCCGGTTCTGATTCATAATCCAAAATTTTAATATCATCCATGGTGTAATCAAAGATTGACTTGACCTCAGGGTTCAGCCAAAGCTTTGGCAATGGATGCATTGGTCGACTAATTTGTTCTTTGACTTGGTCGATGTGGTTCTTGTAGATATGTGTGTCGCCGATGGTGTGGACGAAGTCACCAACTTCCAGACCAGTTTGAGCAGCAATCATGTGAATCAACAGCGAGTAAGAAGCGATATTGAAGGGAACGCCTAAGAAAAAGTCACCTGAGCGTTGGTAAAGTTGTGCGGAGAGCTTACCATCGCTGACGTAGTACTGGGATAAGACATGGCAGGAAGGTAATGGTGCCTGGGGAGTTGTTTCTGCATTCCAGGCAGACAAAATTAAACGCCGAGAGTTCGGATTGTTCTTGATTTGGTCGATTAAGTTGCTGACTTGGTCTGTGGTACCACCTTCGGGCAAAACTGAAGCCCATGACCGCCAGAGCTTACCGTAAACTTCACCGATATAACCGTACTTTTCCATAAAATCATCATCGTTTAAGATTTTGTCGACGAAGATGTCCTTTTGTTCCTGGTAGAGAGCATTGAACTGGGAATCGGTTTGTGACCGCAAGCCAAAATCAGTCATGTCCGGTCCGCTGTACTCGTCAGACTCAATCCAGTTTTTAAAGGCCCATTCGTCCCAGATATGGTTATTGTTTTGCAACAAGAAGCGGATGTTATTATCACCGCGCAAGAACCAGAGCAATTCTGATTTGATCAGCTTGAAGAAAACTTTTTTAGTGGTTAAAAGAGGAAATCCTTCCTGGAGGTCAAAGCGCATCTGTGTTCCAAAGATTGAATAGGTTCCGGTCCCAGTTCGATCATCCTTGTAGTGGCCTTCGTTTAAAATTTTAGCCGCCATATCGAGGTATGTTTGTTCGTTTTGACTCATGATTAGTCCCCTTTAATAAAAAATTATCCTTCTCAGTATAGCAAAAAAGCCAAGAGTACTCCTGGCTTTTTCTTGGGTCTAGTCTTGAATAAATTGAGTGAGGTTAATTTGCTCAGCTGTCTGTTCTTCAAAGGGGACTTGGACTAAGGCAACATTTTTTTCTTCTAAGAGGGACTCGGCAAATTCGTCATTGTGATAGTCGCGCATGAAGTTAATCTTTTTAATGCCGGCTTGAAGCAAGAGTTTTGTACACTGCACGCAGGGAACATCGGTGACATAGACTTCTGATCCTTCAACGGCAATGCCCATCGAGGCGGCCTGCATTAAGGCGTTTTGCTCGGCATGAACGGCTCTGATACAGTGACCATCGACGACATAGTCACCAACTTCCGTACAGTGAGGGGTGCCAGAAACGGCCCCGTTGTAGCCAGAGGCGATAATGCGATGGTCCTTAACAAGGATGGCGCCAACGTGACGTCTAGTGCAAGTTGACCGGGTCGACAGGATGGCGGCTTGTGCGATAAAGTATTGATCCCAAGAAATACGGTTGTCAGACATGAAAAAAATTACCTTTCTGTAAACAAAAAACGGTTTTATTCTGATAAAATTGTCTTACAAAGATATTTTATAATAAAACGTTCGGAAAATCAGGAGCAAGGAGAAACGTAATGGCAACTATTTTAGACGGAAAGGCCCTCTCGAAGGACCTCAAAATCGCACTGGCGGACAAGGTCAAGGAATCGGGGTTGAGTCCAAAGTTAGCGGTTGTTTTCGATCCAAAAAATGATGGATCACGTCTCTATGTTGGCATGAAGCAACGAGCAGCAGCCAAGGTTGGTATTGCCACTGAGGATATTGCGGTTGCTGACGATGTGACAACAGAAGCCGTCTTAAAGATTGTAGCAGATTTGAACGCAGATCCAAGTGTAACTGGTATTTTGGTTCAAGCGCCATTGCCAAAAACTGTCAATGACCAACAGGTTTTCTCAGCCATCGCCCCTGAAAAGGATGTTGATGGATTAGGGGCCTTCAACCAAGGGATGCTCTTTGGTGACCAACCTGGCGAATACGCTGTGGCTGCCACTCCACAAGGAGTGATGACGCTGTTGAGGCATTATGACATTGATTTACATGGCAAGAAGGCTGTTGTTGTTGGCCGGTCTCAGCTTTTTGGTCGACCAATGGCTGCTTTGTTAAACAACGCGAACGCAACGGTAACGATGGCTCACCGTTACACCCCACGTGAAATGCTTTTGGATTCCCTCCAAAATGCGGATATTGTGGTCGTTGGGGTTGGGATTGCCAACTTTATTACCGGTGACCAAATTAAAGATGGTGCTGTTTTGGTTGATGTCGGGATGAACGTCGTCGACGGGAAGACCACGGGTGATATCGAATTTGCCTCAGCCGAAAAGAAGGCTTCTTTCATTACGCCAGTGCCAGGTGGTGTTGGTCCGATGACCATCGCTACTCTGTTGGAAAATACTTTTGCAGCCGCTCTGAACCAAGCAAAAAGCAGTAAGAATTAATTATGTTTATCTAAAAGATCGAATTCATTGGATTCGGTCTTTTTTGTTTACAAAAAGGTTCCTTGCCTAACCTGCTCGAGCGGACAAGGAATGATGGAAAATTGGCCACGTCAACAGCTTTTTTGGTTGAGCAATTTTTTACTGAACTGGTCGTCTTATTCACTAGCAACGAAGGGAGGACACCATGATCAAGAAAATGGCCAATTGGCCAGAACATGAACGGGCAGACCCCGCGGATTGGATTCAAGCCGTTTTAACCTGGGTCAGACGAAAAAGGTAGCTGATTTTTATTTTTTACCAGCAGAGGGCAATGATTATCAGGTTCGTGGGCAAATTCTGGGCGTAGTCAGACCCCTCGCAGTGATGCAAGCGGACTTTGGGAAACGGGTTTTGGCCGTGATTAAGTACCGGGCAGGTTTAAATTTGGCTGAAAGTCGACGTCCACAATTGGGCCGTTTTGATTTTGGCCGGGGCTTTGTCCGTGTCTCAACCGTTGGCGACTTTTTGGGACAAGAGAGTGCCGTTTTACGGCTAATTTATCCTAATCTAGCGCAAAATCGCTGGTTTGACCCAGCTGTATTTGAAGATTTAGTAACTGAAAAAATCACTGCGGGTCTCTATCTGGTCGCCGGCCCCACTGGATCAGGCAAAATCAGTACCCTTTATCGTTTGTTGGCAGCTTGGTCACCAGGGAAAGTCGTTTTAACAGTCGAAGATCCAGTTGAAATTTATCAGCCAGCCTTTTTGCAATTACAAGTTAACGAACAGGCTGGGATCGATTACCAATCCTTAATTAAGGTGGCTTTGCGCCATCGGCCGGACTTATTGGTGATTGGTGAGATTCGTGATGCTAAAACTGCTCAGGCTGCCCTGCAAGCGGCCTTAGCCGGTCATTTGGTTTTAAGCACTCTGCATGCTAATTCGGAGCTTGCTGTTTTCGATCGTTTGTTAAACCTCGGTCTTGACCATCAATTACTGAATCAAGCCTTGGTCAAAACGATTTATCAGCGTTTGCTCCCGGGATTAGATGGTCAGTTAGGTGTTGTTTGCGGGGTGGTTAATTGGAGGGCGGGTGAAGTGATTCGTCATCTCTCCTATGCAGAAAATTTAAAGCGCTATCAACAAGAAAATCAGGAGGTTTAATCGATGCGTAGAAAACGAAAAAATCGCTTTGCCGAAAGTGACCAAGTTCTTTTCTTAGCCGAACTTGGGGAGTTGACGGCATCTGGTTATGCCTTATCACTGAGTCTCGATGTTTTAGCGAGTGCACATCCAAGCTGGCAGAAACGGCTATTGACCATCCGAGGCCAGTTGGAACATGGTCATCCATTAGCTACTAGTTTGGGAATGGTTTTAACTCCTTCGATTGGAATTTATCTTGATTTGGGGCAGTCGCATGGTAATTTTGACCAAACGCTGATAGCGTTAGCGAGCAACTTTGATCATGTGTTGCGCTATAAGCAAAGGCTCCGTCAAATTTTAACTTATCCGGTGATTTTATTGGTCTTTTTGCTATCCCTGGTGGTGGGGATGGAGACGTATCTTTATCCGATTTTTCATGCCTTGTCGGCTGGGCAAGAGGGAAGGCAGGGCACAGGCAGCAATCCTGCTCTCTTTTCTTTGCATGTTTTAGTCTTTTTCTTTGTGTTTTTTTTAGCCATGATGGTTGTCCTGCTTTTTTGGCTGAAGCATTTATCACCACTGCAACGAATCCAAGTTTTCACTCGAGTGCCCTTTTTAGGGACACTCGTGCAGACACTCTTAACTTATTTGTTAGCGGAGCATCTTGGGATTTTGTTGTTAGCAGGACACACGTTGCCAAATGTGATTGACCGTTTTGCTGCTTTAGCCACTAAGAAAAATGGCTTAGTTGTGGCCATTGCTAAACGGGCCCAAGAAGCCGTGCAGAGTGGCCAGACTTTGCAAAGCTGGATTAATGAGCAGGGCTATTTGAAAAAGTCACTAGCAACTTATTTAGACAGAGGGTTTACTGGACCGATACTTGGTACCTACTTGACTTATTATGCTAAGAGCGAATTTCAACGGTTTGATCGCCAAACTAGTCAATTATTGGGTCTAATTCAGCCGCTCTTTTTTGCCCTGATTGGGCTAACTATTGTTTTGTTATACCTCGCAATGCTATTACCGCTGTATAAAAATTTAGGAGGAATGTCGCTATGACGCACACACTGGACCTTGCTAAGTACGCACAAACTCGAATTGGGGGACAATCTCGGTTTTCAGGAAGACCGCGAAATGGCTGTCGCTATCAAAACTTTCCGTTTAATCAAGTACGGCCCATTCATGCTTGTAACCCAAAGACTATTTGTCAACCCTATAAACGCTTTTGGCTGAAACGGGACCATCGTAAAATTAGTCAATCAAAGGCTTGCTATGCTGCAATTCGTGCTAAAAACCGACGAGTACTAACGAAACAAAAAGGATTCACGTTGATTGAAGCGACGGTTGTGCTCTTTATTATCGGTCTGTTGATGTTGCTGATTTTGCCAAACTTAACGCAACAACGCGATAAGGCGCAGCAAACTCATGCAAAGGCAATGGTCGCTACTGTACAGACACAGGTTGATTTGTACGTTAATGACCACCCAGAAAAGAAACAGGTCACAATGGCTGATTTAGCAAAGGAAAACTACCTGACCAAGGAACAGCTTGAAAAAGTTAAGGCACTGAAAATTGTAATTGCAGGTCATGAAGCTAAAATTTAAATCGTTTACCTTGGTCGAATCCGTGATTGCCCTAAGTCTGGTATCACTTTTGCTCGGACTTGGGTTGGCCTTACGACCGAAGCAAAATCAGCAGAGTTTTGAAGATTTTCAACAGCAATTTGCTGCCTATTTTCAACGAGCCCGTCTATTAGCACAAGCACAAGAGATTGAAAGTGTTCTCAATTTTCAATCAGACCGCTTGGTGATTGGTCAAGAAGTGCTTTTTTATCCAGACAACAGCAAAATTGGTCAAACAACAAAAGTCGTGATTAAGCCCAGTGGCTATGTGGCCCCAGGTCATATTTCCTGGTCTCAGGGGCAAGTAACCTGGCGTCTTATTTTTCAATTTGGAGGTGGTACCTATCGTTTTGAGAAAGTTTAGCAAATCGTCAGGGTTTGTCCTCGTTGAGGGAATCATGGCACTGACGTTAATGACAGGTGTCGTCGTTTTTGAACTAGAAACATTGCACAATTATCAGCAAAAGCAGCAGGAATTAATTTTGCAAAATCAGGTG
The DNA here is from genome assembly GCF_024029775.1 of Fructobacillus americanaquae. Taxonomy (GTDB): domain Bacteria; phylum Bacillota; class Bacilli; order Lactobacillales; family Lactobacillaceae; genus Fructobacillus; species Fructobacillus americanaquae. The sequence continues at coordinate 1,125,186 of NZ_CP097122.1, forward strand.
GCCAATCAAGAAAAAAGAAAAGCATTAGAGAGATGGCAATCTTTTGTTGACCAAACACAAAAACGGAAGGAAGAGGGCAATCATGACGGTCATTGCCAGTAAAAATAACCAAAGTAGCTTTACTATGGTAGAAGCAATCATGGCCCTGGCGGTGGCCGCAATGGTCTTTGAAGCGTTAATGGTCATTTTGCCACAAAGGAAGAAGGGGCAGACACAAGATTTATCGACTGATGTTCAGGCAGCTTTAACCCAGTTAGGTCGGCAACACTATCAATTGGATCAAGTTCAAACTCGTGAAATTCATTTGAGGAAAACTAGTGGTAAGCCGGTAACGTTGAGAGTTTTCAAGAATTATTTAGTTTTGGATGGGCCACATAACGGTCGCGTATTTTTATTACGAGGAATTGACGATTTACGGGTTGAAAATTTTGGAACCTACCAGCGTTTGACTGTTTTGTCTCAGGGACACAAGAAAGCGAGCGGAATCCTCTTTTTACCCAAGACCAAGCAGACTATTGTAAGTAGAGAGGGAAAAGATGGTCAATAACCGACAACGCCAGCATCGAAACCGTCAGCCGGCTTACTTATTGTTACCCACCATTTTGACATTGACACTCATTGGCTTGATGTTTTTTTTACAAACAAAAATTTTTCACCAAAAGCTGCATACGCAATTATTGCTGCTGAAAATAACGACTATCGATACGAAACAAATTGAAGCATCACGATTGTTTTGCCAAGATAACCAACAATTTGGCCAAATTCAGGGTGATTCTTGGGTAATTGAGCCGGAGAAAAGGCAGATTAAAATTACTTCGAAAAATCAGGATTACTATCGGCCACTTTTAACCCCTTAGCCTTGTCTAGACCAGCAAAAAGGGCTAGAATAAGACCATGATAAATCGACAAATTCCTGCATATTTTGAAAAAATTGATCGAGCCGTCATGACGGTGAAAGATCAAGAAAAAACTACCAATCGAGTAGCCCTTGTAATGGCTTTAGAGAGGCTGAATAAAAAAGAAATTCTTAGCTCCGACCATGACCAATTAGCTGCTGATTCTAAAAAGGCATTACAGTCGTTAGAGGAAGTTGACTGGACAAGCTTGCCTTTTAGCGACCGACGGAACATCTTGCAACTTTTGGTTCTGAAAGCTGATCGAGAGGATAAGTTACCAGCTAACCTTCAGTTAACCCCAGATGGGATTGGTTATCTCTTGGGCGAGCTGATTTACCAAACAGCTAACCCTAATGAACAAACGAGTATCACGGACATGGTCGTTGGCACCGGCAACCTGCTATGGACAATCGTTGAAAGCTTTAGTCGCCATGGCCTTTCGGCTACCGACTCAACCGGCATTGATAACGATGAGAGTCAGCTTGCTTTGGCCAGTGAATTAGCGACCGCACTGCAAGAAGATCCAACACTGCTTTTTGGGGATGTTATTAGCTTGGCAAAAGAGAAAATCGCACCAGCTGATGTTGTAATTGGTGACTTACCAATCGGTTACTACCCGCAAGCGGCGCCGGAAAGTTTTGTCACAGCCTTTTCGGAACAAGATGGGAAATCTTATGCTCACTATTTGATGATTGAAAAATCATTAGACTTAGTGAAGGATGATGGCTGGATTTATCTCATTGTGCCAAATGATTTATTAACAGGGTCACGGCATGAGTCTATCTTGAAATTATTCTCAAAAAAGGCTCAATTAAAGGCCTTTTTAACACTGCCAGCTGAGTATTTTCAAAATCAGGAACAGGCGAAAGCTTTCTTGGTTTTGCGGAAGAAAAATGCGCTGCCAAAGCAAGAAGTTTTGATGGGACAGTATCCCTCTGTTAAGGACCAAAAGGCCTTGCAAGAATTTTTGCAAGATATCCGAGCCTGGGGTAAACTAAAGTAAGTTAGAAATGAATTAAAAAATAAAGATAGGTGGATTTTTTTCATGGCAAAGATTATGGCAGTGAATGCCGGTAGTTCTTCATTGAAGTTTCAGCTCTTAGAGATGCCACAAGAGCAAGTAATCGCCCAAGGGTTAATTGAACGAATTGGAATGGATGACGCCATTGTAACGTTCAAGTTTGCAGCCAATGATCAAGCGGCTAAAAATGATGACGTTGAGGTATCTGGTGACAAGGCTAAGTTTAAGACTGTTACTGCCATCAAGGACCACCAAGTTGCCATTAACTTGATGCTTGAAAAGTTATCAGAGTTGGATATTATTCAAGACTTTAACGAAATCGTTGGTGTTGGTCATCGCGTTGTTGCTGGTGGTGAATACTTTGATAAGTCTGTTTTGGTTAACGATGATGTCTTAGCTAAAATTGATGAATTGGCTGATTATGCACCATTGCACAACCCAGCAAATGCATTGGGAATTCGTGCCTTCCAAAAGTTATTGCCAAACGCAACTTCTGTTGCCGTCTTTGATACTTCTTTCCATCAGACAATGCCAAAGGTCAACTACCTTTATTCATTGCCTTATGAATACTATGAAAAGTATGGTGCACGTAAGTATGGTGCTCATGGAACTTCACACCGCTACGTTGCTGGCCGCGCTGCTGATATCTTAGGTAAGGATTTGAAGGACTTGAAGTTGATTACCTTGCACCTTGGGGCCGGCGCTTCAATCACGGCTGTTAAGGGTGGTAAGTCATTTGATACATCAATGGGCTTCACACCATTGGCAGGCGTGACGATGGCGACTCGTTCAGGTGATGTGGACGCTTCTTTGGTGAACTTTATTCAAACCAAGGAAAACTTGTCAAATGAAGAAATGTTGACCATTTTGAACAAAAAGTCAGGGTTGCAAGGGATTTCACAGGTCTCAAGTGACATGCGTGACCTTTTGGCTGCTCGTAAGGATAATGAACAGGCTGACTTGGCCATTAAAATCTTTGTTGACCGTGTTGTTCGCTACATTGGTCAGTACATTGCTGAAATGGGTGGTGCTGATGCCCTGGTCTTTACTGCCGGAATTGGTGAAAATGCTGATTGGGTTCGAGAAGAAATTGTTGACCGTCTAGGGTACTTTGGTATTAAGATTGACCAGGATAAGAACACTGGTTGCCGTGAAGAGGCTGATGTTTCAGCTGCCGATGCAAAGATTAAGACACTGGTTGTGCCAACTGATGAAGAGTTGATGATTGCTCGTGATGTGCAAGAATTGATGGCCTAATTGTATAATGACTTAGCCAAAAGAAAACATAATGAGTACAGCGTTATCGCACTCATTATGTTTTTTATTATATTTTCTTAGCAAGGGGAGTATACTAAGAGTTACTGGTTAAATTCCCGTACAAATCGAGTTGACCAGGCGAAATAAGATTGAAGATTGGAAACATTACAAATGGAATTTGAAAAACGTCGGCAATCGTCAAAGAAAACAAAAAAACATAGTTGGCGGTTCCGAATTATCATGATCCTATTCGTTTTGCTATTGGCAGCAGGTGGGGTCTTCTGGTTCAATCGCCAAGGATATCAGGCTAAGAATCCAAATGACACCACGGTAACAATGGTGACAGTCAAGGATAAGGCGAGCGTCAAGCAAATCGGTGCCCAGTTACAAAAAGAGGGGATTATCCGCAACAGTCACTACTTTGTTAGTTATGCAAATAAGTATGGGGCTAAGAATATTGCGGGTGGCACTTATCCGTTGTCACAGGTTCAAGATATCGCTGAGATTTATCAAGAATTAACAGAGGGTTCTGGAGCTGAACCGGTCTTGTCTTCTGACTATACCTTTATTTCAAATACGAAGACAGCAGATCAGACAGCACAAACGATTGCTGATGCCGCTGGTGTATCAAAGTCTGATTTATTGGCTGCCTATAGTGATAGTGATTTGATGGCGCAGGCTAAGAAGGAATATCCACAGTTATTCTTAAACGCCAAGAGTGACCAAACTTTGTATGATTTCGTTTACCCAGGAATCTATCGTTTCAAGAAAGAAAAGTCGGCTAAAGACTTGGTCATGACCATGTTGAAACAGACGAATAAGACCTTAAAGCCGTACTATGCCCAGTTGAAGGCCAATAAAATTCCAGCATCAACTGCTATTTTACTGGCAGAAAATGGTGGTAAGAAAGAATTTGATCGTCGTTTAGCCTTTATTAAAAAGATTGCGCCATACAGCCAGAATCTGCAATCCCAGTATGGGATCTTGGCATCAATTTCAATCGCTCAGGCCATCCATGAATCAAACTGGGACGATTCTGCGTTGTCATCAAAGTATAATAATTATTATGGTGTGAAGACGGATGATACTACGGCTGGTAAATCAGTCGTTTTGCAGACTCAAGAAGTTGAAAACGGTCAAACGGTGACGAAGAATGCTCGCTTTGCAGTTTATGATTCTTATCAAGATTCGATGAAAGCGCACGCTAAGACAATCGCCAATGGCAATACTTGGAATGCTAACCAGTTTGCTGATGTTTTGGCCGCTAAAAATTACAAGGATGCTGCTCAAGCATTGTCAACTGATGGTTATGCTACAGACCCTAGTTATCCAAAGCTGATTATCCAAATTATTGAAAATTGGAACTTAGCTCAGTACGATAAAAATTAACCTTTGAAAGCCTGCTTTGTCAGGCTTTTTATTATTTTTTGAAATTTTTTTGTAAAAAAAGTTGTGTAACCGTTTACATTCGTGTAGAATATAGCTTGTAAGATAAGTGAAAGGAACTTAAACATTATGAACTTTGCAATTTTAATTGCCTTGCTCCCAGCTTTATTCTGGGGTTCAGTTGGGCTTGTATCAACAAAGATGGGCGGATCAGCCTCACAACAAACTTTTGGAATGTCAATCGGAGCATTGATTTTCGGAATGCTGACACTCTTCGGTTTTGTATTGCCACATGGCTTCTACCTTGGTTCTGAAATTTGGGTTGTTGGTATTTTATCAGGATTGGTTTGGGCCATGGGAATGGTTTTCCAGTTTTTGCTCTTCAAAGAAATGGGTGTTTCATTAGGAATGCCTTTGTCAACAGCCGGCCAAATTATCATGAACGCCTTGTTGGCTGCCACTCTCTTGGGCGAGTGGGAGAACGCAGCTATGTGGATTGTCGGGGTTATCTCGATTGCCCTAGTTGTGACTGGTGCGACCTTTATTTCAAAGCCAGATAAGACTGCAGCAACGCCTTCAAAAATCGATGCTAAGGGAATCTTCTACTTAGTCATGTCAACTGCGGGCTTCATGCTTTACTTCGTTTTGCCTAACTTTTTGTCAAAGATTGGTTATATCTCAGAAGATATTAAGTCTGCTGGCCATGGCTTGAATTATATGACGGCGATCGTTGGTCCTCAGGCCATTGGTCAGGTTATTGGTTCACTGATTATCGTGCTCTTTGTTTTCCGCGAAGGAAAGCAAATGTTCTCAAAGCCAACTTGGAAGAACTTGCTAACTGGTTTGGTTTGGGCCTTTGGAAATATCTTCATGTTCGTTTCATCTGCTAACCCAGCCGTTGGTCAAACAATTGCCACTGCTTTGTCACAGTTGAGTATCGTAGTTGGTACCTTTGGTGGTATCTACATCCTGCATGAAAAGAAGACTTCTACTCAAATGAAGTTTATCATTGCCGGAACGCTCTTGGTGTTGGTTGGTGCCATCTTGATTGGTAACATTCACTCCTTTTCATAATTCATTAATTGATTACCATCAGCAACATAATATAAATCAAAAAGGCAGGCGCTTCCAAGAAGGGAAGGGCCTGCCTTTTACTTTGCTGATTTTACCTTAATATTAGAAAAAACCACTCAATTTGCTTTGAGTGGTTTTTTGACTTAGTCTTGCTTTGCCTTAACAGACAAGATTTCAACTTGAATTTCAACGTTGTTAGGTAACGGCACCTTGACAGTGTCGCCCTTATGCTTGCCAAGCAAGGCAGCAGCCATTGGTGATTCATTTGAAATTTTACCAGCCATTGGGTCTGCTTCAACAGAACCAACGATGGTATAGGTTTCGGGATCTTCATCTGGCAGTTCCTTGAAGGTTACTTCCTTACCCAACGTTACTTCATCGCTGTCAGAGTTGTCAGCTGAAATGATTTCAGCGTTTTCAATCATCTTGCGAACAGTAACAATCCGTCCTTCAACAAAGGCTTGTTCGTCCTTCGCTGATTGGTATTCAGAGTTTTCAGACAAGTCGCCGTAGGAACGTGCGATTTGAATGCGGTTAGTAATTTCTGGACGTTGCTTGGTGATTAAGTCGTCAAGCTCCGCTTGCAATTTGTCACGACCTGCGGCCGTCATTGGGAATTTTTTTTCTTCCGCCATGGTTCTCTTCCTTTCAGTGCCATGTAGCACAAAAAATACAGCACGTTGAATATATCACGGTCCTAGCCTCGGCGCAAGGTTTCTCGTCGATTCTTTTTAAAGGATGCAGCGGCAGCGATTAAGAGGGCTGTTAGGATTGATAAAAAGAGACCGGGAACTAGCAGCGGTGGTGTATAGCTTAAGGTCAAACGATGTTTACCAGGGCTTGTTGGGATCGCAATCAGACCTTGGAGCACCGTCTTTGTTTTGACCACCTTGCCATCAACCTTGGCCTGCCAACCCGAGGCAGCTGGAATACTAGTCATAATTAAGGGCTGGTCGGCTGTTGTGACAATCGTACCACTAATTTTGCGTGAGTTGGCTTTTTTAATGGTCAGTGAGTGCTGCTTTAGTTTTGCTAGATCCTGGTTAACGGCTTGCTGATCGAAGTAGTAGATGGCAAAGTCGTCAAGGTAACGCGAATCGGCGCCAGCATTTAAGGTAATCGTTAAGATTTGAGTCTGGCCCTGCTTGTTGGTATTGAGATTCAAGGCCACAGTATGGTCATATGAACTTGACTGGGTCAGAAGTTCACCATTTAGTCGGAGGTCGACTGAATCGAGGTTGATTGCACCACCAATATTAAGATAGTAAGAATCATTAGTTGTTGGTGTGTAAGCTAAGGTTAAGACGGCTTTCTGATCTTTATTGACCTTTTGAATTGTCCCACCGGTCAAATCTGCTGTCGTTGTTAGGTTTTCAGTTTTGAGTACTCGGAAAGGCTCTCGGTATAGTAATTGCTGCTTTGATTGACCGGCAAGATTGGCGAGGAGGTTGGCTTGGTTGACTAGGGGATAACGTAGGGATAGTGGGGTAGTCAAGGCTTGATTTGAAGCTGCATAGGCGAGGCTGAGAGCTGTTGGATTCTCTTTTAGCGCCCAATTCTTGCCACTGGCAACGGTTTTTTGTTGATCGTAGTCGGGCCGATTGCTTTGCTTCAAATAAGCAGCACTAGTATTTAGGTGGCCAGTTGTTTTGATAAAGTATTTAAAGGCTAGCAGGGAATCTGTGATGGTCGTTCCATTAACATAGGAAATTTTTGAATCGCCTTCGATTTGGCCGATGTTTTGGTAAAACTTACCTGTAGTGGCAGGGAGCAGGGATGAAAAATGGCTGCCGGCCTTAAAATTAGCCGAAAAGCTATCGTTATTGGTCCGACTGAGGCCCTGGCTAATGCGATACCAAGAATTATCGTGTTGAGTGGCTGCCTTGGAAACCGCTGTGAGTCGAGTGACACCAGCCTCATAGGTGGCCTTTGTTAGATAGGAAAGATTGTTTAACGTTTTACCGGCATTGAAAATCAGGTAACCCGTGGTCACAATCAATAGGAGTAACATCTTCACTTGCTTATCGTCGTCTAGCACAATTAAAATTAGGATTGTTAAAAGATAACCGCAGAGAAAGCCGAGAAGGGCGTTTTTATCTAGGTAAGAAACTTTCAGCAACTGGCTAGATCCCCAAATTGTCAGCGCTAAAACAGCCACAAGGTAAAAAGTACGGGCGAGCAGGCCGGGCTGCCAAGTTGGTTGAAAACCCTTGGCAGCTAAGACAATTAAAAAGAAAGAAATTAAAAAAGAGAACCGAGCTGGATACCAAACGGGGTACTGTCCGCCATGGAAAAGTAAGATCAATGGCGCAAAGGTCGTTGCCAAAATTAAAATCACTAAGATGAGGCCGGCCATCAATTTCTCGCGAAGTAAAACCTTCTTGCTAGCAAAAAAGGCCCAGAGGGCAATTAAAATTAATGGTGCTACTAAAAAATTAGCTTGACCGGTTTGCATTTGATCAAAATCAAAGGACCCCGGCATTAACTTCAGAAATAATAAGAGCGGGTTATTATCAAATTTGAATAACCAGGTGGAATTGTGGGTCGTTTTCCCCATCTTTAGTTGGGCATAGGTTGGTAGCCAGAGCCAAGCGGTTAACAAAATGCTTAAGAGTCCTGATTTTACCAATGTGAAAATGATTTTTAGCCGATTTTTGTTTTGACTATCAAGGAGGCGAAAGGGCACGTAAAGAAATAAGAAGAGCCCCACCATCCAAGCGATGTAATAGTTGGTGATAATCGTTGCCACCAACATTGCTAAAAAGGCTCCAGAACCATGGTGAGCCAGAAGTCGTTCCAATGAAAGAATCAGCAAAGGGAAAATGGCAGCGGTATCCAGCCACAGCAAGTTTAAATCGTTAGCGATAAACCAGGCTGAGAGCGGGTAATTAATGGCGAAAATCAGAATCCAGTAGCCCGATAACCAATTCATCTTCTTAATTAAAAGCGCCATGGAAAAGCCGGCCAAACCAATTTTTAAAACGGTAACGACTAGACTCCAAATCGGCATGGTCTTCGTTGAGGCGAGTAAGAAGAGTAGGTTAAATGGTGACATTAAATAATAAGACCACTCACCAACCATGTCACCACCAATTCCGGATGAAAAGGAATAAAAAAAGGCAGATGGGTCAGATAGAAGCGTATGCTTAAACTGAATAAAGTAATCCAGGTATTGCTGGCCTAAATCAACCGTTAAAATGGTTGATGAACCAAAGGGGGTCATCCCGCGACCAGCAAAATAAGCAGTCATTAAAATAACTGGAATCAGAAAAGAAAGTGTGACTGGAGAAAAAAGGTATTTTTGAGCGATTTGTCTGTAATTATTCATGCCTCTAGAATAACAAAATTCGGTTGAAATTTAGCGATAAATTCGCTTTTTATGGTAAAGTAGAGAGAATCATAATGAACATAAATAGAAAGAATTCAAATGAAGCGCAATCCTTACCTTGAAGACCGTGATAAAAATGATGCTCGAGCCAACTTGCCGTCCCGGCTAAAGTTACTTTTAGGCGTCGTCATTGCTTTAACATTGGCATTGATTATTCAATTGGCCTTTTTGACAATCAAACAGGGGCCAGCCTTTGAAACAGAGGTGAGCAAGTCTGATGAAACAGTTGAATTAGGCAGTGCTCAGCGTGGCCTGATATATGATAGTACCGGAAAAGTCATTACTGGCAATAAACCCGAGGCAGCTATTACCTATACGAGAGGTAAATTAACGACTTCGACCCAGATTGCTAAGATTGCCAAGACGCTATCAAAGTATATTTCAATCGATACTAGTCGTTTAAGTGACCGGGCGAAGGCCGATTACTACCTCGCGACAAACCCAACACAAGCGACAAAGATTCAAACGAAGTTACAAAAGCAATATGGGAAGACTGCTGATAGTTGGTCGTCTACTCAATTAAGTACTTACCAAGCTCAGTACGTGATGAATCATAATCTGGACAAGGATATTGATGCCAATCAGGCAATGATTTTCCAAAAGATGTCAGGAGCCTATGCGTTATCGACAACTTATATCCAAGAATCAGGTGTTTCTGATAAGGCTCAGGCTGAAATTGGCGAACGGTTGTCCGATATGCCTGGTATCAAGATTGGTGAGTCTTTCTCTCGTGATTATCCTGAAGGTAATGATTTCGAACCAATGGTTGGTACGGTAACCAATGAATCGACTGGTTTGCCGGAAGACAGGTTGCACATACTATTGGCACAGGGTTATTCACAAAATGAACCAGTTGGTAGCTTTGCTCTTGAGAAGCAGTATGAATCGTTATTGAAGGGATCACCGTCGCAAACGGTCATTTCGACGATGAATGGTGTCAAGAGTTCTGATATTAAGTACGAAGGGCAGGCTGGTGACTCTTTGAAGTTGACGATTAACTCTGCCTTTCAAAAGAAAGTACAACAAATTTTGGAAGATAATTTACCTGGTGGTGATGTGCAGGGGGCTTATGCGACTGTTATTAATCCCTATACTGGCGCAATTTATGCCATGGGTGGGGTTAGTCGTGATAGTAAAACTGGAACGAAGACGGCTAATCCGTTAGGAAATATTAATGCTGCCATCGTCATGGGGTCTGTTGTGAAGCCAGCCATTCTAGCCACTGGTTTCCAAAAGGGTGTGGTCACACCAACAAACAATACGATGTATGATCAGGCGATTAAGATTCAAGGAACGCCAAACATTACTTCGTACTGGAACCAGGGCGGTAGTCCGGTTGCCGTTGATGCACCAACGGCCTTGGAGCGGTCTTCGAACACCTATTTCGTTCAATTAGGAATGAAAATTGGTGGCCAGACTTATTCTCCCGGTGAACAGTTGAAGCTTCGTTCGGATGCTTTCCAAACGTTGCGCAATGGTTTGGCACAGTTTGGCTTAGGGACAAAGACTGGGATTGATATTGATGGCGAAACAGCCGGTTATCGTGGACCGACAAGTGGTGCTAATATTGGAAAATATTTGTACGAATCATTCGGGCAGTACGATTCCTACACGACAATGCAATTGGCCCGTTACGTTTCGGTCATCGCCAATGGTGGCTACTTAGTTCAGCCACACTTGGTTGGCTCGGTCTTGCAAAGTGATGTTTCGGGTAAGAACCAAAAGACCGTTTGGACGGCGCAGCCACAACTTCAAGGTCAAGTTTCTTTGACGACTGACCAGTGGAACGTCATTAAGAATGGAATGTACCGAGTGGCCAACGGTTCGGATCCGCATAACACGGGCTCTAGTTTGCACGGCTTGTCGCCAGAGGTCTATGCTAAGACCGGAACTGCTGAAACAACGACCAATGGTCATTCAACTTATACTGAATCAATGGTGGCTTATGTTCCTGGTCAACCATTTGCTATGTCTTTGGCTATTCCAGGATTGAATTCCTATCTGGATGGAACGAATGGTCGTATCTCAAAGGAAATTATTAATGCCTTCTGGGATACTGTCATGAATAAGCCAAGTTAAAATGACTTAAAAGACAAGCGGCATCAAAAAAACCAGTACTGAAATTTTTCAGTACTGGTTTTTTGTGTTGCAATTGTTAATTAGTCGTTTACATTTGGTTTGACGCCATACAAGTCAATTCGATACTCAGTAATTTTTAAACCGGTTGCAGCTTGGGCAGCCTTGATCAAGGGCGCAGGGTCAAAGTTAGCTGCATCGATAATCTCGTTAGTCTGCGTATTAATAACGTGATAATGGGGATGAGAAGCGGCATCATAGTGACGCTTACCATCTGAAATTCCCTCAATCACGACGACTAATTTAGCATTAACAAATTTCTCTAAAGTATTATAAACAGTTGCTAGAGAAATATCTGGTAAATCATTATGAATCATTTCCGCCGTAGGGTGGGTATCGTGACTCATCATGTACTCTAGTAAGGTCAACCGTTGATTAGTTGCCTTAAGTTTGTGTTCTTGTAAAACGGATTTCAGCTGATCAAGCATATTTTCCCCTCCTAATGTATCGAATACATTACGATTATAACATGTGCTTAGAACAATTCAAAGACTTCTTGTCAAATATTTTAAAATTTGTAGTTATTTGCCAGAATTATTCTTAACTAATTATATAAATAAGAATAAAGTGGACATTAATGACTTAGAAAAGATACTTATTTGAACTGATAGATATGCTTGACAAACGAAAACGGAGCTGATAAACTATATTAGAACAATTCTTAATTAAGGGGGATTATTGAGAATGAAAAAGAAATCATTAATGGCCCAAAACAACTTGGTTCGTGCGGGCGTCATGGGAGGCAATGATGGGATTTTATCGGTTGCCGGGATCATTATTGGTGTTGCCGGTGCGGGCCAGAGCTTAACGGCCGTAATGCTATCTGGTTTTGCCGGAACGCTAGCCGGTATGGTCTCGATGGCGATGGGGGAGTATGTCTCGGTTGAATCGTCCAGGGATGCTCAGGATCGGGCTCGAAAAGAAGAATCGAAGGTTTTAGACCAAGATTACGACAAAGAATTTAATTTTGTCAAAGACAAGTATCAAGCTGATGGCATTTCAGCTCAGATGGCTTTGCAGGCGACAAAAGAAATGATGGCAAAGGATCCTTTAGAAACAATGGTGCGTGAACGCTTTGGTTTTTCGTTAAATTCCAAGGTTTCTGCGGGTGGTGCTGCTATCGTCTCTTTTTTCGCCTTCCCAACCGGAGCAGCCTTTCCAATGACATTGATGGGCTTAGCAAAACCAGAGTGGCGGATTGCAGCGACCTTTTTAGCAGTCTTAGTGGCATTATTAATTACGGGTTATTTAGCTGCCGTGATTAATGGTGCTAACCGCATGCGAGGCGCCCTAAGGAACCTTGTCGCGGGAATATTAACGATGGCTGTGACGTTAGCAATCGGTTCACTCTTTCGCTAATGGAGAAGAAAAAGATGAAAAATGTTTGCAGTAGAGTTACTGATCGTTTTGAGAAAAAAAAGAACGGTCAAACCATGGAAGAGCGGCTAAATGCGATTCGAGCCGGAATCCTCGGTTCAAACGACGGCATTTTAACCGTTGTTGGTGTTGTTTTCTCAGTTGCGGCAGCGACAACCAACCGGCTGGTCATCGTCATTGCCGCCTTGTCGGACTTACTGGCCTGTGCCTTATCAATGGGATCGGGTGAGTTTGCAGCCGTTTCCTCGCAGTCTGATAGTGAGCGGGTTGCCGTTGATCGTGAACGTGTGGCGCTAAAAGAAGACTTTGATGAACAGTTGACAATAGTTCAAGCCTATTATGAAGACCGGGGTGTGACAACCGTAACAGCCAAGGCCATTGCGATTGAATTGTTAGCACAAAAACCATTAGAAACGATTTTATCTGTTAAATATGATATGACCCTTGGTCATTACGTTTCACCAATTGAAGCCTCTTTTGCTTCAACATTCTCGGCAGCTCTTGGTGGTGCCTTACCATTGCTGGCGTTACTCTTATCACCAATGAAGTATCAATATATTGCAGCAATTTTGGCAACGGTAATGGCGGTTTCTTTGACCGGTCTTATTTCGGCTCTCTTATCGAAGGGAATGGTGAAACGAGCGATTATCAGAAATATTTGGATTGGGCTTTTAACGATTGTGATTCACTTTAGCATTGGTCAGCTATTTTAAAACAAGGGGTCCTAAAAATGGTCTAACTGAAATTTTTTAAAAAAGTCTTGGCTTCACGCTGAAAAAATTTTATAATGTATGTGAAGTTTTGTTATAGCAAATTGATGTTATTTTAACGGAGGATGAAAATGAAAGTTGTTGTTGTTGGTGCCTCTCATGGTGGTCATGAAGCCGCACATGAAGCTTTAACTAGGTACCCAGATGCACAAGTTACTGTTTATGAAGCAGGCGACTTTGTGTCCTTTATGTCTTGTGGAATGGAATTATTCTTAGAAGACAAGGTGACAAACCGTGATGATGTTCGCAACTTTAAGCCGGCTGATTTGGAAAAGTTTGGTGGCAAAGTTTTGACGCAACATGAAGTGACTGGGATTGATACGGATGCTAAGAAGGTAACCGTTAAGAACTGGGCGACCGGTGAAGTTTTGGAAGACTCATATGATAAGTTGATTTTGTCTTCTGGTGTAATGCCAGCGACAATCCCAGTACCTGGTGCTGATTTGGATAATGTTTATCTGATGCGTGGTCGTGATTGGGCAACTAAGATTTACGATAAGTTGCACGATGATGCTGTTTCTTCCGTTGTTGTCGTTGGAACTGGTTACATTGGAATCGAAGCTGCTGAAGTCTTTGCGAAGGCAGGCAAGCAGGTCACAGTCATTGACTTGATTGACCGCCCATTGGGGAATTACCTTGATGCTGAATTAGCTGAAAAGGTCCGGGTTGAATTGGAAAAGAATGGAGTGAACTTGCACCTCGGTCATACGGTTGCTGCTTTTGAGGGCGATGGTACGTTGGCCAAGGTCAAGGACGATGCCGGTCAAGTGTTTGATGCTGATTTGGCAATTGTTGCGGCTGGGGTGAAGCCAAATACGAAGTACTTGCAAGGAACAATCGACTTAGACCAACGTGGTTGGATTAAGACGGATCCATACTTGCGAACATCTGCCGAGGATGTCTACGCGATTGGTGATGCAATCTTGCCACTCTTTGCTCCAGCTGGCCAGCCAGCACCGATTGCTTTGGCTTCAACTGCTCGTCGCGAAGCACGCTATGTAATCGAAACGATGACGATGGATAAGCCTGCTCGTTCATTTGCTGGTGTCAATGGTTCATCCGCTTTGCCAGTCTTTGATTACAACCTGGCAACAACCGGTGTGAACGCCAATAATGCCGCTAAGATGAACTTAGAAATTGCTTCCTCATTGTATGAAGCGACCATCCGACCTGAATTCGTCAAGGAAGGGAACCCAGAAATTAGTGTTAAGCTGATTTTCAACCCTAAGACGCATGCGATTTTGGGTGGCCAGGTCTTGTCAAAGGCCGAAGTTACCGCCCATGCGAACACGATTGCCTTAGCAATTAAGGGCAAGATGACCTTGGAAGACTTGGCCGAAGCCGACTTCTTCTTCCAGCCTGGTTATGACCGTCAATGGTCTGTCTTAAACTTGGCAGCCCAGACTGCTTTGGGTCAAATTCCATCTGTTTAACTTTAAAATTAGCTTTTTTCAACTTAAAAAGACCTCAAACTGTGAGGTCTTTTTGCTTGTAATTATGGCATAATAGGATTTATGAAAAAACGTTTTAAAAAAATCTGGGCTTATCTGGACCACCGTTTTCGGGCTGATGCTCTGGTGACTTATTTTACCCGTGCACAGTTAACGTTAGTTGGGCCAACTTTTGCCTACTATGTGGTTTTGACACTGATTCCACTGTTGATCATGTTCGTGTTGACAATTGCGGCATTGAATTTGAAAACAGAGCATGTAGTGGTTGTTTTGGCACAGATGTTGCCTTCTTCGATTGCTAACTTTTTAACACCAATTGTGAATTCGGTTGCCCATACTAATACAAAATCTTATCTTTCTTTTTCACTAATTTTTATTGCTTGGTCGCTATCACAAGTTTTGGCCGTTTTGCGCAGTACCTTCAACAAAATTGCTGATAAGGAAGAAGTGGGGTTACCAATTCTTTCAAGACTTTGGGCCTTTCTATGGTTAATCGTCATGTTGGTAACCGTTGCCGCCATCATTTTGATTGGGAATATTACGGCATTGCTGATTAACCATTGGACCGGGATTGTGATTGCCTCACCAACTCGCTGGCTGGTCATTATTGGCTTGTGGATTTTTTTGATTTGGGTAAACTACCGCTTACCGGTAAAGGCTGCCCGTCCGTCCTTTTTAGCAGTGATAGTGGGGACATTGATTGATCTATCGTTATTAATGCTCTTAAACCGCGTTTTTGTTTGGTTTGCTGATATCCAGTTCCATCGATCCGGTGTTTACCAGTCCTTGGCGTCGATTGCTGTTTTCTTGATTTGGTTGGACCTTTTGGCAACGATTTTGGTCGTGGGCTTTATTCTAATGACATGGTTAACGGAATTCCCGTTCTTTAGTAAGGACGATCAGGAAAAGGAGAAAGAAAATGTTTAACCAACAGGATTTTCTTGTTTTTGCCGATCCAACTTTGGATGGACGGATGGATAAAATTCGCGCAATTATTGATCCGAAGTTCGAGGACTTTGCCGATTTGGCATTACCAATTTTAAAAGAAGATGGTCAGGAGTGGTATGCACACGTCGCCAAGCATAAAATGCGTAAGACCAATGCACCAGATAATACTTGGGTGGCCTTTGCCCCGAATAAGCGGGGCTATAAGATGATGCCCCATTTCGAGTTGGGTTTGTGGGCGGATAACTTGTATCTTTACCTGGCCGTTGAGGAAAATATGAAGCCCAAGGATTTGGCTAACATTTTGCCAAAGCTGCGGACGGTGGTGGACCAAGTGACTCAGCTACCAAGAGAGTATTGCCTATCATTAAACCATATGGTAAATGAAAATCAGGAATTGGCCAGCTATTCGAATGCGGTGGATCGCTATGAAAAGGTTAAGGCGGCTGAGATTTTGGTTGGCTTGAAGGTACCGGCTGATTCGCCATTAATGGGCCAGGAGAAGCTAACAGAGACCTTGATTCATGCCCTAAAGACGCTGCTACCAATTTACGAAAAATTGCGCTAAGGGCCAAGTAGGGCAATTAGAAGAATAAAAAAACCAGGCGTTTGGCTTTATTGCAAAGTGCCTGGTTTTTTATGTGCGATGCTTAGTCTTAATTAGCAGTGAAGTCCATTAATTGGAGAGTCTGGGCTTGGTTAATTTCGTGATAAAGTTGGTCACCAAGGGCTGGTGAAATTGCTTTTTTCTCCAATTCGCTAGTGACAAAACGGTATTCATGTCCGAATGCGTGAATGTAAGCTTCGGCAGGCACCGTGACATTAACGTGTTGATAATCATGCGCAACCAAATCAAAGAAGCGATCTAAGAGGGTCCTGACCTGGTCGATATTGCCGGTTTCTTGGCCAGCAATCATTTGTTCTGCCAAGTGCTTGGCGAGCAGCTGGTCAGCATAACTTTGGGTATCAGCGTTTAAGGCCCAAACAGCGTGACGGTTATCACGTAAATTAGCCATCATTCGTTGCTGTTTGGGACGTGCTTTAAGGTGCTCTTGCTGATAACGAGCACGTTGTTTACGGGTAAAGGTACGAGTCTTTATGTGGAACCGGAGTTCCCCTTGCAACCGTCGGAGTTTACGGACCAAGTGCATCAATGGATGCCGCTTGGTAGCTGGGTTAATCAGGCCACGTTGAATAATCTTAGAATAGATGGCAATCGTGTTCTCAGCAAAGTTCTGTTGAACGTGATCGGAATCCAAATAGTCGTTCAATTCATCGAAGACAGCGTTCATGAGTGGCAGGACGGCCGTCGTAAAATCAGCTTGAGCCAATCGACGACCATTGGTAAACTTTTGCGTTTGCAAGGTTTGACTGAGCGCTTTTTTAATGGCGTGTTTTGCTGAGGACTGTTCGACAGCAATAATGGCCGTGTCAATCATTTGCTTGCGGACGCGATCGAGATCCTCCGGGCTAAACTCTGCCGTTTCTGGTTTCAGCAAAAGGGGCAGAGACACGCTGGCAACAGCAAGGGAAAGCAAAATCACGAGGGTGGTCACAATTTGAATTTCATCTAAGAAAGGCAGGGGGCGACCATTGATTTTTGTTGGTAATGACATTGCCAAGGCCAAGGTAACGGCCCCGTGGACGCCAGAAAGGCCAAAGAGACGGGCGCGAATTCGACGGTTTTTTGTATGTTTTTTACCAAAGAACTCGGTTAGGTTTTGATCACTTTGGAGTGTCACCCAAAGAAAGCGACCTAAAAACATCGCCAGGTAGATGGCTGCAGCCAGGGCAAGCAAAATCAGTGAGCCGATCCAGCCAAAGTGGGTCATCGTTTTGAAAATGGCTGGTAGTGCTAGACCTAAAATTACAAAGACGATCCCGTTCAAAACGGTTGTTGTGGTCTGCCAAATGGTAGCGGTCACGATTTGACTTTCGGTGGCGATGAGCTGCAGTTTTGAATGTTCCCAGTTATGCACTAAGCCGGCCGCAACGACGGCTAAAATACCGGAAGTGCCAAGGTGCTCAGCGACAATATAAATAACAAAGGGAGTTAAGAGGTTTAAGGGAATGGTTGTTGCCTGAGCAGAAGTTGCGTGGAAGTTTAAATACATCCGTAACCCAACTACTAATAAAGAAAGGATAGCGCCAACTAACAGGCCTCCTAAGGATACAAAAAGAAAATAGCCGATACCTGTCATCGGTGATAAAGACCCCTTAGTAAAGAATGAAAGGGCTAGGTCCAGTAAAACAATTCCGGTTGCATCATTAAAAAGCGACTCTAGTTCAAGCGACTTATTTAATCCCTTAGGCATGGTTAGGCCCTTGGTCATTGACTTAACGGCCACGGCATCCGTTGGGACAACGATCGCTGCCAAAGCAATCGTTAAGGCCAATGGCCACTTAGTGGGGAAGTTGGCGTTGACTAAGGCAACTAAGACCATCGTAAAAAGCGCCAATACGACTGAAAGTTGGATAATGGTCTTGGCGTGTTTGCGGATGGTATTGTAAGGGTGGCTTTGTCCCTCTTGAAACATGATGGGAGCAATAATCAAGAATAAAAAGAACTCGGAATTGATTTGAAAGCCGTGAAAGGTTGGTAGGATGGAAAAAAGGGCACCGATTACAATTAAAATCAGTGCTTCTGGAATACGCTTGACAAAGGGTTGAACAATGTTAGCCGCAACAACGGCACCCACGAGCAAGGCGATAATCAATAAAATCGACATGGGCTTCTCTTTCTCATAAATGGATTGACCATTGAAAGGTCTTCTTCCTAATAATTATAGGGCTTTCCAGATTATGAGGCAAGCGTTCGCCTTTCCGCATTTGCTTACTATCTTTTATCTCATTTTTTAGTTATAATGGCATTGTTGTTAATTATATATTAATAAATTTTTAATAAAAGGTAGGTGCCTCATGGCTGCAATTCCACGTCTTTATGAAACATTCCAACCCAATCATTATGATTTGTTTTTGGATATCTCACGCGAAAATAAGTTGATTGTTGGAAAAACGACAATTACGGGTCACGTGACGACGACTGATTTAGCATTACATCAACACGACTTAGTGGTGGAAACATTAAAAGTCAACGGTCAAGCGGTTGACTTTACAATGGACAATGACCAAGATCAAGTGACTTTTAAGGCTGATCAACCTGGTGAAATTGAAGTTGAGGTTACTTACCATGCTCCCTTAACGGACAATATGAATGGAATTTATCCATCTTATTACAATGTTGATGGCCAAGCCAAGCAATTGGTTTCCACACAATTTGAAACTTATTTTGCCCGCCAGGCTTTTCCAAGCATCGATGAACCAGAAGCCAAGGCAACGTTCTCTTTGGCCATTAAGTTTGATGAAAAGCCAGAGGAATCAGTTATCTCAAACATGCCAGAGCAAAAGGTCGAAGAGGGCGTGCATTATTTTGACAAGACAGTCAAGATGTCTACCTACCTCCTAGGCTTTGCCTTGGGTGACTTGCAAAGCAAAAAGACCAAGACGAACTCTGGTGTTGAAATTGGGGTTTTTGCTACCAAGGCTCACCCTGCTGACAACTTGGACTTTGCACTTGACATTGCAAAGCGGTCAATCGAATTCTTCGAAGACTTCTATCAGACACCGTATCCATTGCCACATTCTTGGCAAGTGGCCTTGCCTGATTTTTCGGCTGGCGCCATGGAAAACTGGGGTGTTGTGACTTATCGTGAAGCTTGCTTGCTCGTTGATCCAAAGAATTCTTCGACGGCAACCAAGCAATATGTGGCGACCATCGTGGCTCATGAATTGGCTCACCAATGGTTTGGTGACTTGGTGACCATGAAGTGGTGGGATGAGTTGTGGTTGAATGAGTCCTTTGCCAATATGATGGAATACGTAGCGACAGACTTCTTGGAACCTGACTGGCATATCTGGGAATCCTTCAACGCTGTTGAAGTTCAAAAGGCGCTTCACCGTGATGCCATTTTGGGTGTTCAGCCAGTTCACGTCGAGGTACATCATCCAGAAGAAATCGATGCACTCTTTGACCCCGCCATTGTCTATGCCAAGGGTGGGCACTTGTTGGTCATGGTCCGTGCCTTGATTGGAGACGACGCCTTGCGCAATGGTTTGAAGCAATACTTTGCCAAGAAGAAGTACGGCAATGCGACTGGTGATGACCTCTGGGCCGCCTTGGGTGAAGCATCTGGCAAGAACATTGGTGCGATCATGCATTCTTGGTTGGAACAACCAGGTTATCCAGTTGTTTCTGTCAAGGTGGAAGATGGTCGCGTTAAGGTTAGCCAAAAGCCATTCTCAATTGGTGGTGACAAATCAGCTGTGCCAAATGCCGATAGCCGGATTTGGCAGGTACCGTTGGCTGCCTCTGCCGTCTCGGCACCAGATTTGTTGACGACTGAAACCATGGATTTAGGTGATTACGAAACACTGCAACGTGAAAGTGATGGCGCCTTTACATTGAACGTTGGCAATACTGGTCATTATATTGTACAATACGATGACACACTTTTGGCCGAACAGGTGGCAAATTTGGAAACGGCCAACGCCATTTCGCAAGCCCAATTCTTGCAAAACAACTTATTGTTGGCCCAAGCTGGTCAAGGATCCTTTGCTGATTTGCTTTGGGTCTTGCCAAAGTTGGCAGACTCAACGTCTGAATTGGTTCAGTCACTGATTTATCAAGTAATTGCTCAGGTCAAAGCCTTTGCGACAGATGGTTCTGATTTGGAAAAGAACTTGCAGACCTTTGTCAATGACCTTTCAAAGCAACAATTGATTCGTCTTGGCTTTGACAAACGTGCTGGTGAAAATGTTGACGATGAAATGGTACGAGCTGAAGTCCTGTCAGCAGCCCTCTTTGCCAAAAATGCTGATTTGGTGGCTCATGCTCACCAAGTCTTTGAAGAGGCTGGTGGGGATGTTACGAAGTTGCCTGCCAATGGTCGGGCAGTGATTTTGAAAAACGAAATCCAAAATTTCAACACGCAAGAAAAGTTCAACCAATTCTTGACGGACTACCAAAAGACGGCGGAAGC
Source organism: Fructobacillus americanaquae (assembly GCF_024029775.1). Taxonomy (GTDB): domain Bacteria; phylum Bacillota; class Bacilli; order Lactobacillales; family Lactobacillaceae; genus Fructobacillus; species Fructobacillus americanaquae. The sequence goes on from NZ_CP097122.1 coordinate 1,145,926, forward strand.
GGCCTTGAAGTCTGATTTGGAAGCCGCTTTGGTAACGAGCCAGGATGAAAGTCAGTTGGAAACCTTGGTTGCCAACTACCAGAATGCTGATGTGATCAAGCCACAAGACCTCCGTGGCTGGTTCCAAGGTATCTTGGGCAATGACAAGGGTCAAGCTTTGGCCTGGGACTGGGCAAAGAATAACTGGGACTGGTTGGAAGATCGCCTCGGTGGTGACATGTCCTTCTCATCTTACGTAACGGTGATTTCGCGGATTTTCAAGACAGCGGAAAACTTGGCCGAATTCAAGGCCTTTTTCACGCCTAAGTTGGACCAGCCAGGTTTGGCTCGTGAAATCGTGATTGATCAAGCGGTGATTGAAAACCGGGTGAAGACGATTGCCGACCAGACAGCTGACGTTGACCGCGCTTTGGCCTTGTTGGCACAAAAGTAAGCCTTTAGGCACAAGCAAAATTTGCATAAAATAAAAAGTGTTGCTCTTTGATATGAACCCCGAAATTTAGAAAAAATTTCGGGGTTTTACTAGGTCCAAGTAATCAAAAAGACAAAATTACAAGTGGTTATCTTTAGCAAGGGTCGGATGATGGTGCCAAACAGATTACTCAAGAAGACAAAATGGATTAAGTGCAAAGAAAAAGGACTGTCACCAATCGAATAGCGGGTGTCAGTCCTCAGGTCACTCAATGATCTGCTTTGATTTTTGATTTCCAGCAGACCATTCATAGATAAAATGGGTTTGATTGTGTGGAAAATCTGTGGTAGACAGCGATTTTTTCACCGTCATTACTTTTTAATGTTCACCAGGGATGAATGTATCATTTTTAATTAGTGAGCGAAAATTTTGGTGAACCTGGGAGAAGAGGTCGTCTGGGCCATTGTTGAGCATTTCCTTTGGGAAAAAGAAGCGTTGGTCCAAGGAAGCACGCCCCTTAATGGAGGCAACAAGGGCCGAGAGTTGTGATAACTCACGGTGGCTACCGTCGCTTAAGACAAGCTCGATTTGGGTCCGTGGCTTCTTCTCGCTTGGCTTATAATCATCGTAAGGAAGGTCATAGGCGTCATTTTGAGCGGTGTAGTAGTCTGGGTCGAAGCCGGCATCCTTAACGATTTGCTCGAGTTCAGCTAGATAGGGTGCCGACTGGTCGTTAATTTGGATGGACTTGAACGGCCGACGGTTTAAGAATCGAGATGAGAGGTCTGCTAAGATTTGGTCAGGATAGTCCTGCCAACCATTGATGGCCGTCATAAAGAGGTTGTCATCAAGGCGTAGGTACTCATCAATGGTTAAATCATGGTCGGGCTGAAAGACAGGCGCCAGCAAAGGACCAACCAAATCGCCAGTATTGTGTCCCTGTGAAAGAAGCTCTTTGACACGCCCTAAGAGATGTTCTAGGATAACTTCCATCCCCCGTGAAACCGGGTGGAAGTAGACTTGCAGATACATCTGGTAGCGGGAGACGATGTAGTCTTCGACAGCATGCATACCAGCAATATCGTAGACAATGCCGGTTTTGCAAGGCTTCATCGTGCGCATTATCCGGTCGATATCGAACTCACCGTAAGTTGCACCGGTGTAATAGGCGTCGCGGAGAAGGTAGTCCATTCGATCTACGTCTAATTGGCTGGAAATTAGTTGGACGATCTGTGGGTTTTCATAGGTTTTGGCAATCACTGAGGCGACTTTGTTGGGGAAATCAGGACTGTATGACTGCAAAATCCGATTAATCTCGGTGTCGCCAGTAATAATGTCCTGGGTCATCTGTTCATGGTTGGTGTGGAAAAGGTGCTCAAAAGTGTGTGAAAAGGCACCGTGGCCAACGTCATGTAAGAGAGCGGCGACGACCGTCAGCATCTGTTCCTCTGGGTTCCAAAGGCCGTCACCGGGTGTTTTGCTGCGATAGTATTCGTTAAAGTAATCGGTAATCCGTCGAGCTAGTTCGTAGGCACCGACTGAATGGCCGAAACGGTCATGGACGGCCCCGTGGAAAACAAAGGCAGTGACGCCAAGTTGTTCAACCCTGCGGAGTCGCTGAAACTCAGGCGTATTAATCAGGTCTAAGACTAATTGGTCTTGGATGTGAATGAATTTGTGAATTGGATCGCGGAGAACTTTTTCGTGTGCTAATTTTTCCGACATATTTGACCTTTCCCTTCGTACTTTTTCTTATTATAATAGACTTTAGCTGTTTGTGAAAATATTAGGAGCAATTTTAGCCAAATGAGCCAAAAAGAAGTACAAGTAAAAATTAGTCACCAGGTCTTTCAAGATGCAGGTGACGAGCGGTATGAAATTGAAACAACCGGTGTATTAACCATCAAGGGTGATAGTGTATACCTGGCCTACACCGAAAAGATTGACGATCAAGGTGAGACCAATGTCGTCTTTAAGTTTAGCGAAAATCAAATCAGCCTCAGCCGCCACAACGTGACGAAGACCCGGATGGTCTTCCGACCTGGTTTGGTTGAACACCAACCCTATCAAACAGTGGCAGGCATGATGCTGCTTTCAACCAATACCAGCCAGATTGACTTTGCCTTTGATGAAGTTCAGCTAGCCGGGTCTTTAGATTTAGCCTATGCCTTGTCTGCCAATGATCAAGTGGTTGGTCAATACCAGGTTGCCTTGCAATTTGGGCCAAAATCCAGTATACTCAACTAGTTAGAAGCGCGAAAGGACGAGAGCCATGTCAAATTTAGAAAACGGTCAACTCAAGGAAGAGATGTCCTTGGTGGAAATCGCTACGGCCATTTTAGCAGAAGAAAAGAAGGCCATGCCCTTTACTGATTTAGTAACGGCCATCCAAAACTTTTTGGAAATCGATACGGATGCGTTCCAAAGTCGATTGTCACAATTTTATACGGACTTGAACACTGACGGTTCGTTTATTTCCTTGGGAAATAACGAATGGGCTCTGCGTTCATGGTATCCAGTCGATGCAATCGATGAATCAATTCACGAAATTGATGATGAAGAAGAAAAGCCAAAGAAGAAGAAGGCCTCTAAGAAGGTTAACGTCTTTGCTGATTCTGCATCAGCCGATGACGACGTGATTGACTATAACGATGATGATCCAGAAGACGATGACTTTGATGACCTTGAAGGTCACAATGCTAAGACTGGTGATGGCAATGATGCCGAAGATGACGACGATGCTGAAAAGGACGAAGCCATCGAAGATAACCTGACGGAATTAGCCGGTTCAGATGACTTGGATGACTTATCTGATGGGGATGAAGAGCAATAAAAAAAGTAAAAATATTTTTTAAAAGGTATTGCTTTTTTACTCTTGCTTCGGTAATATATATAAATGTGCTAAGGCACAGGATTGCTTCCGTAACTCAGTTGGTTAGAGTAGGGGATTTTTAATCCCAAGGTCCTCGGTTCGAATCCGAGCGGGAGCACTGAGTTAATCAGGCGACCTTGGGAGATTCCAAAGAAAAGCAAAACTTGAAAAAGTTTTGCTTTTTTTTGCCGAAAAAAACAGTATAAAAGGACTTCAGAATTTACCATGTGGTAGAATCTGGAGTCCTTTTTTTGCTGTTAATGATTAATAAAACCAAGTGTCATAAATCGTAATTGGTTCATGTCGCTTTTGCTGGCTATTTAAGTAGAGTGATTCAATTTTTTCGGCATCACTAGTTGCAACCTGCTTGCCTTCCAAATAGTCGTCTATGGCCTTGTAAGCAACCCCTAGGGCAACTTCGTCTGGTAGTTGTGGCCGGTCGTCTTCTAAATCAGCTGTTGGTGTCTTTTCATACAAATGAGTCGGAGCTGAAAGAGCTTCAAGCAAGGACCGTCCTTGGCGCTTATTTAACCGCCAGAGGGGGTTGATATCCGTGCCACCATCACCGTACTTGGTGAAAAAGCCGGCAATGGCTTCGGCCGCATGATCGGTACCAATCACAACTGCCTGGTGTTCTCTGGCAACCGCATACTGAGCAATCATACGCATCTTGGGCTTAATTGAACCCCGGCTTAAGTCATCAACGACTAAACCAGCCGCGCGTAAAGATGTTACCATGGCATCGGTCGCTGATTTGATATTGGTTGTAATCGTCTGATCAGGATTGATGAAGTCAAGCGCTGCTTTTGCATCGTCTTCATCTTGCTGCTGCCCGTAAGGCTGGCGGATGGCGATGAATTGATAATCTTCTTTTGTTTCTTCTCTTAGCTCGTCAATGGCCATTTGACCTAATTTACCAGCCAATGTTGAATCCTGCCCACCAGAAATGGCAATGACCAATCCTTGATAGACACTATGGGTCAAATACTGCTTTAAGAAGTCAACCGACCGTCTTATTTCGGTCTGCGGATCGATCACGGGTTGTACGTGTAGTTCGGCGATAATTTTGGCTTGAAGAGCTCTCATGCTTTCATCTCCTTGATTTGTTGACGGATGGTTTGAATTAAGTCGTTTTTGGCATCGTAGAGGTCCTGTGCCAAATCAACTGGGTAGGTTTCTGGATTTAAGATGCGTTTGTACTCATCCCACAGATTATCCAGTGAGTTTTTGGCGTAGGCCTTAATTTCTTTGATAGTAGGCAGATCATAGACTAATTTTCCATTGACGAAAATGTCATGGAGAATAGGCGTTGCCTGAAAATCAGTGACCTCTTTGGAAAGAAGGGGGTGGTTTGGATCAAACATGTGGAGTGTCTCGACTTGATTTGGATTTTGGCCAAAGAAGGTCAAATAATCACCTTCTGACTTGCCATCCTTCTTATCGGTAATCCGCCAAATTTGTTTTTTACCGGGCGTGGAAATTTTTTCAACGTTATTGGACAACTTAATGGTATTTTGCCCATCGATGTTGACCATTTTGTAAACGGCACCAAGGGCTGGTTGGTCGTATGCGGTAATCAGTTTCGTACCGATGCCCCAAACATCAATCTTGGCCCCCTGACTTTTCAAATTCAAGATGGTATTTTCGTCCAGGTCATTGGAGGCGTAAATTTTGGCATTGGGGAAGCCAGCTTCATCGAGCATTGTCCGAACCTTCTTTGATAGGTAGGCCATATCACCTGAATCAATCCGGACTCCTTGGAAGTTGATTTTGTCGCCAAATTCCTTGGCCACCTTGATGGCATTTGGCACGCCTGATTTTAAGGTGTCAAAGGTATCAACCAAGAAAACAACATCATGGTGGGTCTTCGCATAGGCAAGAAAACCTGCATAGTCACTTTGGTAGGCCTGAATCAAAGCGTGAGCATGCGTCCCTGAGATTGGAATCTGGAAAAGTTTGCCCGCCCTGACGTTTGAACTGGCATCAAAACCGCCAATATAAGCGGCTCGAGTTCCCCAGAGAGCAGCATCAAGTTCCTGGGCCCGTCTGGTTCCAAATTCAAGCAAGGGCTGACCATCGGTAACTGAAGCGATTCGGGCTGCTTTCGTTGAAATTAGTGTCTGGAAGTTGATGATATTCAATAAGAGAGTTTCTAACAATTGGGCATCCACTAACGGCCCATCGACTTGGATTAATGGTTCGTGGTTAAACATGACCTCGCCCTCGATAGCCGAGCGGATGGTCGCCGTTAACCGCCAATCCTTTAAATAGTGCAAAAAGTCCTCTTCATAGAGGTTTAAAGACCGTAAGTAATCAATATCAGCATCACTAAAGTGAAGATTTGTTAGTGCCTTAACGAGTCGTTCCAACCCAGTGAAAACAACGTAGCCGTTGTCAAAGGGCATCTTGCGGAAATAGGCTTCAAAGACCACTGGCTTTTGATCGATTTTGTCTTTCCAATAGGTGTAAATCATATTGATTTGGTATGCATCAGTATGCAATACCAGTGAATCGTCTGTGTACATAGTTCCGTCCTTTTTCTTCTATTATACGCAGAATTGGTTCATTGTTAAAAAAGTTTTGTGAAGAATTTCAATAACAAATAGTTATTTTTTTGTTGCTAATTTTTTCTGATTGTAAACAAAAAGTAATTATCATTCTAAACTCCTTGTGCCCTAAGGCTAAGAGCACTTGAAGGGACTTTTTTCACAAGCCAACCAATGGTCAATACCGGGATTGGGACGCAGTCCCCCAAGAATTAAAAGACACATTTAAACGGTTGAGCGTTCCAGAAGCCGAGCGAAAGTGGCTGGCCGTCTCGTCTGCCCAGTATGAGTCTGAGGTGGTTTACCATCGGATGAAAGAGGAGTTTGAGAAGACGGGTATTGTTTTCACGGACACCGACACGGCTGTGCAGAAATATCCCGAACTAGTTCGAGAATACTTGGGTTCATTGGTGAAACCTACCAATAATAAATTAGCCGCTTTAAACTCGGCCGTCTGGTCCGGGGGAACCTTTATTTATGTACCAAAGGGGGTTCATGTCACGACACCCATCCAGTCTTATTTCCGGATTAACACGGAAAAGGAAGGACAGTTTGAACGCGCCTTGATTATTGTTGATGAGGGCACCCATGTTGATTATGTTGAGGGGTGCTCTGCACCAACTTACTCGCAAGATATTCCCTGCATGCGGTCGTGGTTGGAGTTATCGTGAAAAAGGACGGCTATTCAAAACTGGTCGAACAACGTTTATTCACTGGAAACAAAACAATCAGCGGCCGAGGAAAACGCCACAATGGAATGGGTCGATGGTAACTTTGGTTCAAAGACAACGATGAAATATCCATCGGTTTATTTGAATGGTCAGGGAGCCAGGGGAACCATGCTTGCGATTGCTGTTGCCGGTGCAGGGGTTAACTTAGATTTTGGTGCCAAGATGATTCATAATGCTCCCGATATGTCCTCTTCGATTGTGTCTAAGTCGATTGCTCATGATGGTGGCTCAACGGATTACCGGGTAACAGTCAAGTTTAATCGTAATGCGACCGCTTCTTTTGCTCACGTTGAATGTGACACCATCTCGGTTGACGACCAATCGTCAGCAGATACCATTCCATACAACACTGTCTTGAACGGGAATGACTCGATGGAACATGAGGCAAAAGTTTCCAAGGTTTCTGAAGACCAACTTTATTACCTGATGAGTCGAGGAATTTCGGCTGAAAAGGCAACCGAAATGAGTGTAATGGGCTTTGTGGAACCATTTACGAAAGAATTGCCGATGGAATACGCGGTGGAATGGAACCGTTTGATGAAGTTTGAAATGAGTGGATTGGTAGCTTAAAAAATGGATGCAGGAAAAAAGAAGAAATCATGTTGGCCTTGAGTCAGGTGATTGACCCGGACTTTCGTGTGGATGTTGTTAATTTGGGTTTTATTAATGAAATTGATTTAAATGACCAGGACTTGTGTACGGTCAATATGACTTTGACAGTGCTTGGGTGTCCGATTATGGGTACTTTAGAAGAAATGGTTGTTAATGCCTTGGACGTCCTTGATGGCGTTGAGCAAGTTAAGATTGAATATCGTTTGAAACCGGCTTGGTCGGTTGAAAGGCTCTCACCATACGCCAAAGCAATGTTGGGCCTAAGTTAGAAAATAACGCTAAAACTTAATATTTTAATTGACAGCGTCTGAGCAAGGCATTTGTAGCAAGCGTTAGTCCAAAAAGAGTGGAAAAAAGCGCTACAAGAATGATCAAAATGCTGCCAAAGCAAGTGCAATGGAACGGGAATATTCAAAAACCATGACTATTTTGTAGAAAGGTAGTGGGATGGCTCAATTGCCAGCTGACGGTTGCCAAGAATTAATCATGGATCAAGAATAGGCAGATTGCTTGATTACCCAATTGGGCACTCCAAGCGAAAAATGACCAAGGACTTGCGATTAATCAAATGATGGTCAACATGGCGCTGATTTTTACGAGTTTTGCTTAGCACCATGGATTTTATGACTGAAGTAGATTTTAGAAAATAGAAAAGAGGAACAGTATTTATGACAGATAGTCACAGTTGGAAGTTCGATATTAGCCGATATGGGGCCTTTATTCTTTGCATCTTGGCCCTGGGGACCATGTTTTTGAGTACTGGGATAAACAAGTATTCTCAGTTACTCGGGATGGCCGTCATTTTGTTTACCTTTGGCCTGCGCCACGCTTTGGACCCCGATAACGAGCAATTAGCCGCTGAGTCAAAGATTTACAGCTTGTTTATGAAAATGTTGAACTTAGTTAACCATAACTGGCAAGTGGCCATTGTTGGTTTCTTATTTGGTTTGGGTTTTGATACGGCCACGCAGGAGGCGTTTCTGGCCACCTCGGCGACGGCAACGACTGCCGGTGTTCCCTGGTAAGCCATCTTATCCGTGCTCCAGTTCTCTACCGCAGGAATGTGCTTGATGGATACTTTGGACGGCTTCTTCATGTCAATAACCTACAATTGGATTATTTCCACTTCTTACCGTAAGGTCTATTTTAATCTGATTTTGACTAGTATCTCGATTATTGCTGCCGGCTTTATCAGCATTGTTGACTTGATTCAATCGATGGCAGCTATGTTCCACTGGGAAAACTTCTTGACCAAGTGGGCGGGAGCCCTTGATTTCAGCGAATTGGGTATTGTTTTAGTGGTTATTTTTGTTGTTGCCTGGGCGGTTGCTTTGCTGATTTGGAAGTTGATGAACCTGTCGAAATATGAGCAAGCTGGATTGTAATCTTTAGAAAAATCAGGATGACAATGGCTACCGCCGGATTGTCTTTGACAAAAGTACTTGCAATTTTTTTCAGATACGCTTACAATTATCACATTCATGAGGACGAGTAATCGGTACAAGTTTGCTAGAGACGTCACGGTTGGTGAAAGTGATGGGCGAAGCCGGTGAAAACTCCCTCAGTAGTGGCCTTTGAGTAATGCGTGAAATGAAGCCCGGTTGTCAGCCGTTATCTTGGCAATAGAGTGTTGTCTAGGTCTTTTTACTTAGGCAAAACACGGGTGGTACCACGCAACAAGCGTCCCTAGAGATTTCTAGGGGCGCTTTTTTGTTTGGCCAACCGCGTGAAGGAGAAACAGATGGAAAATGGAAAAGAATTAAAGCGGTCATTGTCGTCGTTCCAGATGGAAATGATTGCCCTTGGTGGAACGATTGGTGTTGGACTCTTCTTGGGGTCATCATCGACCATCAAATGGACGGGGACGTCCGTCCTGCTGGCTTACCTATTGGCCGGTTTGGTCTTATATATTGTGATGCGGGCATTGGGTGAAATGCTCTACGTGAAACCAATTGTTGGATCATTTGCCAACTATGCAACGAAGTATATTCATCCGGTTGCTGGTTATTTAACCGTATGGGCGAATGTCTTTCAGTGGTTGACGGTTGGAATTTCGGAAACAATCGCCGTTGGCGATTACTTGCATTACTGGTGGCCGGGTGTGCCAACCTGGGTAACGGGTGTGATTGTCTTAATCCTGTTGACGTTAACGAACTTGGTGACGGTGAAGGCCTATGGTCGATTGGAAGCCTGGTTCTCAATCATTAAGGTTTTGACGATTGTCTTTATGATTATCTTGGGTCTGTTGATGATTGTCTTTGGTTTTGGTAACCATGGCCATGCAATTGGCTTTTCGAATCTTTGGTCACACGGACCATTCTTTGCCCATGGCTTCAAGGGCTTCATGTTTGCCTTGTCAATTGTGGTCACTTCTTACCAAGCCATCGAGATCATTGGTATTACGGCCGGTGAAGCGGCCCATCCACAAGAAGCAATCGTCAAGTCGATTAAGTCGATTGTTGCGCGAATCTTGATTTTCTACGTTGGGGCAATCTTTGTGATTGTGACGATTTATCCTTGGGACAAATTAGACACGGTTGGTTCACCATTCGTTGAAACTTTTGCTAAGGTCGGTATCACGGCTGCTGCTGGAATCATCAATTTTGTTATGTTGACGGCTGCTGCATCGGCTTTGAATTCCGGTCTATTTTCATCATCACGAATGCTGTACACATTGGCACAGCAAAAGGAATTGCCACCAGTCTTCTTGAAGTTGTCAAAGAACCGCGTGCCAGACGTTTCCGTTTTGGCCATGTCTGTTGGAATTCTGCTGGGAATTGTTCTAAATGCCGTCTTACCAATTTTCTGGAAGGGGTCTGAGAACATTTTTGTCTTGGTTTACTCGGCTTCAACCTTGCCTGGCATGGTGCCATGGTTTGTCATCTTGATTTCGCAAATTAAGTTCCGGAGGGAAAATCCAGACTTGATGAAGGGGCACCCGTTCATGTTGGCTTTGTCACCATGGTCGAACTATTTTGCAATTTTCTTCCTATTAATTACTTTGGTTTTCATGGTGATTAACCCAACGACTCGGGTACCACTGGCCATTGGCTTTGCTTTCTTATTCTTCATGGGGCTCTTGTACTTCTGGATGCACCGTAACCAGCAAGAAGTTAAGTAAAAATTGGCTTTTCTGACAGGGACTTTTTGTTTGCTGAAAGCCTCAAGATTGATAGTGTTATACCAAACACCGATTGCTTGCCTGTCAGCCTTTCTTTCAAAACATTTTAGCCCTGGTGTTGTTGTGAATGGTTGGGTATCTTCTGCCTTTAAAACTGCAATGCTTTGGTCTAGATAATTATTTTATCTAGTGTTGACATTCAGGGGGGCAGTCTGTAATATATATTAGGGCTCACATTTAATGTGAAAATCTTTAAGGCTCCCAAGCTACTGCTTGGGAGCCTTTCTATTTTATTTAATGAATTTTGACTAAAACCATAGCAAAATTTAGTGTGTCAGGCAAAACATAGGAGGCATTATGGCAAAGAAGCAAACCAAGTATATTTTCGTTACCGGTGGGGTCGTTTCGTCCCTTGGAAAAGGGATTGTAGCAGCTTCTTTGGGTCGTTTGTTGAAAAACCGCGGCTTGAAGATGGCAATTCAGAAGTTGGATCCTTACATCAACGTTGATCCAGGTACCATGTCTCCATACCAACACGGGGAAACGTATGTTACGGGGGATGGCCTTGAAACTGACTTAGATATGGGTCACTATGAGCGGTTCATGGACATCAACACCAACATGTACTCAAACGTGACTACTGGTCGAATTTATTCAGAAGTTTTGGCCAAGGAACGTAAGGGTGATTACCATGGTGCAACTGTCCAGGTCATCCCACATATCACGAACGCTATCAAGGACAAGATTGTTAAGGCTGGTGAATCAACTGATGCTGATGTGGTCATCGTTGAAGTTGGTGGAACGGTTGGCGATATCGAATCATTACCATTTATTGAAGCCTTGCGTCAGATGAAGTCAGACTTTGGCAACGAAAACGTCTTCTACCTTCACACATCATTGATTGTTTACTTACAAGCTGCTGGTGAAGCAAAGACAAAGCCAACGCAGCATTCTGTGACGACACTACGTTCATTGGGTATTCAGCCTGATATGTTGGTTCTGCGGACGCAAAACCCATTGACGGATGAAATGAAGGAAAAGTTGGCAACCTTTACGGATGTTAACCCACAAGCGGTGATTGAATCGCGCGATGTGGATACTTTGTATGAAATTCCTTTGAACTTACAAGAACAAGGAATGGACCAAGTGGTTGTCGACAAGTTGAAATTGGACGTTCCTGAAGCCGACATGACGGAATGGAAAGCCATGGTTAATGCCATCGAGAATCCAAAGAAGACCATCCATGTTGCCGTAGTTGGTAAGTATACTGACTTGCAGGATTCTTATATTTCAGTGAACGAGGCTTTGAAGCATGGTGGTTATTCACAAGACACTGATGTTGAAATTGTCCATATTAATTCTGAAACGGTGACAAAAGAAAACGTTGCTTCCTTGTTGAAGGATGTCGATGGTATCATGGTTCCCGGTGGCTTTGGTCCTCGCGGAACAGAAGGTAAGATTCAAGCAATTCGTTATGCTCGTGAAAACAACATTCCATTCTTGGGTGTTTGCTTGGGAATGCAATTGGCCTCTGTTGAATTTGCCCGTGATGTCTTGGGTTATGCAGATGCCAACTCAATCGAGTTGAATCCTGAAACAACCCACCCTGTCATTGCCTTGATGGATGACCAAAACCAGGTTACCGACTTGGGTGGTACACAACGTCTTGGTTTCTATCCAACTTGCCTATTGGAAGATACCAAGACTGCTGCTGCTTATGGTAACAAATCCGAGGTTGATGAGCGTCACCGTCATCGCTATGAATTTAACATTAAGTACCGGGACGAATTTGAAAAGGCTGGTATGGTCTTCTCAGCAACATCACCTGATAACAAATTGATGGAAGTTATCGAATATCCAAAGAACGATTTCTTTATTGCTGCCCAATACCATCCAGAATTTATTTCACGGCCAAATAAACCGGAAGGTTTGTACAACAGCTTTATCACTGCGGCTGTGGCCTATAAAGAAAAGTAAGCACCAAACTAATTTCTTAATGAATGCTTTGTTTTGAAAATAAAAAGGCCGCCGAATTGTTTGGCGGCCTTTTCGTACATAGAAGTCGCGGAGGTATAATAAAGTTATGTTAGCCAATATCTCAAAACACCTTGAACAAAAACTGCTCCTCTTACCAGCCGAACCAGGTTCTTATCAAATGAAGGACCGCTTAGGCAAGATTATTTATGTTGGTAAAGCCAAAAACTTGAAGAACCGCGTGCGGTCATATTTTAAGCAGGACCATACTGGTAAGACGGCCGAATTGGTTGCTAACATTGTTGATTTCGACTTTATTGTGACCAATTCCGATAAAGAAGCCTTCTTGTTGGAAAACGAGTTAATCAAGAAGTATAAGCCTTATTACAACATCCGTCTCAAGTATGGAACAGGCTATCCATACATCAAGATTACCCGCGAAACTGATCCACGAATGGCTTTGGTTTCAGAAGTTAAGAAGGATGGGGCCTTTTATTTTGGTCCCTATCCTAACGTTTATGCCGCCCAGGAAACGCTCCATTTCTTGGAGAAAAATTATCCACTAAGACGGTGCAAGGGCCACCAAGGGCATCCTTGCCTTTATTATTCGATGGGCCAGTGTCTTGGTGCTTGTTTTCGGGATGTCCCTAAGGCAGAGTATACAGTTCAGGTTGATCGGATTAAGCGCTTTTTGTCAGGCGATACTAAGGTCGTTAAGCGTCAAATTGAAAAACAAATGGGCCAAGCTGCTGAAAATTTGGAGTTCGAGCACGCAGCTGATTTACGCGACCAATTGAAGTACATCGACGAAACGGTTGAAAGTCAGCGGATTTTGTCGAATGATTCAACGCCGCGTGATATTTTCAATTTTTACCTGAACAAGGGCTGGATTACAGTTTCCGTGATGTTTGTTCGGCAGGCTCGCTTAATCCGCCAAAGTAAGCAAACCTTTGCCGTAGTTGGTGACGGAATCGATGAATTTACGACTTTTATTCAGCAATTTTACCTACAGAAAAATATTCAAAAGCCAAAGGAAATTTTGGTACCACAGGGTGTTGACCACGACCTTTTAGCTGCTGCCTTGGATGTTCCGGTACGAACGCCCGTCCGCGGTGAAAAGAAGGATTTGTTAGACTTGGCAGAAAAAAACGCGAAGATTGCTTTAGATGAAAAGTTCCGCCTGATGGAACTCAATGAGCAGAAGACTTCGGGGGCAATGAAGGAAATCACCGATGTTCTTGGAATTTCGATGGGCCATCGAATTGAGGCTTTTGATCATTCTCATACCCAAGGGGAAGAAATTGTATCGGCGATGGTGGTTTTTGAAGATGGGCGGCCAAACAAGGATATGTATCGGAAGTACAAGATTAAGTCGACCGACCATGCCGATGAGTGGTTGGAAACGCAGGAAGTCATTCGTCGACGTTATTCTCGCCTATTGAAGGAGGGAGCTGAAATGCCGGACTTAATTTTAATGGATGGGGGGATTATCCAGCTCCATGCGGCCAAGGAAGTTTTGGAAGATGAGTTGGGCCTGGATTTACCAATTGCAGCCATGGTTAAAAATGATAAACACAAGACTGCTGATTTGATTAATGGTCAGACTGAGGAGGTCGTGCGTTTAGACCACCAGTCCCAGGGCTTCTTCTTGGTTCAACGAATCCAAGATGAGGTCCACCGTTTTGCCATTACTTTCCATCGTCAGTCGCGGTCGAAAAAGTCATTGTCCTCGCGTTTGGATGCGATTACGGGTGTTGGCCCTAAAACCAGGCAGAAGCTGTTGACGAATTTTGGCTCCATTACCAAGATTGAGGCGGCAAGCATCGAAGAGTTGGAAGCCTTGGGATTGTCGTCTAAGGTTGCTCAGCTGGTCCATTGGTCACTTTCCGAGCAAAAGTCTTAGGAAAAATCAGTTTGATTGGCCAGTGAAATGAGCGTTTTTTGAAATCATGTTGGCGGATCATTGGCACTTTACCTTTAATTTGCAGTATATTGGTAATGTTGATGTATTTGGTGCTCGCCGTCAAAATTTTACTACGGCGAAAAAATTGGGTCGTTTTTGTCCTGATTTATCGTCTTAGAGACAGAAGTGTAGGCAAAGAGAACTTTCTGTGATACACTTAACTCTCTAGATTCATTGGATTAAAAAAGGAGTAGCGCATTGCGCGCGAATACAGATGGCGTTTGTTGATCAAGCACAAGTTGAGCTAAAAGCAGGTAAGGGTGGCGATGGAATTGTTTCCTTCCGTCATGAAAAGTTTGTGGCCATGGGTGGTCCCTTTGGTGGGGACGGTGGTCATGGTGGATCCATCATCTTAAAAGTGGATGAGGGGTTGCGAACTTTGATGGATTTCCGTTATAATCGTCACTTTAAGGCCCAGTCTGGTGGCAATGGTGGGACCAAAGGGATGACCGGTGCGTCTGCTGACGACCGAGTTATTAAAGTTCCCCAAGGGACTATTGTGACCGATGTTGATACCGGTGAGGTATTAGGTGACTTAGTGCGCCCTGATCAGACACTATTGGTTGCTCGTGGTGGTCGTGGTGGCCGCGGAAACATCCGCTTTGCTACACCAGCTAACCCAGCTCCTGAATTATCAGAAAATGGGGAACCAGGTCAAACGCGACAAATTAAGTTAGAGCTGCGGGTTTTGGCTGATGTTGGTTTGGTTGGCTTCCCTTCCGCTGGGAAGTCAACATTGTTGTCCGTGGTTTCAAATGCGAAGCCAAAGATTGCAGCTTACCACTTTACCACCATTGATCCCAATATTGGGATGGTCCGCTTAGGTGATCACCGTGACTTTGTCATGGCTGATTTGCCAGGATTGATTGAGGGGGCTTCGCAGGGTGTTGGCTTAGGTTTCCAATTCTTACGCCACGTTGAACGTACGCGTGTGATTTTACACCTGGTTGATATGTCTGGCATTGAAGGACAGGGTCCTTATATACAGTATAAGAAGATTTTGACTGAATTAAAGGAATATGATCCAACGATTTTGGACCGACCACAAATCGTTGTTGCCACTAAGATGGATATGCCTGACTCCAAAGATTTGTTTACGAAGTTCCAAGAACAGGTTCAAGCAGATTCTGGTTTGGCCAAGACGCCTGAAATTGTGTCAATTTCAGCTGTCACTCACGATGGTGTTGACACACTTTTGCGTAAGACAGCGGACTTGTTGGATCAGGCACCAGTCGCAACGGCTTACCAGCAGGAAGAAGAGACAACGGAAGAGAAGATTTACCAGTACAAAAAGCAGGCTCCTGTCATTTCCGTTGACTGGGATGATGAGCTGTCTTGCTGGTTGATTTCTGGACCGGAAGTCGAAAAGCTTGCCGCAATGACGAACATGCAGCGTGAAACAACGATTATGCGTTTTGTGCGTCAACTTCGCCATATGGGTGTGGATGATAAGCTGCGTGAAGCTGGCGCCGAAGATGGCGACGATGTTCGAATTAATAATACAAACTTTGTCTTTGAATATTCTGAATAAGCCAAACAATCTTGGCTACGATTCAGTCGAAAAAGCCCACCTACAAAAATCGTAAGGCGGGCTTTTGTTATAATAGAAGTTAATGCTAACAATTGGTCGCTTGCCGTCAAAAGGTAGTCGTCAAAAATAAGGAAAATAAAGAATGATTTTACCGGAACTTGCTAATTTATTTTATGAACACTTTCAGGAAGAAACGCCAATTCAAAAGGCTCTTTTTGACCGAATGACTGCCGGTGAATCCGTCTTTGGCCTGGCGCCGACTGGTTCTGGAAAAACGCTGGCTTTTGCTTTGCCGGTGCTGTCTAAGATTGATCTCACAGCCAAGCAGAGTCAAGTTCTGATTTTAGCACCGTCACAGGAATTGGGTGCTCAGTTAGCCCAGGTCATTCGCCCGTATGCCAGTGAGGTCGGTGTGAAGGTTGCTGCCTTAATTGGTGGGGCCAATGGGAAGCGGCAGGCAGATAAGTTGAAGAAGGAGAAACCGGCAATCGTGGTTGGTACACTTGGCCGGATTTTGACGATGATTGATGGTGGGGCGTTGAAAACTAAGCACCTGAAGACCCTAATTGTCGATGAGGCGGATGCCACCTTGACTGAAGAACACCAAGAAGACTTAAACATCTTAGCAAATGCCTTGCCTGAATTGGACCAAGTTGCTCTGTTTTCAGCCACCTCGGGTGTCGACTTGGCCTGGGTCAAGGAACTCTTTGGTCACTCTGTGAAGCCAGTTTCCGTGGAAAATCAGGCACCGAAAACCATTGAACACACATACTTGCACGTTGATGCCAAGGCTAATCACAAAGTTTTAATTGAGTTAGCTCGCCGACACCAACAAGCCTTAGTTTTCTTTAACACCATTGGGGCATTGGTGGCCGCCCAGGCCGCCCTACGTCATGAACATGCATCCGTCATGTCCGTTGGCAACAATGAGAAGTCACATTTAAAGCGGGCAGATGCCCTCCAATCATTTAAGAAGGGCAAGCTCGACTTGTTGCTGGCGACTGATGTTGCTGCCCGTGGTCTGGATATCCTGGGCTTGCCATTAGTCGTCAACGCACAAATTCCGAATAACTTGACCACCTACCTCCACCGGACGGGCCGAACAGGGCGCGCTGGCCTTGCTGGTCAAGTATTGAACCTTGGTAACGATCATGATATCCGAAAGTTAAAGCAGAACTTACCAGAAGAAATCAACCTGGAAAAGTTCGAATGGGCCAAAGTCGATGAAAAGCAACAGGAAGCCAAAAAATTGCAGGAGGCCAGCGCAACGGTGGCTGACGATGGTGCTGATTTGGATATGAAGCAACAGCTACGCGTTGAAAAGAAGCAGGCTGTCAACCGATTAGATGGCAAAAATCGTAAGGCGGATAAGAAGAATCGTCAAAAGCAGTCCGAAGAAAAACGCGAATTGACTGCTAAAGAAGCTGCTAAGTCGAAAAAGAAGCATCAGGCCCGAAAAAAGAAGAATAAGGGCAAGCCCAAGTGGGCCAGCCGACCTCAGGATTCGAAGTAATTTAAGCGGTTCGCCGTTTTTTCCAGTGTGCCAATGGGTAGATGGCTAACGACAGTCAGTCCAATCGTTGGCAATCGTGCCTGTGCTATAATGAAAACAATATGAACTTTATTGACAGATTATCCAAAAGATAGTCGGGCAATTGTGCCTGGCTATTTTTTGTTATAATATTTCTTGAAAAATATTAATGAATTTGTTGATTTAACTAGGAATTGTCAAGGTTAGGCTAAAAGTTAGCCCAAGAGTCAGTCCATGAAATTAAAAACGTTGCTATGAAGGGAGTTATAAACCCAAATGCCAGAATTACCTGAAGTTGAAACTGTCCGCCGGGGGCTAACTGCTCTTGTGCAAGGGGCAAAAATTAACAGTGTGGCTGTGCCGTATCCAAAAGCCGTGGTTTCTGATTTAACCGACTTTCAGGCCGACTTAGCCGGGGCCACGATCAATCAAATTGACCGGCGAGGCAAGTTTTTGCTTTTCCGGCTTTCAAATCAGAAAACCCTGGTTTCCCATCTACGGATGGAGGGCCAGTACTCGGTTGAGCCTGAAGGAGCAACTCCACATAAGCATACGGAGGTTATTTTTACTCTAGATGACGACCGCGACTTAATGTACAATGATACCCGCCGCTTTGGTCGGATGCAATTGGTGCCAACAGGTCAAGAATACCAGGAGGTTTCTGGTCTAGCAAAAATGGGGCCGGAACCCACTGAAGCCGATCTAGATATTACCTATTTGACTTCGATTTTAGCCAAAGCTCACCGCAAGATTAAGCCTTTTTTGCTCGACCAGTCCAACGTGGCAGGACTTGGTAATATCTATACGGATGAGGTTCTTTGGCAGACCGAGATTCACCCAGAGACCTTAACTGATCACTTAGCGGCTAAAGAGGTAGTAAAACTGCGGCAAAATATTATTCAAGAGATTAACCGGGCGACAGTTCATCATGGCACGACCGTCCATTCTTTCTCTAATGTTTTTGGCGAGGTTGGAAAGTTCCAAAACGAACTCGATGTCTATGGTCGGGCAGGTGAACCTTGCAAACGCTGCGGGACGACCCTCGTCAAAATTAAAGTTGCCCAGCGCGGAACGACCTATTGTCCAAAATGCCAGGTGCAAAAGTAAGAAAAAACCTGGCTTGTCTTTTGGTTTTGATTAAACTATAAAAAACAGCACGATGAATGGCTTTTTCATTTTATTGATCTTTAACAACCCAGCAGGGGGTAATTGTGCCTTCTCGCGAAAGGAACTCATGACAGAAATCACACCAATCTCGCAAAACCGTGTTAAGTTGACTGCGAGAATACATCTACAAAAAAAAATTTTTGCAGCCATCAAGGCTAACTGGCTTGCCATTTTATTTAATCTTTTTCAAACCGCTTTAGTGCTGACGACGACATACCTTGTGTTGCTGAACTATCATCAAACCGGTCAAATGGTTTACCTTAACCAGCGCAGTGCTTATTTTAGTCAGACGATTGCCAGTACAATTGCCTTAGTCTTTTCTTGGTCTGCCAAGTGGACGATTGTGGACCAATTTCAAGAACCAAAGGCCAAGGCAAAATGGAAGCAAAGTATTCAAGCTTTTCGCTTTGGTCGGTTCTTTGCCACCTTTATGCTTGCTTTCGTGCAAAACATTCTGCTCTTTTTGTGGTCAATATTGGTGATTCCGGGCTTCGTTAAGTCCTTTTCTTACTCACAGACCTATTATGCCTTTAAAATGGATAGCCAGTTTGGTTGTCAGCAGAAATCCTTGACCGATTATATTTCGATTTCTCGGCGGGTTATGTCCGGACGTAAAATGGAATTGTTTCAACTCGAACTTTCCTTTTTAGGCTGGCACTTGCTCGGATTTGTGACTTTTGGGTTAGCCTATATCTACGTGACACCATATTTGAATACGGCACGGGTTGTCTATTCAAGCCAAGTCTTTGCGCAAACTTTACAGAAGGGGGAAGCATGAAAATCATCGGTTTAACAGGAAGTATTGCTACTGGAAAGTCAGCGGTCACCAAAATTGTGACAGCTGCTGGTTACCGGGTGATTGATGCCGACTTGGTTGCCCGCGAAGTAGTCGAACCAGGGACTTTTACCCTGGAAAAGATTAAGGATGTTTTTGGTCTGAATATCGTTGAAAACGGGGTCTTGAACCGTAAAAAGCTCGGGCAAATCGTCTTTCAGGATCCAGGTAAGTTAAAGGAACTGACAGCGATTACGAGTCCAGCCATTTACTCGGCGATTGAGGATAAGGTCAATTTTTTTAAAAATCGTGGTGAAAAGGTGATTTTTGTCGCTATTCCGCTTCTGTTTGAACAAAAGTACGATGAGTCTGGGTGGTTTGACCAAATTCTGGTGGTCGCAACCGACCCGCGGATTGAGCTTGACCGATTGATGGCTCGTGACCACTTAGATGAATATGCGGCTCAAAGCCGAATTAAGGCCCAAATTTCAATTGAAAAGAAGGTCGAAAGTGCAGACGTTGTTTTTGATAATAATGGCACTGAAGTAGAGCTGAAGGCGCAAGTCGAAAAGTATTTAACTGATTTAAAAAAGGAAGAATAATGGCTGTTTCCAAGCAGACAATTGAATTTCAGGCAAAAGAGTCGGCCTATTTGAGTTTGCAGACACCGATTAGTCTTGCTGATTTGAACCGAGTTTTTAGTTTGTATTTGCCTTTTTTGGGTGTCAAAGCTTATGCCCTTTATCACTTCATGGTTCAAGAGAGTCAGGCCGGTGCAAAAAAATGGTCTGATCACTACTTGCTGCTAGATACGTTAACCCTTTCATTGCCTGATTTCGTCCATGCCCGCAAGGCGCTGGAGGCAGTCGGGTTGTTGAAAACCTTCTATCAGGAGGTGGGTGGTTTTGCTGGTTATACTTACCAAATTCAGTCACCAATGCTGGCAAAGGATTTCTTTAACGAGGATTTGCTGGCGGGCCTCCTCTTTTACTTTGCCGGTGAGGACCGTTTTCAAGTCCTAGCTGACCGCTTTGCGGGTCAGTCGGCCGGTCAAGTCAGCGGTGCCAACGTTGTTAACCTTTCGGCTAGCTTTTTGGAATTCTTTGATAATCCGGTAGCAGGCCGTCAGCCAAAGGTTGAATTGGCAGGACCTTCGTCGCTGGACGATTTGGACTTTAGTTCGCAGAGTTTTGACTACGATGCAATGGTCGCCCTGATACATGGCACAACGGCCACCAATTTAGCATCTGACCGGCAATTAATCATGACCCAGCAGGTTCTTTACGGGCTGAACGAGGCTGAACTAGCAACGGCCATTACGCGTAGCATTAACCTCGATGACCATCGCTTAAACCGAGCTGCCTTTATGTCTTATTTGCAAAATCAGTGGGGCAAAAGCGCCGAAAAGACAAAATTAGCCAATCGGGGCAACCAAGCCGAAACGACTTCAGCTGGTCGTGGGCAGGGTAATCAAGCAAGTGGCTTAGAAAGCCGGCAAGCTGGTGGAGAAAAGGAGCAGGTAACTCAGAATCTAAACGGTCAGCAGCTGACTGGAGTCCAGGGCCAGCCAACAGGTCAGATGTCTGGTAGTCAGAGCCTGGCCAATCAGTTGATACCAAAGCAATCAAGAGCACTTCAGTCGCTTTATCAGGCGGCTGATTTCTTAAGCCCAATTGATTTTTTACGTCAAATTAAAGAAAATAATCATGGTTACGTAACGAAGTCCGAGAACCAGTTACTAAGCAACCTGGTCCAACAAAATATTTTGCCAGTTCCAGTGATCAATATCCTGATTTATCAGGTCTTGGTAAATATGGATAATTCGGATTTGAAGCGGAACTTGGTTGATTCGATTGCCAATGATTGGGCAAAAAACCAGGTTGATACTGCGCCAAAGGCGGTGGCTGCTATTAAAAACCACCAGAAGGCACGCACGAGCACGAATCAAAGCCGTTATCAAAATTGGTATAGCCGGGCTGGGCAGAAAGTTGAACCTAAGATGGCTCAAAATGATCAGTTAACTAACCAGGCCAGTCAGGGTGATGATGCAGCGGCCATGATGGCACTGTTGAAGGATCGTAAAACTAAGAATTGAGGTTTGTAATGAAAGATTTAGGGTCAGCCTTAAAAGATTTTCAAAAAAAGTATCCCCAAGTTTCCAATGCCCGTTTGGCACAAACCCTTGAAATTATCAAGAATGATCAAGATGTTCAAGATTTTTGGCAGGCACATCAAAAAGAGTTGAAACCCGATGCTTTTGCAGTAGCAATGATGGACCTGTTTGAGTATGTTAACCAAAAACATCAGAGTAAAAATCCTGCTAGTGGGCTTTTTCCTGGTTACCATCCCATTCTCACGATTGAAAAGGGATACCCACATGTAACTTACCAAGCTAGTCCGAAAACCCAGGAATTTTTAATGCAGAAAAAGATGTTGAAAATGTTTTCGGTGCCAAAGGATGTGCGTCAGGCTGATTTGAAGCAATTAGTTGCAGAGGTGGGCCAACATCCTGGCCGCCAGGCTGCTGTTTCAGCTGCTGTTCGGCTGTTTGACGCCTTGGTTTCACAGGATAAAGGACACCAGCACGACTTTATTCAAGGCCTTTATCTTTATGGGGATTTTGGTGTTGGGAAAACCTATTTGATGGGGGCCTTGGCCAATGCCTTGTCCGCCAATGGCATTTCGGTCATGATGGTCCACTGGACATCGATGATTGAGGATTTGAAGGCTGGCTTCAACAAAAATAGTACTGATCAAAAAACAGACGATATTATCGCCCAGGCTAAGCAGGCTGAAGTGCTGATTTTGGACGATATGGGAACGGATAATCTGACTGCTTGGGCGAGAGACTCAATTTTGTCGGTTATCTTGGAATACCGGATGCAAAATCAGGTGACCACTTGCTTTACTTCTAATTTTGATTTAACCTCTTTAGAGGAGTATTTGAGTCAAACAAGAGAGGCCAAAGAGCCGGGCAAGGCGGCTCGCTTGATGCAACGAATCCTTTTCTTGGCCCAGCCAGTGGCCGTGGCCGGCGAAAATTTGCGGTTGCACCGTTAAAAAATTCTGTTGGGGCTGTCACAGTAACTGTCCAGCCCTTTTCTTTTGTAAGTTCTAATTTTGTCCTTTTGAGGAGGGCAGAGGGGATATTGATCATGAAAAAACAGCTAGGGCGTTTGGCCATTATTGCTGTTGTAACCATTCTGGCCTTTTTCTTGGCCCGTTTTGATAGCTTTTTGTACGCTGCCCCTATTGGCCAAGTAACAGCTGTCAAGCAGACCAGTCAGGAAACAACGACGGATGAATTTGGCAACCAGGACGGTCAATTTACTCAGAACCTGACGGTTAAACTACTCAACCGCTCGGGCCAAACGGTTAAGATTCAAAATCAGGTGATGGCCTCGCAAACGATGACCACTGATTATCAAGTTGGTGACCAGATTCTGCTCAAGGAGTATTCTGGATCTTATCAAATCGACACGATTAAGCGTGATTCAACTCTTTTAGCCTTGATAGTCTTACTAGTCTCAGCCACGGTGATTTATGTTCGTTTAAAAAAAACCAGCTTTTTGTTACTATCAGTTGTATTGAACGCTGCCGTTTTTGTGCTAGCATTGGTTGTTGACGTCCATGTTAAGAGTTTGCCAGTTATTCCCTGGTTTTCCCTGGTGGCGGTTGCTTTAGCGGCTCTTTCGCTTTTCCTGGTCTTAGGACGCGGCAGGCAGGCCCATATTACGTTAGCAGCGACTGCTATCACAACTGCCTTGGCGGTTTTCGTCATGTGGTTTGTCCTGCTCATTACTGGTGGAATTGGTGTGCATTTTGAAACCATGTCCTTTGTGACCCAGGTTCCTGCCCCAATTTTTTATGCACAGACGATTATTGGTGTTTTAGGGGCGGTAATGGACGAGTCGGCTGATATTGTTGCCGGCCTCTTTGGCCTTCATCGCGAATCGCCTCACCGGCCCTTCCGAGATTATTGGCAGGCAGGTTTGTCGGTTGGTCGTGAAATTTTGGGCACTTTGACCAACGTTTTGTTTATGATTTTTATTGCTGAGACGATTCCGATGGTGATTTTGATGCTACGAAATGGTAATAACTGGTCGTATATTTTGGATCAGGTCATGAACCTCGGCATCTTGCAGACAGTTGTTTCTGCGCTGGGAATTGTTTGGGCAGTCCCACTCACGGCCGGCCTGACAGCCTGGAAATTACGTCATCAAGAAGAGGAGGTGGCAAAATGAATACAATTTTTGTCTTGATTGTGATTCTTCTTCTTTCATTAATGATTGTCGGTGGTCAGCAAGGACTAAAAACTTTTTTTGGGCAGGTCTTGAACTTTTTCCTGATTTTTACGTTGATTATCCTTGTTAATTGGGGCTTTAATCCCTATATCGTGACGGCCATTATTTCCTTGATGATTCTTTCAGTGGCCATCTACCTTTCGGCTGGCCGAAGCAAGGTCATGGCAATTGCCTGGCAAAGTTCTTTGGTGGTGACAACTGTTGTTGGCTGCTTGTCTTTTTTAACTCAACACTTTGCCCAGGTTCAAGGCTATACTCTCGAAAATTCGGATGAATTAGAGGGCTTGTCGTTAAATATCGGTATCAATTTTAGCCATTTAGTTGTGATTGTGATGGTCATTTCGGCTTTGGGGGCGATTGCTGAAGCTTCGATGGCAATTACTGCTGATTTATTTGAGGTGATTGATCGCTCGCCTGATATTACCAAAGACTCTTTAAGCGAGCACGCGAAAACAATTGGAAGTCAAATTCTAGGAACGGCAGTCAACACGCTCTTCTTTGGGATGTTAGGGGCTAATATTCCGCTCTTAATTTGGTACCTGCGTTTGCATTACACATTGGCAGAATTTATTAATGCTAAGCTTTTAGTAATGGAAGTGGCCACGATGCTACTAGGTATGATTGGGCTTTTGTTATCGATTTGGCTGTCAACTTATCTGGTCGAACGCCGTTATCAAAGGGAAGGACGGAACTTGTTAGATGAATCAGACCTTTAATTTGATTGAAGAAATTACTCGTAACGATGGTACGGTTTACTATGAATTAGGAAACATCTCCGAAAACTCTAGAGCAGAGTACGCTGCTGAGCATGGAATGATTAAGGAAGTGCGGATTTTAAAGATGAACATTCCGCGCTCTTCCCACGTGGAAAAAGTGGAAGACTTTATTAATCATCACTATGATTTTTTGCCATTGGAAGCTGATCATTTTGATGAGTGGGTCAAACCAGATGATATTCAAGCGGAGATGAAACAAATTCTCTTGGATAATAAATTAGGTTAAATCAGCTCGTGCAAGCACTTTTATAAAGGTATTGTAATTTAGACCAATTTTCTTTATAATTATAAGCGTTGTTTAAACGTTTTTTTGGTGGCATAGCCAAGTGGTAAGGCATGGGTCTGCAACACCCTGATCGCCGGTTCGACTCCGGTTGCCACCTTTTCGGCCGTTTTCTAGGAATACCTAGAGGACGGCTTTTTTTGTCTCTAAATACTGGTATAAAGGCATTTGTAGAACTTTTTTATTTTCGACAGTTTTCGTCAATATACCCTGATTTTTAGACCATTTAGACCAAATTTAGGCCAAAATAAGCTAATTATAAAAAAGAGATGTACATGCTTAGCATTTTTATAATCTCCTTCATAAGTTTGACCAAGATAGCTTAGCTACTAACATGGTCAAAAATTCTCGCAGATTATTACCTGGCGAATAATTCGCCGATCCTTTTTTCAATTGTCCTTGCTCTTTTTCTAATTGTGTTATAATTGGCACAATCATTCGAGCGAATGATGGAATAGGAGATACAAAATCATGGGCATGCGTGTTGATAATTATGTTTCATCAGAAGAAAAAAACAGGTAGATGAGAAGCGGATTAAGATGTTGAAGATCTTTTCTAAGGTCGCAACCGTGATGAACATCTTGATGTACGTTTCATACTTTCCACAGATTGTTTCTAACTTTAGTGGGAATCCAGTTAACTGGCTCCAACCAGCCGTTGCGATGGTCAATGCTACGCTATGGACTGGTTATGGTTGGCTGAAAACTTATAAGGATTGGCCAATCATCATTTCCAACGTTCCTGGAATCTTCTTCGGAGCGATTACGTTCATCACAGTATTTATTCATTAAAAAAACAAAAGTCGCCATTGGCGTCTTTTTTTATGGTTAAAAATGAGATGGTCAGTGCTTCTCTGACTAGCAATGATAGAAAAACAAGACAAAAAAAATTGGCGGATTTCCTTTTGATTTTGTTGGCAAAAGTGACTGGGTTATTGCCAAAGAGATGATGACCTGCTTACTAGCGGAGGCGATATTTCCTTTCACTCTTGAAAATGGTAAAATATTGTTTATCAAAAAGAGGGGATAGACTCATGTCATTGGCTTTAGAAGACCCGGTTTCAGCACTGTCCGGTGTCGGGGAAAAGAGACAAGCTGCGTTACGCGACTTGGGTATTTTTACAATCGAAGACTTGTTGACTTACTATCCTTTTCGCTACGAGGACTTGGGGGCAAGGCGACCATCCGAAACACTTGATGGGGAAAAGGTCACGTTCAAAGGGGTTGTTTCCACACCCGCCGTGGTTCGCCGCTTTGGAAAACGGTCGCAAACCGTTTTAGGGCTGTTGATTGACCGTGAAAATATTCGCGTAACCTTCTTTAACCAGCCCTGGGTTGCTAAAAACATTGAAGTCGGACAAGAAGTTGCCGTTTATGGAACCTATAACGCAGCCAAGGCGGCCCTATCTGCTATCAAATTAGTTCCGGCCACAACCGATGCCTTGGATCCAATTTATCCGGCCTCCAAGGGGGTCAAGGCGAAGACAATTGCTGACTTGGTTGAGCAGGCCTGGGGGCAATTGCGCGGACAGATGCCAAACCTGGTGCCGCAACACTTACGTGACAAGTATCGTCTGCTTGACAAAAATCAGCAAATCGAGTGGGCTCATTTTCCTAAGGATTCAGCGGAAGCCAAGGCCGGTCGTCGGTCGGCTGCCTTTGAAGAGTTCTTTATCTTTCAGATGCGCCTTCAATTAATTAAACAGGCGGACCAAGCCTTTGGTGGTCAACCACTTCATTATGATAAAGAGGCGGTTTTCACATTGATAGACCGCCTTCCTTATGAGTTAACCGCTGCTCAAAAGCGAGTGGTCGGCGAAATTTTAGCCGACCAACACGACGGACGACACATGAATCGTCTCCTACAAGGAGATGTTGGTTCTGGAAAAACGGTAGTGGCAGCCATCGCCATGTATGCAACGGTGACTGCTGGCTGTCAGGCAGCCTTAATGGCGCCAACTGAAATTCTGGCTCAGCAACATGCTAAGAGTCTGGCAAAGCTCTTTGACCAAGCGGGGATTGACCTGCGGGTGGAACTGTTGACTTCCGGCCTGAAGGCTGGCCAGCGCCGTCAAATTTTAGCCGATTTAACTAATGGCGAAATTGACATTGTTGTTGGTACCCACGCTCTGGTGCAAGATGACGTTTACTTCCATCACCTCGGTTTAGCAGTCATCGATGAACAACACCGTTTTGGTGTGAAGCAGCGATCAAAGTTGCGTGAAGGGGGAATGAACCCTGACATCCTGGCCATGACGGCGACACCCATTCCCAGGACCTTGTCTATTACAGCCTATGGCGAAATGGAAGTTTCCGTGATTGATGAATTGCCAGCTGGACGGAAACAGATTATGACGAGTCAGCTTTCTCAAAGACAGTTTGACCAGGCTCTGGCCTTAATGAAGGCGGAATTGGCTAAGGGGGCCCAGGCGTATGTCGTCACGCCCTTGATTGAAGAATCTGAGACTTTGGATGTCCAAAACGTTACCGAAGTATACCAGCGCTTACAGGTGGCCTTACCGGACTATACGGTTGGACTTTTACATGGCCGGTTGAAAAAAGACGACAAGGACACCTTGATGCAGGGTTTCAAGGACAATCAGGTTCAAGTTTTGGTTGCGACAACTGTTGTTGAGGTTGGGGTCGATGTGCCCAATGCTTCAATTATGTTAATATTAGATGCTGACCGTTTTGGTTTGGCCCAGCTCCATCAATTGCGGGGCCGGGTTGGCCGCGGCGACCGCCAGTCTTATACGGTTTTAGTGGCCGATCCTAAGACCGACTATGGTAAGGAACGACTCAAGGCCTTGGTCGATACAACCGACGGCTTTGAATTGGCTCAGCGCGACTTGGAGTTACGGGGCGCAGGTGATATTTTAGGGACGAAGCAGTCGGGGATGCCTGAATTTCAGGTGGGCGATCCGGTCAAGGATTTGACGATGTTGACCATTGCCCAACAGGAAGCCTTAAGCCTGGTGCGTGAGTCTGAATGGGATAACCAGGTGGATAATCAGCCCCTCGTAAACTACTTATCCAAAACCATGGCGCAGTTCCGCCATTTTGATTAGCAAATTTAAAAATAAGACGATAATTTTAGGAGAAAAATTGTGATTAAGATTGCCATTGATGCGATGGGGGGGGATTTTGCCCCCGATGAAATTGTTAAGGGAGTTGAAATGGCCCGTGACCGTTATGCCGGTTTGGAATTTCAACTGTTTGGCACTGAAGCTAAGGTTCGTCCATTGATTAAAAATAGTGACCGAATTACGCTGATTGCAACGACAGAGGAAATTGAGATGGGTGAAGAACCCGTGAAGGCAATGAAAAATAAGCCAGACTCTTCTTTGGTGCGCGCTGCAATGGCTGTAAAAAATGGAACGGCCGATGCCTTGTTCTCTGCTGGAAATACCGGTGCCATCCTGTCTTCTGCCATCTTTATTGTCGGCCGGATTAAGGGCGTTGACCGTCCGGCCTTGGCTTCTGCTATTCCATCATTTGGTGGTCCCAATGATTCATTTGTTTTCATGGACTTGGGAGCCAATGCTGAAAATAAGCCAGCGCACCTTTATCAATATGGTATTTTGGGTAGCTTCTATGCTCAGTCTGTTATGGGGATTCAAAATCCCCGTGTTCGTTTATTAAATAACGGGGGCGAAGAAGACAAAGGAGATGAAACCCACAAGGCAGCTCACCAGTTGATGAAGCAGGCAACTGCCTTTAATTTCTTAGGCAATGTTGAGGCCCGTGAAATTCTGGAAGGTACCGCCGATGTTGTTGTCGCCGATGGTTTTTCAGGAAATGCTGCTTTGAAGGCCATGGAAGGAACAGCTTTGACGATGATGGACCAATTGAAGGATTCTATCAAATCAGCCGGATTTCGTGGGCTGTTGGGCGCCCTCATGATGAAGCCAGCCTTGCGCTCCTTGAAGCATAAGATGGACTTTAATGAACAGGGTGGTGCCGTGGTCTTGGGTGTGAAGGCACCCGTGGTTAAGACCCATGGTTCGGCCAAGGCTAATGCTGTCGCCAACACGATGGGCCAGATTCAAACGATGGTTCAAGAAAACTTGGTTGAAAAGACCACGAACTTTATTAAAGAAAATGCCGACGCTTTGAAGGCAAAGAAGATTGAAAAATAAAAATCAGCTTGACGGTCGTGAGTGCTATTGATCACGCACCGCTAACTGCTGAGGGAGTAACAAATGGCATTTACAAAAGAACAGATTTATGACCGGTTAGCAAAGGAAGCCGCCCAACGGTTTTCATTAAAGGCTGAGAAGGTTAGTCCCAATCTGAACTTTGCTCAGGATACATCGGCTGATTCAATTGACGTGGTTGAGTTGGTCTTAGAGGTTGAAGATGAATATAACATGGAAATTCCAGACGAAGCGTTGGATTCCTTGACGACGTTACAAAAGGTCGTGGATTACGTCTATGTTCACCAGGCGTAATCGTCAACAGGTTCGCGCGGGGATGCAAGCTTCACGGCCGACAGCTGCATACCGAAAATCAGCAGCGGCTAAAGGAAGTGAGCTTGGTCGTGGCTTTGAATCAGCAGAGCTAAGGCAAGACGATTTACAGGCCTTTGTTGAAAAGGTTTCTTTAGAGTCCTTTGGCCGGCCGTTTAGGCACCAAGCAATCTATAATAATCGGTTGCAAACAACCGGTGGTCGCTACCATCTGGCTGATCATCATATTGACTTTAACCCGAAGATGGTGCACCAGGATGATTTTATCGGGGTTGTCAAGCACGAACTAACCCATTACCACCTCCACCTGGCGCACCGAGGCTACCAGCATAAGGATGCTGACTTCAAGTCCCTCTTGCAGCAGGTCGGTGGGTCACGCTATGCACCAGCTTTGGGGCCGACAAAACAGCAGACCGTGAAGTGGCATTATCGTTGCCAAAACGGTCACGATTTTTATCGCAAACGACGAGTGGATACGAAAAAATACCGCTGTGGTCAGTGTCGAACGCAACTGACCTTGGTTGAGAATGCGTTAGTTCTTGAAAAAATTGGTCATGAGACCATCATTTTTGCTGAATCAAAGGAAAGAAACCATGACCTTACTTAAAGTTGGCTGGAGTTTGCTCATTTTACTGGCCTACCCAATTGTATTTTTATGGGCAACTAACCATGGTTGGCCAACCTGGCTGACCCTTGTTGCCGCATTTTTTTAATGCTTGTTGGTAGCTTGGGCTTTATGGGCATTGCTTACTGGCGATACCGTCAACAAGAATTGGTTGATACGCACCAAGATGAAAATGACTTGTAATATAAATGAAAGTGAAAAGGCCGTGTAAGCGTTTGCACAAGCGGCCTTTTTTTGCTATGATTGAATTTTAGAAGAGGCTTTATATAAGGAGTTATGGCGATGGCAGAGCAAAAGAAAAACGCAACAATTTATGATGTCGCCGAAAAGGTTGGGGTTTCACTGGCCACTGTTTCCCGAGTTGTTAATGGTAATGATAATGTACGTCAGTCAACCAGAGACAAAGTATTGAAGGCAATCGATGAGCTAGGCTACCAGCCCAATGCGGTAGCCCGTGGCTTAGCTTCCAAGAAAACAACCACGATTGGTGTTGTGATGCCGGATGTGACGAATATTTTTTATTCTGAATTGACTCGTGGTGTTGATGACATTGCCCAAATGTACCAATACGATGCTTTGCTAACGAATACTGATGATGAACAGGACCGGGCGGTTACTGCCATTAAGAACTTGTTAACGAAGCAGGTGGACGGTATTATTTATATGGGAACCAAGCTTTCAACTCCAGTTATGTCAGTGATTCAATCAGCTGGGGTGCCAATTGTCTTGGCTGGATCAGTGGCAGAGAATGAGGCTTTACCATCTGTCAATATCGATTATGTGACCGCCTTTGAAACGGTCACATCAAAGTTGCTCGCCCGCGGCCATCGAAGAATTGCCCTGGTCCTTGGTTCAAGGGATCGAGCAATTGATCAAGATTTTCGTTTGGTTGGTTATCAACGTGCTTTGCAAGAAGCAGGAATTGACTACGATGATCAACTCGTTTTTGCTAAGGCACGGACCTATGAGGCCGGTCAGCTACAAGCTGCGGATTTAATGGACCAGAACGTGACGGCCGTGGTTGCTTACGATGACGAAATTGCTGTCTCCGTCTTAAACTATTACCAGGACCACGGATACAAGGTGCCAGAAGACTTGGAGATTGTGACATCAAACAACACGAATTTTTCAATTGTTTCTCGACCGGAGCTTTCATCAATTAACCAGCCTAAGTACGATATTGGCGCAGTTGCTATGCGAATGTTAACGAAGTTAATGAATGGTGAAAAATTAAAGGAAACACAAATTAAGTTGCCATACACGTTGATTAGTCGAGGATCGACAAGAACTCAATCATGATTGCAGGAAATCCGTTCTAGGGTTCTTTTTTATTTAGAATAAATATAAATAACTTGCCATTTTTAAATTTTTTCTATAAAATAAAGTGATAATCAACAAAGGGGGAATTTTCCTTGAAAAATATGAAGCGTTTGTCGCCATTTTCATTGGTCTTGTTATTGACATCTTTTACGATGTCAATCTCACAGTCGACGATGACGACAGCCTATCCAATTTTAATGAAGCAGTTTGGAATTAACGCTGCTAATGTCCAGTGGGTGACCTCTGGCTTTATGGTTGCTATGACCTTAGTGATGCCGTTGTCGCCCTGGTTACTAGATAACATTCCGTTGAAAAAATTATTGAATTTAATCGTCGGTGTTTTTCTTATTGGAACGCTGTATGCAATGGTCACACCAAACTTTCTTGGTGTTGTGATTGGTCGCTTACTTGAAGGAGTCGCTGTTGGGGCACTTTTTCCAACTTACCAGGCGGTCATCCTGGAAAATACACCAAAGGATGGCCGTGGTGTGGCGATGGGGACCGTTGGTCTGGTCATGGGTTCAGCACTGGCCGTTGGTCCAATTGTTTCCGGTATCGTTTTGCAGTGGGGATCATGGCGGATTTTGTTTGGTTTATTCTTTATCGTTTTGCTGGTTTTGATTACCACAATGCAATCCAAGATTGAAAATACACACAAATTAGAGCCACGTAATTTTGACTTTTTGTCAGCCTTTCTTTTAATCGGCTTTGCGGGTATCCTCTACACAATCTCGGTTTTGCCCGCCACTGGTTGGAATTGGACATTGAGGCTGATTTTACTACTTTCAGTTATTTTCTTGTTAACGTTTGTTATCCGCCAATGGAAGGAAGAAACACCCTTTTTGGATTTACGGGTTTTCAAGTATCGGGGCTATTTACCGGCCATGTTGCTCACGGGAATGTCTTATTCTGGATTAATTACCGCGACGGTTTTGATGCCGTTGTACTTCCAAAAAGTTTATCATCTGGTACCGGTTATCTCAGGTTTGTTGATGATTCCTGCGGCAGTCTTCTTGTCTTCTATGAACCCACGGGCTGGCCTGTTGCTCGAAAAGATTGGTCTGCGTCCCTTGGTCTTGCTCGGTTCAACGATGATGGTCTTAGGCTACTTGGACTTAGCTGTTTTTGGAACTAAGCACATGTTATTAGCCATCATCGGTGCCATGCTCTTGGAGGGGGGGAACGCCTTCATCATGATGCCAGCGGTTACGGCTGCTAACAATGCCTTGCCTAAGCACCTGGTTTCCCACGGTACATCTATTATTACGACTATGCGTCAGCTGATTGGGGCAACATCGATTTTGGTTGCCAGCATTCTGATTGGTGTGTTTATCAGGACAACTTCGTATGGAGCTGCTTTGAATCACACGGCTGCCTGGTTTATTTTGGTTCCCTTGTCTGGCTACTTATTGGCCAGTCGGATTCGTGTACAAAAAGAAGATTAAAAATTAGAAAAAGGTTTGCCTTAATTTGAAGCCTGAAATTTGACAGACAAATTTCAGGCTTTTTATGTCATGGATTTTCCGTTTTAAAAGAAAATGATACTAGCTTTTAGGGCCATTATCACGTAAAATAGGTTGGATAAGAAAAAATGATTGAGTGGGCTTTTTGGCCCCTTGGAGGCAATTTTGGCAAAGAAACCGTTACTAATTGGTATTACAGGTGGGTCTGGCTCTGGTAAGACCACCGTTTCCAAGGCGTTAATCACTCGTTTAAGTGCAAACCAGCCAGTTTTGTTGCAGCAAGACGTTTACTACAAGGACCAATCGGACAAGCCAATGTCTGAGCGGGTTAAAACGAACTATGATCATCCGGATTCGATTGAAACGGATCGATTCGTTGCTGATTTGGAAAAGTTGATTGACTACCAGGCAATTGACATTCCAGTTTATGATTATGCACAGCATACGCGGTCAAGCGAAACGGTACATATTGAACCGGCCGATGTGATTATTGTTGATGGCGTTTTGCTTTTCAATGATGCTCGTGTTCGTCATTTGCTTGATTTGAAGGTCTTTGTTGCTACGGATGACGATATTCGTTTTATCCGCCGTCTTCAACGCGATACGCATGAGCGTGGCCGGACAGTTGAAGGGGTGATTGAGCAATACTTGGCAACCGTTAAGCCGATGCATAATCAATTCGTTGAGCCAACAAAGCGTTATGCAGACATTATCGTACCAGAAGGTGGTGCAAACTTTGTAGCAATCGATATGTTGATGAACCAGGCAATTGCGATGGTTGAAAAAGAAGAGCAAGAATAACCAATAAAAACGCACTGTTGATGAAACAGTGCGTTTTTTATTGACTAATGCTGATTTTTGCAGCGGCAAATTGTTCCGTGCAGTCTGATTAATGAAGGCGAGTGCTTTCGATGACGTCACGCATGGTATCGACGACGTGTTGCGTTTGTGTTGGTAACTTTGATCCAGCAAGGGTGAAAAGTGTGTCGATTATGGTTAGCTGGGCAACCAGGGAGGACATTGATTCTGATCGAAAGTTAATTTCTTCAGCTAAAGAGAGAAAGACTAAATTAGCCATTTCAGCCAAGGGAGAATCAGCGAAGGAAGTAATCGCGATAAAGGGCACTTGATTGTCCTTTAGCTTTTGGGCAACAAAGAGGGTATCTTCGTTGCGACCGGAGTGGGAAATCACGACGGCAGTATCTTGCGGCGTTAACTTGACTGCTTGCATCAATTGGATGTCGTAATCAGGGTGTGAGATGACATCAATTGGGGTACGCAAGAACTTGTGGTAGGCATCAAAAGCGGCAATTGAAGAGCCTCCGATGCCAAAGAAGCCGACGCGCTTTGCCGAGGTCAGCCACTTAACTGCTTGGTCTAATTTTTCGGCGGTCAAATTGTCGATTGTCATTGAAAGGGCATTTTGAGCGCCGGCAAAAACCTTTTTCGTAATAGCGGCAGTGTCGTCGGCATCCTCAATCTCACCAAACAGATCGACTGGAGGTTTTCTTTGATTATAAGAGGCGAGAGCCACCGAAAAGTCGCGATAGGAAGCAAAACCGATTTTTTTAACAAAACGAGAAATCGAAGCGGTGGATACGCCAGTTTCTTCAGCCATTTCACGGATGGTGCCGGTTGCAGCTTCGGCGGGTTTGGCTTTAATATAGGTAATCAGTTTACTTTCGGTCTGATTATAACCGGATGGACTTTGTCCAAGTTTAGCAAAAATTGAATTTGGCATAATTGTCTCTCTTTATTATTGAAGAACCTAAGAATATAAATACTATACCTAAGTTGAAATTTATTTTCAATTATCACTTGCATCATGTAAATGATTTTCATATAATAGAACTTGTAGTTTAAATAGAAGAATTTAAAAAAGAGGTAATACACATGAAGTTTGCCATGATCGGCCTTGGTAAGATGGGTCTTAACTTGGTTAAGAACGCCGTTGACAATGGTCACGAAGTTGTTGCATTCGACTTGAACAAGGATTTTGTTGCAGAAGCAGATGCTTACTCAGACAAGGTTGAAGGCGCCAGCTCAATCGATGACATGTTGGCTAAGTTGCCATCACCAAAGGTTGTTTGGGTAATGGTACCAGCCGGTGTTCCAACAAACTCAACAATCGATACTTTGATTGAAAAGATGGATAAGGGCGACATCATCATTGATGGTGGAAACTCAAACTACAAGGACAACTTGGAACAAAACAAGCGCACTACTGCAGCTGGTTTGAAGTTCTTTGATGCTGGTACTTCTGGTGGAATGTCAGGTGCTCGTAACGGTGGAAACTTCATGATTGGTGGCGATGACGCCCAAGCATGGAAGACAATCGAACCATTGTTTGCTTCAATTGCCTTGGAAGATGGTTACTTGTATACTGGTCGTTTGGGATCAGGTCACTACTTGAAGATGGTTCACAACGGGATCGAATACGGTATGATGCAAGCCATCGCCGAAGGCTTCGAAGTATTGGAAGCTTCACAATTCGATTACGACTACGAAGCAGTCGCAAAGTTGTGGAACCACGGTTCAGTTGTTCGTTCATGGTTGATGGAATTGGCCGAAGAACAATTTGCTAAGGATCCAAAGTTGTCAAAGATTTCTGGACGGATGCACTCATCTGGTGAAGGAAAGTGGACAGTTGAAGAATCACTTGACTTGGAAGTTCCAGCACCAGTTATCTACTTGTCACTTGCAATGCGTTACCGTTCATTGCAAGAAGACACGTTCACTGGAAAGGTTGTTTCAGCATTGCGTAACGGCTTTGGTGGACACGCAATGGACGCTGCTAAGTAATTTCAGATTTGTTTTGAAACTTGCTCCCGTTACTTGGGGGCTTTTTCTTTGAAAAGCTTATTCTTTCAAGCATCTTGCTATTCTAGATTAAGTTGATTAATCAGAAAGAAACCCGAGTGGCCTTTTTTCTGGAATTGTGATGGAGAAATAATCATGGATTATATGATTGGTATCGATTTAGGAACGACCTCGACTAAGGCCGTTTTGTTCGATGATCAAAACCAAGTGGTGGCCCAATCAAATGTTGGTTATCCCTTATATCGGGATCAAACGGATATGGCGGAAGAAGACTTAGAAGAAATCTTTGTCGCTTTTACCAACGCCTTAGCTGCTGTTGTTCGTAAGGCCAACTTGAGTAAAGGAAACAAGATTACAGCTGTTTCCTTCTCATCAGCAATGCACTCATTGATTGCTTTTGATAAAGACTGGAAGCCACTGACACGTGTTATTACTTGGGCCGATACTCGTGCGGTTAAGTATGCTGATGAATTGAAGGAATCTGGTCAGGGGATGGAAATCTACCAAAAGACCGGAACGCCAATTCATCCAATGGCACCTTTGTCCAAGTTACTTTGGCTGAGAAATGACCAGCCAGATATTTACAAGAATGCTGCTCATTACTTAGGCATTAAGGAATATTTGTTCTTCCGTTTGTTTGGTGCAAACAAGATGGATATTTCAATTGCCTCAGGAACTGGCTTGTTCAACATCTTTAATTTGGATTGGGATGAACAAGCTTTGTCAGTAACCGGTTTATCAAAGAATCAGTTGCCTGAACCTGTTTCACCATATGAATATGAAACAAAGATGAAAAGCGATTATGCGACAGTGCTTGGCTTGCCTGCTGATACACCATTTGTTTATGGTGCCGGTGATGGCCCATTGTCAAACCTTGGTGTTGATGCTGTTCAACCTGGTGTCGCAGCAATCACGATTGGAACTTCTGGTGCCATCCGTGTTGTTTCTGATAAGCCCGTTATCGATCCAAAGGGTCGGACATTTACTTATGCCTTGGACAAGGAGCACTGGGTTGTTGGTGGACCGGTTAACAACGGTGGCGATGTCTTCCGTTGGGCCCGCGACAATCTCTTTGATGCCGAGAAGTCAACCGCCGCACTGCTTGGGCAAGACGCTTATGACTTGATGACTGAAGTGGCATCAAAGATTCCTGCCGGTTCAGATGGCCTGCTCTTCCATCCGTACTTGGGTGGTGAACGAGCACCAATCTGGGATGCAAACGCTCGTGGTTCATTCTTTGGTTTGAACCACTCACACACTCGTGCAAACATGATCCGCGCCGTTTTGGAAGGTATTACCTTTAACGTCTACATGGTCTCATTGGCCTTGGAAGAAGTTGTTGGTTCATTAAAGTCCATCCAGGCAACTGGCGGTTTTGCTCGCTCACCGTTGTGGCGACAAATGTTTGCTGATATCTTTGAACAACCAGTGACAGTGCCACAAGCCTTTGAATCGGGTGCGTTAGCTGCGGTTGTTGTTGCCCAAAAGGCCTTGGGTCAAATTGATGATTTGTATGAAATCTCAAAGTATGTTGGTAAGTCAAATACTTACCAACCAGACCCAGAAAACTTCGAAGCTTATCGGGAATTGGCACCAATCTTCATTCGCTTGTCACGCCAATTGCAAACTGAATATGATAACATTGCCGACTTCCAGCGTAAGCACATGAAGTAAGGCGCAGAGATAATAGGAGAGAAAGCCAGGTGGCTTTCGTATGGATAAATGGAATTTGTTATGTTATTCGTGTCCATCTTACTCTTGCTGGTTTTAATCACCAAGTTTAAGTTGAATACCTTTGTATCGTTGGTCATTACGGCCTTCGTTTTGGCCCTCTTATTGGGCATGAACCCATCAAAGATCCCAGATGCCGTTTTGGGTGCCCAGGGAATGGGAAACATCTTGGGATCAAACGCCGTTATCTTCATCTTTGGTGGAATGATTGGCCGTTTGGTTGCTGATGCTGGTGGTTCTTATCGAATCGCTAAGACCTTGATTGCTTGGTTCGGTTTGAAGCGCTTGCAATGGGCTGTTTTGTTAGCTTCCTTTATCATTGGAATTTCAATGATTTTCGGAGTTGGCATGGTTTTGTTGATTCCAATCGTTTTTGCCGTTGCCATTGAAGCGGGTGTCCCATTGCTTTATTTGGGAATTTCAATGACGGCTGCCTTGTCATCTGCACAAGGCTTCTTACCACCACAACCAGCTCCAACTGCTGTTGCCTCACAATTAGGCGCAAACGTTGGTTTAATGTTGATTGTTGGTTTGGTTGTTTCAATCATCACAGCTATTGTTGCCGGCCCTGTTTATACAAAGTTGGCGCAAAAGTTTGCCCCTGATGCTTTCCAATTCAAGGAACACATTGAAGCGGTTGGTGAAGTCAAGGAATACGACTTGGATAAGTCACCAAGCTTTGCCATGTCAGTTTTGACTTCTGTCTTTCCATTGATCTTTATGATTATCGCCACTGTTTATAAGTTGGTGGTTTCAGGCGGCAAGGCCCCAGCTAACCCTGACATGGTTTACCGAGTAATTGATTTCTTGGCAAACCCTGCCGTTGCGATGACGATTTCTTTGGTCTTTGCCATCTTTGCGATGGGACCAGGACAAAAACGTTCAATGAAGGAAGTTGAAACTTCACTGACTGAAGGTTTGAACTCAGTTGCCGGCATCTTGTTGATTGTTGGTGGTGGTGGTGCCTTGCGTGGTGTTTTGGTAACATCAGGTATGTCAAACCAAATCGCACACTTGTTCCAATCATCAGGTTCAATGTCGCCAGTCACAATTGTTTTGTTTGCTTGGGCAGTAGCTTCATTGCTGCGGATTGCCGTTGGTTCAGCCACGGTTGCTGGTATCACGGCGGTTGGTGTCGTGAATGGTATTTTAGCTGCTAACCCACACGGTGATTTGTTACTTGTGTTGGTTGCTTTGGCCATTGGTGCTGGCTCATTGATTGCTTCTCACGTTAATGATGCTGGATTCTGGATCTTTAAGGAATACTTCGATTTGACGGTTAAGCAAACCTTCCAAATTTGGACGGTTTTGGAAACAGTTATTTCTGTAACCGGTTTAATTGTGATCTTAATTATTACAGCACTTTTTGTTTAACTTAGTGCAAAAAAACTGTTGGTATTAGCAACCAGCAGTTTTTTTTTGTATAATAGAGTTGCAATTTGTAATCGTTCTGGTACAATAGTGACCATTGGTGATTCACTTGTAAGTGGTCACTTTGATAAATGTGACGGAAGGATATTATGAAATCTCATAAAATTGGTTTACTACAACTTGTTCTTTTGGGACTAGGATCATTGATTGGTTCTGGTTGGCTGTTTGGTTCTTGGGAGGCAACTCGTGTTGCTGGGCCAGCCGCTATTATCTCATGGGTCATTGGGGCAGGCGTGATCGGTGTGATTGCCTACACCTATATTGAATTGGGAACAATGTTTCCGCAGTCGGGTGGAATGTCAAAGTTTGCCCAGTATACTCACGGATCGCTCTTAGGCTTTATTGCCTCTTGGGCGAACTGGGTATCACTGATTACTTTAATTCCAATCGAAGCGGTGGCAGCCGTTCAATATATGTCAACTTGGCCTTGGAAATGGGCAAATTGGACCCACCATTTCTTAAGTAATGGTCAAATCACGACACCTGGATTGCTTGTTGTCTTTGGCTTTATTGCGGTTTTCACGTTGCTCAACTACTGGTCTGTGACCTTGTTGACTCGCTTTACTTCAGCAATCTCATTCTTAAAAATTGGGGTGCCATTGTTGACGATTTTAATGTTGACCATTTCAAGTTTCCATCCTGGAAACTACGGTTCAACGTTTCACCAGTTCATGCCGTATGGAACAGCACCAATCTTTGCGGCAACAACTGTTTCTGGTATTATCTTTTCTTTTAATGCCTTTCAAACAATTATTAACTTTGGTTCAGAAGTTAAGGATCCAACAAAAGATATTTCTCGAGGAATTGTGATTTCCTTAGGAATCGCAGCAATTTTGTACATCTTGATTCAATCAACCTTTATTACGGCGATTGAACCGTCTGAAATTGCTAAATTTGGTTGGCACGGAATCGACTTTCAGTCACCGTTTGCTGATTTGGCCATCTTACTTGGCTTAAATTGGTTGTCAATCTTGCTGTATACGGATGCCTTTGTTTCACCATTTGGAACCGGTGTTTCCTTTGCGGCCTCAACCGGTCGTGTCTTGGCTGCCATGGCTTCCGATAAGCACATTCCACAATACTTGGGTAAGATTAACAAAAAGTACGGAATTCCACGAATGGCCATGGTGACGGATGCTATCTTGTCAATGATTATGGTAACGGTTTTCCGGTCATGGGGAACTTTGGCGGCTGTTATTTCAACTGCTACCTTGATTGCCTATTTGACGGGACCAGTTACGGTCATGTCATTACGCAAGATGGCACCTGATTTCAATCGACCATTTAAGTCGAAGAGTATGAAGTACATGGCTCCTCTGGCCTTTGTATTGGCCTCATTAGCAACTTATTGGGCAATGTGGCCAACCACAATCGAAGTTATTTTGATTATTGTCTTAGGATTACCATTCTACTTCTTCTACGAGTGGAAGCAGGGATGGTCAATGGACCGCGCTAAGCAACAAATAAAGGGGTCTTCCTGGTTGCTTTGGTACTTGGTTGCTTTGTCAATTGAATCTTATATTGGTTCACACGAATTTAATGGAATTGGCCTGGTGAAGTATCCATTGGACTTTGTGATGATTATTGTCGTTGCTTTGGCCTTTTACTTCTGGGGAACTGGTTCACGTTTGGTTACTAAGCATTTCCGCCGCGCCAAGAAGATTAATGATACAGTTGAAGTCGAAGAACCTGAACTTTAATATTGATTTAAACAAAAAGAATCGGTTAATCCGGTTCTTTTTTTTATTCAGCAAGAGATTCTTCTGATAACAAGGCGGTAAATGAGAAAACAGGGAATTTATAAAGTTAGGATTAATAAAGTGTTTGACATTTAAATTAGAAAATGCTAATATTTTTGATAGTTTATAAATTAAGAAAGTAGGAGATGCTTATGGCAGATAAAAGCGGAATGGGCTCTTGGTTTAGGAGAGCTGATCCATCAGCATTCGAACAAAGTGATGCCCATCTGAAAAAAACACTGGGTGTGAAGGAAATGTTGGCCTTGGGGGTTGGAACAATTGTTTCCACGGCCATCTTTACCTTGCCAGGAATTGTGGCCGCCAACCACGCCGGTGCAGCCGTTAGTTTGTCCTTTGTGGTTGCTGCGATCGTTTCTGGTTTGACAGCCTTTGCTTATGCGGAGTTTGCTTCTGTTTTGCCATTTGCCGGTTCCGTTTATTCTTGGGCTAACGTTGTCTTTGGTGAAGTTTTCGGGTGGATCGCTGGTTGGGCTTTGCTGGCTGAATACTTTATTGCCGTGGCCTTCGTTGCTTCTGGTTGGTCGGCCAATTTCCACCAATTCCTAGCTAATTTCGGCCTGTCATTGCCAAAAGCCTTGAATGGCTCTTTTGCCGCCGGAAACGGTGGGGTGATTGACCTCTTCTCACTGTTGGCGGTTTTGATTGTGGCCACTTTGCTTTGGAAGGGTACGAACACAACGGCCAAGGTTGAAAATACTTTGGTGGTCTTGAAGGTTTTGGTAATCTTGCTCTTTATCGTTGTGGGGGCCACTGCTATTCATCCTTCAAACTATGCTAACTTTATTCCAGCTCATAAACCAGGAACAACTTTTG
The DNA here is from genome assembly GCF_024029775.1 of Fructobacillus americanaquae. Taxonomy (GTDB): domain Bacteria; phylum Bacillota; class Bacilli; order Lactobacillales; family Lactobacillaceae; genus Fructobacillus; species Fructobacillus americanaquae. The sequence goes on from NZ_CP097122.1 coordinate 1,186,955, forward strand.
GTGGTTGGCAAGGAATTTCAGCGGGCGCTTCACAAATTTTCTTGGCCTATATTGGCTTTGACTCAATTGCTGCTAACTCTGCTGAAGCAAAGAACCCACAAAAGACAATGCCTCGTGGTATCATCGGTTCTTTGGTTGTTGCCACGGTCTTGTTCGTGACAGTTGCCTTGGTTATGGTTGGAATGTTCCATTATACACAATATGCTAACAATGCTGCGCCAGCTGCGTGGGCCTTGGAAAAGGCTGGGCACCCACTTGTATCAAATATTCTTTCTGTTGTTGCCTTGGCTGGAATGTTTACGGCCATTATCGGTATGATGTTGGCTGGCTCTCGTTTGCTATATGCCTTTGGTCGTGATGGTTTGTTGCCAAAGGTCTTGGGTGACGTTAACGGTAAGGGTTTGCCAAACAACGCTTTGTTAGTTTTAACGGTCATTGCCGTTTTGGTTGGTTCTGTTTTCTCATTCAACGAATTGGCAGGTTTGATTTCAGCCGGAACATTGATTGCCTTTATCATGGTTTCTGTTGGAGTTTATGCCTTGCGTCCACGAGAAGGGAAAGATTTGCCAGTACCTGGCTTTAAGATGCCTCTTTATCCAGTTTTGCCTGCTTTGGGTGCCTTGGGTGCCTTTTATATCTTCTGGTCATTGGACATTCAGGCTCGTGTTTATGCTGGCTTCTGGTTCATCTTAGGCTTGCTGGTTTATCTGTTCTATGGTTCACGCCATTCACGCTTGCACCAGTAAAGCAACATGACCTAACTTAATATTTTTTCTTGAAAGCCCGGAATTTTACGGGCTTTTATTGTATAATGATTAAAAATAAATGAGAAAAAAGAGGTTGGGTATGAGCAGAAATTTAGATATTTTAGCCGAAGAGGATCAAAACAGAAATGCAGCGGCCCGGATTAAGTACTTTGATTTAGTCGTGCAATCTGGCTCTGGAGCAACAGTGACGGATGCTGATGGCAAAACCTACATTGACTTGTTGGCCTCGGCTTCTGCCATTAACTTTGGCCATTGCCATCCAAAGGTGGTTCAGGCCATTAAGGACCAGGCTGAAGAGTTAATTTTATATACGCCAGCTTATTTTGCGAATACGACCACGGCTAAACTTTTGGAACGGCTGTCTCAACTGACGCCGGGTAACTTTGACAAGAAGGTCGCGTTGGGGAATTCTGGCTCAGATGCTAACGAGGCGATGATTAAATTTTCTAGGGCTTACACGGGTCGGCCCAATGTAGTGACTTTTACCGGGGCTATGCACGGATCGACCTACGCAGCCTCAATTGCTTCAGCAATTTCATTGAACCAGGTCCGCAAAATTGGTCCGTTGATGCCCGGTTTTTACAAGGCACCCTTCCCAGACAGCCATGACCGATTACAGGGCGAGAATGAGCATGACTTTTCTTTGCGTAAATTTGCTGAATTTAAGCAACTTTTTGAAAGTTATCTACCGGCGGATGAAACGGCGTTGGTTTTAATTGAACCCATTCAGGGTGACGGCGGAATCGTGAAGGCCCCACAAGAATACCTGGACCTGGTTTATCAATACACTAGGGAAAACGGCATTGTTTTTGCCGTGGACGAGGTTAACCAGGGATTAGGCCGGTCTGGCACGCTGTGGTCCATTGATCATTTCGGGATTGTACCTGATTTACTAGCCATTGGAAAATCAATTGCCTCCGGTTTACCATTGTCTGCCGTCGTTGGGAAAGCTGAGATTATGGATGCCTTGCCTGCACCGGGCCACCTCTTTACGACTGGGGGCAACCCGGTAGCGGCTGCAGCGGCCCTGGCTGGCTTAGATGTCTTAAAGGAAGAAGACTTAGTGGGCCGGTCAATGCGGCTGGGCCTGCGAGTGCAAGAATACTTTGATCAAGCTCAGAAACGCTACACCTGTCTTGGTGATGTCCGCATTTACGGTCTTGACGGTGGCATTGATATCGTTGATCAAGATGGGCAACCAGACGCTCAATTGGCGAGTCAAATCATTTTTAGACTCTTTGAGTTAGGGGTCGTTATGATTACGCTTCGTGGCTTTATATTGCGTTTCCAGCCACCTTTGGTGATTACAGACGAACAGCTAGACCAGGTTTTTGCAATCTTTGACCAGGTCTTTACGGAGGCTGACAATGGCACTTTGAAGCCACTGCCAAAAGACCGTGCAATTGGTTGGTAAAGAGACTTTCGCCAAGAAAAAATTGTGCTATAATTATCCTTAGTAACTGGATATGCGGTCTTATAGCTTCTTTTTAGCAAGGTGTTGGTTGATGGAAAACACTAGGAACATGAGGGCGTGCTCCCAGGATAAATGCCAAAAATGGCCGCATCCTAGCGTTATCAGGAATTAAAGGTAAAGATTTGAAAGATCATTACAAACAGCGGTGGTACCACGGTAACGCGTCCGCTCTTTGTTTTGGTCTTTTTTTAATTAGCCGAAAACCAAAGGAGAATTCATGAAAGAATTATCATCAGCCGAAATCCGGCAAATGTTCTTAGATTTTTTTGCCAGTAAAGACCACTTAGTTGTACCGGCCAAGTCATTGATTCCAGAAAATGATCCATCACTATTGTGGATTAACTCTGGGGTGGCTACTTTAAAAAAGTACTTTGATGGCTCTGTTGTTCCACCAAAACCTCGATTAACGAACGCGCAAAAGGCCATTCGGACGAACGATATTGAAAACGTTGGTAAGACTGCCCGCCACCATACGCTGTTTGAAATGATGGGAAACTTCTCAATTGGAGACTATTTTAAGGCAGAAGTCATTCCTTGGGCCTGGGAGCTCTTGACGTCACCAGAATGGTACGGGTTGGACAAGGAAAAACTATATGTCACAGTTTATCCAAAGGACCAAGAGTCACGCAAAATCTGGGAAGAAAAGACTGATTTGCCAGCTGGTCACGTTTACGAAGTCGAAGATAACTTTTGGGATATCGGTGAAGGCCCTTCAGGCCCCGACTCTGAAATTTTCTATGACCGCGGTGAGGCCTTTGCCGATTTGCCAGCCGATGATCCTGAAATGTATCCAGGAGGCGAAAATGAACGCTACTTGGAAATCTGGAACATTGTTTTCTCACAGTTTAACCACTTACCTGGATTAACGGACAATAGCACCTACCCGGAATTACCACATAAAAACATTGATACGGGTATGGGACTCGAACGATTGGTTTCTGTTTTCCAAAATGGCCGGACAAACTTCGATACGGACTTATTCTTGCCAATTATTCATGAAACTGAAAAAATAGCTGGTGGGGCCAAGTACGACGAAACCAAGGATACGGCTGAAAACGTTTCCTTTAAGGTAATTGCCGACCACATTCGAGCAATTTCCTTTGCTATTGCTGACGGAGCCAAGCCAAGTAATGAAAGCCGTGGTTATGTTATCCGCCGCTTGCTTCGACGAGCTGTTTTGCACGGCCAAAAGTTGGGTATTCAGGGTGAATTCTTGGCAAAATTGGTACCAGCCGTGATTAGTACATTGGACTCTTATTATCCAGAGCTAAAGGCTAACCAGGCTGAAATTGAAAAGACAATTTTGGCGGAAGAAAAGCGCTTTAACAAAACTTTGAAGGCCGGTTTGTCACTCTTGGACGAGGTCATTGCTCAAGCCAAGAAGAATGGCCAAAAGGCGATTGCGGGAGCAGATGCTTTCAAGTTGTCTGATACGTATGGTTTCCCAGTCGAATTAACGGAAGAACAGGCCGAAGACGCTGGTCTGTCAGTTGACTTAGCTGGTTACCAAAAAGCTTTGCAAGAACAGCGTGACCGCGCTCGGGCTGCCCGTTCAACGGAGAATGCGATGGGCGTGCAAAACGCTGCCTTAACGGATTTGAAAGTGCCATCAGCCTATGTTGGTTGGAATGACAAGACGGTTCTTGGCGCTAAGGTCGTGGCCGTTTTGGTTCACGATGAAAATGGTGTGGCCCAAGTAGCAACAGAAGCTCATGCTGGTCAAACAGCTTGGTTGGTCTTTGATCAGACGCCGTTCTATGCTGAAATGGGTGGTCAGGTTGCTGATTTTGGAACGGTTAAGGATGAAAATGATCACATCTTAGCCCAGGTGACGGATGTTCAAAAAGGGCCCAATGGTCAACATATCCATACAGTACAAATGATGGCGGATTTGAAGGTTAACCAGGTGGTTGACTTGGCCATTGATTTGGATCGTAACCGGGCCGTGTCCTTGAATCACACCGCGACCCACATGTTGGATCAAGCGTTGCGGAATGTGATTGGTGGGGATGTCCACCAGGCTGGTTCTTTGGTGGAACCAGAGTATTTGCGCTTTGACTTTAATCATGAAGGACCGGTTGACCAGGCCACGTTAAATCAGATTCAAGACCAAGTCAACGAGCAAATTGCCAAAAACTTGCCGGTTACTTGGGAAGAAATGTCCCTTGAGAGGGCCAAGCAGGTTGGCGCTGTTGCAGTCTTTGATGATAAGTACGGTGACACGGTTCGCGTGGTTTCCATTGGTGACTATAACCGGGAATTTGATGGTGGTACCCACGCTCAGTCAACAGCTGAGCTGGGACTCTTTAGGATTGTTTCTGAATCCGGTATCGGGGCGGGGGTTCGCCGAATTGAGGCGTTGACTTCAATTCCGGCCTTAACTCGCTTTGAAGCAGAGGAACAGACGCTGGCAGCCATTGCTAAGGGCTTGAAAGTACCAAACCTTTTGGCCGTGAAGGACAAGGTTGAAGAAGTACAAGCCGATTTGAAGGCAGCTAACCAGCAAATCGAAGCGATGCAGGCACAATTAGCCGCTCTGCAGGCTGGCAAACTCTTCAATAATCCAAGGCAAATTGGCCAACTGACGGCTGTGATTGCCCAAGTTAAGGTTGATAATGCTGGTGGCTTACGCCAAATGGCAGATGCTTGGCGCGATCAGGGTGCGTCAAACATCTTGGTTTTGGCTGCTGCCATTGGTGACAAGGTCAATTTGCTGGTTGGTGCTGATAAGACAGCCAACGCTTTAGGTATTAAGGCGGGTGATCTGGTCAAGACGATTGCCCCAACTGTCGGTGGTGGCGGCGGCGGCCGACCTGATTTGGCTCAAGCCGGTGGAAAGGACCAGAGCAAGATTACTGAAGCGCTCGACCAGGCTGAAAAAATTATTGGTCAAGTTTAATATTTTCTTTGATAGAAGGTCGACTAAAGGCAACTGGCAAATTGGTCAGCTTGGAATTTAGTCGGCTTTTTGCTTGGAAACGTGTTAAACTAAAGACACGTAAAAGTGAAAACTATGAAGAAAGGAGTGTGTACGATGAGTGTGAACGATGAGACTGCGATTTTTGACTTCGGTAACCAGGCACCAAAAGATATCCATGAAACGATGGTGTTGGTTTATGCCGCTTTGGAAGAAAAGGGTTACAATCCAATCAATCAGATCGTTGGGTATTTAATGTCTGGCGACCCAGCTTATATCCCCCGACTCCATGACGCGCGTAATTTAATTAAGCGCCACGAGCGCGATGAAATCATCGAGGAGCTCGTACACGCCTATTTAAATAAGTAATGCGGATACTAGGACTTGATGTAGGCTCAAAAACAGTTGGTGTGGCCGTTTCGGACCCAATGGGATGGACGGCCCAAGGGGTGGAAATCATCCGAATCAACGAGGACGAAAAAGTCTTTGGCTTAGACCGTTTGGGTGAAATTCTCCAAGAAACAGGCGCAAAAGGCGTCGTTTTAGGTCTGCCTAAGAATATGAATAATACCGAGGGCCCTCGTGCCCAAGCAGCGCGATCGTATGCTAAGATGGTGGAAGACCGTTTTAGTTTGCCCACTGATTTTCAAGATGAACGACTGACGACGGTTCAGGCTGAACGAATGCTAATCGAAGAGGCGGACGTTTCTCGTAAGAAGCGTAAAAAGGTCATCGACAAGATTGCCGCAGAATTCATTTTGCAAAATTATTTGGACGCTAACGGCAAGTTGACCAAGTAAATTTTTTTACTTTGGTGCAATCGTAACAATAACAAAGGATTTTTTATGGCTAAGCAAAACCCAGAAATTGACAAGATTACTCTGATTGATGAGAATGGTGACGAAACTCTATACGAAGTTTTGTTTACTTTCCATTCAGAGGAATTTGATCGTTCATACATCTTGCTCGTTCCAGACGGCGTTGAGGAAGATGAAGAGGTTGATGTACAAGCATACATTTTCAACCCGGCCGAGGATGGTGAAGCAACGGAAGAAGATTTGCTGCCAATTGAAGATGATGCAGAATGGAACATGGTTGAGGAAGTGTTGAACACTTTCTTGGATGATGATTCAAACTTTAATTAAGCATGTTGTTTAGTCACCACATTGTCGTGGTGGCTTTTTTATTGGCAAACGTAAATCATTGATGAACCAAAGCTGTTAAGACTAAAAATTAGCAGTGACCATTGTTAGCTTTTCTAACAAAAGACAAAAATTGACCTTTATACCCTTTTCTGTCAGAAAAGCTTGCCAAAGGTATTTACAGGTGCTAAAATACCAGCAAGCAAATAAAAGTTGCAATCCTTTAAAGCAGACCGGAGAGTCGCTAAGGTGGACAAGCAGCAAGGTAATGGTTGGAAGAAATTTCAGACCCCTGGGCGAGACCCTGGCAATCCTTGACAAAAAGGCTGACAAGAACGGACGAAGTGCAAGCTAATCGAGTCCAGTCAACCACCACTGACGCTCTGATCTTAGGATCAGGGCGTTTTTTATTGGAAAATTGCAGCGGGAAAATCAAGGGGCATTGAGATGACGAATTGGAACAACTGCCTAGACCTAGCAGATTTATCAGCAGCGCAATTACAAGAAGTTTTGGACTTAGCCCAAGACTATCAGGCAGGGAAAAAAGCACCAGCGTTGAAGCGTCCGGTATACGGTGTGAACCTCTTTTTTGAGAATTCCACCCGAACCAAGTCATCTTTTCAGATGGCGGAGAAGAAGTTAGGTATTGACCTCATTGAGGTTAATCCGGCAACGTCTTCTGTTCAAAAGGGCGAAACGCTGTCGGATACGCTGCGCACACTGGAAGCAATCGGCGTTGACTTTGCCGTTATTCGCCACGGCCAAACCGGTTGGTACGAAGAATTGATGGAAAATCCTTATGTAACACTGGGGTTATTCAACGCTGGCGATGGCGCTGGAGTCCATCCATCACAAACACTCTTAGATCTATTAACGATTGAAAATGAATTTGGTCGAATTGATGGCCTAAAGGTTGGTATTATTGGTGATTTGGCTCACTCACGAGTGGCAAAATCAGACGCTAAAATCTTAAAGTCGTTGGGGGCAACACTTTACTTTGGTGGACCTGAGTCCTGGTACAGTCGGGACTTTGATGATTTGGGCACATTTGGCACGCTGGCAGAAATTTTACCGGAATTAGATGTGGTGATGATGCTCCGGGTGCAATTAGAGCGCTTCGATGAGGCTAACCGTGATGCCTTCACGGCCGTTGATTATTATCAAAAGTTTGGCTTAACAAAAAAACGAGCTAAGCTTTTGCCAAAACAAAGCATTATCATGCATCCAGCCCCAGTTAACCGCAATGTTGAAATTGCCAGTGAATTGGTGGATGGCGACAAATCACGGATCTTTACTCAAATGGGCAACGGGGTTTTTGCCCGGATGGCGATGATGACCAAGGTCCTACAGGCACGCGGCTTAATGGAGGTTGACAAATGAGAGTATTAATCAAGCATGTAGCAATTAACAAGCGCTGCCTGGACATCTTAATTGTGGATGGCAAGATTGCAAAAATTGCCCGTGGAATTGAGGTTCCAGCTGACGAAGAAATTAACGCCCATGGTGCCACGGCCATTCCTGGTTTGATTGATGTTCACGTCCACTTCCGCGAGCCAGGACTAACTTACAAGGAAACCATTGAAACCGGCTCTCATGCAGCCGCTCACGGGGGGTTCACAACGGTGATGACCATGCCAAATGTCAAGCCGGTCGTTGATACTGCCGAAAAGGTTCGTCACCAGGTTTTGCTCAATCAGGAAAGTAGCCTGGTGAAGATTGGCCAATTTGGTGCACTATCGGCTGACCTGGTTGGCGTTGGCGCAGCTGATTTACAAAAAATGGCTGATGCCGGTGCCATGGCCTTCTCCAATGATGGTCATGGAGTGCAGGATGCACAGACGATGCTGGAAGCCATGAAAGCGGCTCGGCAGGCTGACCGCGTAATTTCGGCTCACTTGGAAGATGATTCCTTAATCCAAGGGGGGGTGATGAATGCTGGACCGCAAGCCAAACGATTGGACTTGCCCGGGATGACAGGTTTATCTGAATCAACTCAATTAGCTCGTGACCTGGTGATGGCACAAGCAACCGGGGTGAAGTACCACATCGCCCATATCTCAACCAAGGAATCTGTTGCTCAGGTTCGTTTGGCCAAGCAAATGGGCCTGGCCGTCACAGCGGAAGTATCACCACACCACTTGTTCTTAGATGACAGCATGATTGAAACCGATGACCCAATGTTCAAAATGAACCCGCCATTGCGGTCAAGAGCAGACCGATTGGCCCTAATCGCTGGACTTTTGGACGGGACGATTGACATGATTGCGACCGACCATGCGCCACATAGCGCAGAGGAAAAATCGGGTTCCATGAACGATTGCTCATTTGGCATTGTCGGATTAGAAACGGCTTTGCCGCTAGTTTATACCCGCTTTGTTAAAAGTGGCTTAGTCGACCTGGATACTGTCCTTGATTGGATGGTTCGACGACCAAAGCAAGTCTTTAACCTCGTATCGGCGGGTGAATTACGGGTTGGGGATGCAGCCGATATTGCGCTGGTTGATTTCATTCACCCATACAAGATTAACCCAGCAGAATTTGAATCAAAGGGAAAGAATACCCCATTTACTGGTCAAGAGGTTTATGGCAAGGTCTTAAAGACCTTGGTTGACGGCCACTTGGTCTATCAAGCAAAGAAGGAGTAAGGCAATGCAAGGATATTTAGTATTGAAAAATGGATCAGTTTATGCCGGTGAGCGTTTTGGCTCCGAAAAAGATCTGCTAACAGAAGTAGTCTTTTCAACCGGAATGACTGGCTACCAAGAAACGATGACCGATCCCTCATATTTTGGACAAACAATGGTCTTTACCTACCCTTTGATTGGTAATTATGGCATTAACTTGGACGATAACGAAGGGACAGGCAGCAAGCCCGCAGTTGATGCCATTATCGTCAAGGACCTGGCCCGCCGTCCTGCTAACTTTCGTTCTGTGATGACCCTTGCTGATTTTGCCAAGGAAGAAGATTTGCCAGGGTTGACAGGCGTTGACACACGGAAATTAGCCAAGGAAATCCGTGACCATGGCTCCATGCCCGCCGTCTTGGTTTCTGAATTAAATCAGGAAAAGATTGATGCCCTTTTTGCTCAAGATTATCCATCATTGTTGTTGGCCCGGGCAAAGAAGGAAGAGGAAATCGAGACCTTCGTTGGTGAAGTGGGTGGTCCAAAGATTGCTCTGTTGGACTTTGGCTTGAAGGGGTCAATCGTCAAGGCGCTGCAAAAGCGTGGTGCAACCGTAACAGTTTTCCCTGGCACAACGCCAGCGTCTGTTATTGAGGCCAGCAAGCCTGACGGGATCTTACTATCAAATGGACCTGGCGACCCCACTCAGTATGGTTATGCAACGAAGACTATCCTTACATTGCAAAATCATTACCCAATCATGGGTATTTGTTTAGGACACCAACTCTTTGCCATTGCCAACGGTGCTAAGACTTACAAGATGAAGTTTGGCTACCGTGGCTTTAACCACGCCGTGACGGATGTCGATCACAAGCGGAAATACTTCACCTCACAAAACCATGGTTATGCCGTGGACCGGGCTTCATTGGCCGGGACGAATTTAGAAGTAACCCACGAAGAAATTAATGCTGAAACGGTTGAAGGCGTTCGGTTGAAAGATAAGGAAGCATTTTCAGTCCAATTTCATCCGGATGCTTCGCCAGGACCACACGACGCCGAATATATCTTTGACAACTTCATTAACAAGTTGACGGACAAGAAGGGAGCCTAAGATGCCCAAGCGAAATGACATTCATAAAATTTTGGTAATTGGTTCAGGACCAATTATCATTGGTCAAGCGGCCGAATTTGACTATTCCGGTTCACAGGCCTGCCTTTCATTAAAAGAAGAGGGCTACCAGGTGGTGTTGATTAACTCCAACCCTGCTACGATCATGACGGACCAAGAAGTTGCCGATCAGGTGTACTTGGAACCAATTACTTTGGATTTCGTCAAGGAGGTTTTGTACCGAGAAAAGCCGGATGCCATTTTGCCAACCTTAGGGGGCCAAACCGGCCTAAATATGGCAAAGGACTTAGCCGATTCAGGTATTTTGCAGGAACTAGATATTGAATTGCTGGGGACAAAGTTGCCAGCCATCGAACAGGCTGAAGACCGGGAACTTTTCAAGGATTTGATGGAAGAATTGAATGAACCAGTACCGGAATCGCAAATTGCCACAACAGTCGCTGAAGCAGCCGATTTTGCAGGGAACATCGGGTACCCTGTGGTTGTTCGTCCCGCCTATACGCTTGGTGGAACTGGTGGTGGCTTTGCTAATAATTTGGCTGAATTAGAAGAAATCACCGCCCATGGCTTAGAATTATCACCAGTGACCCAGGTTTTGATTGAAAAGTCGATTGCCGGTTATAAGGAAATCGAGTTTGAGGTGATGCGTGACGCCGCCGATAACGCTTTGATTGTGGCGGGGATGGAAAACATTGACCCAGTTGGCGTGCATACCGGTGACTCCATCGTCGTTTCGCCAACGCAGACTCTATCAGACCGGGACTATCAAATGATGCGGGATTCCGCTTTAAAGATTATCCGAGCCTTGAAAATTGAGGGTGGCGTGAACATCCAAATGGCTTTGGACCCAAAGTCTTTCCAGTATTACATCATTGAAGTTAATCCCCGTGTTTCTCGGTCATCAGCCCTAGCTTCAAAGGCAACAGGTTACCCAATTGCTAAGATGGCGGCCAAAATTGCCGTTGGTTTGCATTTGAACGAAATTAAAAATCCCGTGACTCAAACGACTTGGGCGGCCTTTGAACCAGCCCTTGATTACGTTGTGACCAAGATTCCGCGGTTCCCATTTGATAAGTTTGAACATGCTAACCGCACGTTGGGGACACAAATGAAGGCGACCGGTGAGGTCATGGCGATTGGGCGGACGCTGGAAGAATCATTGTTAAAGGCGGTTCGTTCACTTGAAGTCGATGAAAAGGATTTGAGTGCTGGTTATTTTGACGGGGTTTCAACAGAGGACCTGCAGGCACAATTGATGCCGGCCAAGGACGACCGCCTCTTCGCCATCGCCGAATTGATTCACCGTGGTGTAACGATTGAAGCAATTCATGATATTACACAGATGGACTTGTTCTTTTTGGACAAAATTTTGCACATTATCGAAATTGAACGAGCTGTTCAGGCAGATCCGGACAACTTTGAGAAAATTAAGACGGCCAAGGAATATGGTTTCTCTGATGCCTGGTTGGCGAAGTTGACTGGCAAAACGGAAGCTGATTTCCGTTTTTGGCGCAAGAAACAAGGCTTGTTACCAACCTTTAAAATGGTTGATACGGTTGCCGGTGAATTTGAATCGAAGACGCCCTACTACTACGGCACGTATGAAGACGAAAATGAATCAATTGTCACGGATCGACCTTCCGTTTTGGTGCTTGGCTCTGGTCCAATCCGGATTGGCCAGGGAGTTGAGTTTGATTATGCCACTGTGCATGCAGTGAAGGCCATCCAACAGGCCGGTTATGAATCCATTATTCAAAACTCAAACCCCGAAACGGTTTCAACTGATTTTGCTATTTCCGATAAGCTTTATTTTGAACCATTAACCCTAGAAGATGTCTTGAACGTGATTGACCTCGAGCAACCCTTAGGTGTGGTTGTGCAATTTGGTGGCCAAACGGCCATTAACCTAGCTGCTGGTTTGGAACAGGCCGGCGTTAAGGTTTTGGGAACAACCGTGGCCGATTTGGATCGCGGCGAAGACCGAGATGAATTTGCCAAAGTGATTGACCAGCTTGAATTGCCAAAGCCAAAGGGTGAAACGGCTACTACCAAAGAGGGAGCCTTGAAGGCCGCCAATGACCTTGGTTATCCGGTTTTGATTCGACCATCTTATGTGATTGGTGGTCGGTCAATGGCCATTATCGATTCCGATGATGACTTGAAGACCTATATGGAACAGGCAGTTAAGGTTTCAAACGACCATCCCGTTTTGATTGATGACTACCTCACTGGTCAGGAAGCTGAAGTTGACCTGATTTCAGACGGCACGGACGTGTTGATTCCAGGAGTGATGGAGCACATTGAACGCTCTGGTATTCACTCAGGTGATTCTTTTGCGGTTTATCCAACGCAACAAATGTCTGCCAACGTGAAGGCACAAATCGTTGAATCTGCTCAAAAGTTGGCTAAGAAATTGAACGTGATTGGCTTGATGAATATTCAGTATGTGATTCATGATGAAATCGCCTACGTGATTGAAGTTAACCCACGGGCATCCCGGACATTACCATTCTTGTCAAAGGTGACGGAGATTCCAATGGCTCAAGTAGCCACACAAATTATGTTGGGCAAGTCCTTGAAAGACTTGGGTTACCAATCCGGTTTGGTTCCGGAACCAGTTACAGTTCACGTGAAGGCGCCGGTTTTCTCATTTGCCAAATTAGCCGGCTTAAATTCGACGGTAGGGCCAGAAATGAAGTCAACTGGTGAAGTCATGGGAACTGCTGACAACTATGATCAAGCACTCGCCAAGGCGCTGGTTGGTGCTGGTTTACCAATTTTGCATCAGGGTCGAATTCTTTGGGACTTGGCTAAAGCAGACCAGCAAGAGGGCTTGGCCTTGGCTAAGCGTTTTGCAGCCCTTGGCTTTGACTTGGTTGCTGTTGACGGCAATTGGACTTTCTTACAGGAAAATGGTGTTGCAGTTGAAGCAGCACCAGCTGATTTGCCAATGGCAATGGCTAAGCAAGAATTGCAAATCATGGTAAACACACTTGACCAGGCTGACCAGGCTTTGGCAGGGGAGAGCCCGGTCCGAGCAGCAGCCATTGTCAACGAGGTGGCCTTATTTACCGCCTTGGATACCGTCGCTGCTTATTTGACGGTTTTGGAATTACCAGAAGAAACACACTTTGTAAAAGCATTGGGAGAATAATTGATGACCGATATTGATTTGAACGCCGACCTCTTTGGGCAAATTTTAACTAGTCCATTGCTCAACGCCTCTGGGGTCCACTGTCAGACCAAAGAAGAATTGAATGATTTGGCGCATACGAGCAACTTGGGTGCTATGGTAACAAAATCAGCAACACTTCAGGCTCGTGCAGGGAATCCAAACCCACGGTACTATGATCTCAAAAATGGTTCGATTAACTCGATGGGGTTGCCAAACTTAGGCTATGATTTTTACCTTGATTATGTTTTGCAAGAACAGACAAAGCCAACAATTTTGTCTGTTGCTGCTTTGTCAGCGGCTGATGCGATTACCCTGCTAAAAGACTTGCAGGCTTCTGACTATCAGGGACCGACTGAATTGAACTTGTCTTGCCCAAACATTGTTGGAGAACCGCAATTAGCTTATGACTTTGAGGCCACCGACCGGGTCTTAAAAGAAGTCTTCAGTTTTTACACGAAGCCATTGGGCGTGAAGTTACCACCATACTTTGATCTAGTTCACTTTGACAAGATTGCTGCTGTGTTGAACAAGTACCCATTAACCCACGTAAACACGATTAATTCTGTTGGTAACGGCCTGTGGGTCGATATTGAACAGGAACAAGTGGTCACAAAGGCCAAGGGTGGCTTTGGTGGCTTGGGAGGAACAATGGTGCTGCCAACGGCTTTAGCCAACGTTCGCGCTTTGCGCCAACGCTTGCATGACAGCATTAAGGTCTTGGGAACCGGCGGTGTGACTTCCGGGGAAGATGTTTTTGCACACATTCTTTGTGGGGCTGATTTGGTTTCAGTTGGTACTCAGGTGATGAAGGAAGGCTTGAGCGTTTATGACCGTCTTGCTGAAGAATTGCAGGCGATCATGGCCCACAAGGGTTACCAAAGTTTGGCCGATTTCCGTGGCAAGTTAAAAGAACTGTAAGGCGGTTTTGTTAAAAAAATAAGTCAGCCTTTCGACTGGTAAAATGATTTAACCAACAGTGATGTTGGTTTTTTCTTTTTTGGCAAATAAAATAGAAAGGCGTATACTGGCTATATTCAATTTCAGACAGCAATGATTCTAATGAAATGGGGGTGTCCAGGTGGCTAAAAAGCGGAGAAAGAAAAAATGGTTTTTTCTGCCAAAGGCGAAGAAAAAACGACGAATGTACTTGATGCTCTTGCTTGTTTTTCTAACATTAATTGCTTTGACCGTGGTGATGAGCCGATCAATGACGACTAAAAAGGAGCAAATTATCTATCAAGATGAAGCCAAGCAAAAGCAGCTGCAAATATGGGCCCCCTATGCACAAAAGATGCAATATAAGTATCGCATTTTTGCTTCGATTTCACTGGCACAGGCCATTTTAGAATCGGATTGGAACCAGTCCAGTCTGTCAAAAGATTATAACAATTTGTACGGGATGAAAGCATCGGCAGGCCAGGCCGGAGTGGTCGTTCCAACCAATGAGTATGAGGACGGTCATTGGATTGTAGTGGATCAAAAATTTGCCTCCTACCAGACCTGGCAGGAATCGATGGAAGCCCATGCCCAGCTAATTTCAAAGGGGACCCACTGGAATCCCAACCAATATGAGCATGTGCTGGCAGCCAAAAATTATCAGGCTGCGGCGCAGGCCCTTGTCCAAGACGGGTATGCGACCGATCCAACCTATGCAGCAAAATTGGTGGCAGTGATTGAAACTTGGAATTTAAAGCGCTTTGATTTAACGGTAAAAATGGGCAATGCCAGCGCTTAATGGTTTAGTTTAGGGAATTTATTAGAATTGTTTCAATTAAAAAGAGAACCGGATTACGCACGTTCATGAACGCGCGTACGGTTCTCTCTTTGCTTTATTGTTTGTTTGGGGATGCAAAAATCGTGACGGTTCGATTCGGTTCCTGGTTAACTTTGATTAGTGCTTGGCCAGTTTGTAGCTGACCTAATTTTTTCCCAGCTTTAGCAGAGTTGGCTAGGAGGGGCAATGCTTGCCATTCCTTTTGATTCGTCAGCCGATGGACAATTGTGGCTGAAAATTGTCCTAGTAGAGCAGTTGACAGGTCGAGTGGCGACTGGGAAGCAAAGGCCACCTGGAGGCCTTCCTTGCGTCCCTCACGCAGAATTTGCGCTAAACCACTGTCCTTGTCTTGCTCGGCTTGGTTGTTTTTCAACAGGAAGCGGTGGCCCTCGTCGATTAAGAGGTAAACCGTCGCCTTATGGGTGCTTTTGGATTGAAAGCTGAGCAGTTGGCGCCAGACGGTGGACATGATGGTGGCTTGGAGGGCACCGAGGTCTTTCAGCTGAGCCAGGTTGATACTGATTTTAGCGCCGAAATAAGCCTTAGCCGTTGCTAATTTGAGCAGGTAAAGTAAGTCGTACTTGGTTGTTTTTACCTGAGTATTTGGTGCAATGGTCTTTAGGCGCGGATCCGCGAGGCGGTCGGCTAGTTGGTCGATGGCCGTCAACAAATCAGGATCAGTGCTGGCCAAATTCTCTTTTTGATCAATAAACCCTTGGTGGGCTAGCAAGCGCAATTGGGGGGCGAGGAGGCTTAATGAGAAAGACCATTGACTTTGATAGAGTTGACTTTTTAAAGCATAAAAGGCATCGGCGGTTAGGGCTTTAGTGTTTAAAATGACCTTTTGCTGTTGGTTAAGATTGTAGTTAATCCGTAAGGCTGCTTGAGCTTGTCCTAGTAGCAGCTGCCACTTGGTTGGCCAGGTCAAACCAAGCGCAGTCAATAAGTCTTTTGGTGCTAACTGGCTGAGATCAAAGTAGACGTTTTGGCCAACGCTGTAGGAGACCTGCTGGTCGTCTGCTCGGCTAAACTCGCCGGTTGGATCGAAAATGATTTGCCCGAGTCGATTTACTTGTAACTGTTGGCTAATTTGTTTGAGGGTTGTTGATTTGCCAGACCCAGTTTGCCCAACCAAAAGAAGGTGTGGGGCGAAAAGCGTTGTGGCCGCTGGTTGGTACTTGTTTTTGAACCACCCCGTTTGGCCCAAAGTGAGTAAGTGTTCGCTAGTTTGCATGATTTTTCCACCTTTAATTATAGTTACCTTACCAAAAAATCAGACAGACTGTAAATGGTTAATTGCTGGTAATCAAGGCCAAACTGTTGGTATTTTGTCGACGCACGAATTAGATTAGGGCAGTTTTTTGTCCTAGCCTGATTTTCCTTGAATTATGATAAAATAAGAGCAGTGAACAAAAACGATTTAGGATGGCAAAATGACTGTTGAAGAATTAACCAAGGGTATGAATAGCAAGCAAGCGGAGGCGGTCAGGACGACAGAGGGACCGCTTTTAATTATGGCTGGTGCCGGATCTGGGAAGACCAGGGTTTTGACGCACCGTGTTGCCCATTTAATTGAAGATTTAGATGTGGCGCCCTGGCGGATTTTGGCCATCACCTTTACGAATAAAGCTGCCCGTGAAATGCGGGAACGAATTGGTAAATTAGTCGATGAGCAGCTAGCCCAATCCGTTTGGGTTTCAACGTTCCATGCCCTGGCTGTTCGAATTTTGCGTCGAGATGGTGAACGGATTGGCTTGGGCAAGAACTTTACGATTTTGGATAGTTCTGCTCAAAGGACGCTGGTTAAACGGGTGATTAATGATTTAAATTTGGATTCAAACCAGTATGATCCACGGACAATCTTAGGGACCATTTCCAATGCTAAAAACGATTTGCTAACGGCCAAGGATTACCGAGAGCAGGCCGCTAATTTTTATGAAGAACGTGTAGCAGAAGTTTATTCTGCTTACCAGAAAGCTTTGCGTCAGGCTCAGTCAGTCGATTTTGATGATTTAATTATGTTGACGATTGAACTCTTTGAAAAGGCCCCTGATGTTTTGCAACGCTATCAAGACCAGTTCCGTTACCTCCACGTCGATGAGTACCAGGACACCAATGATGCCCAGTATAAGATTGTCAACATGCTGGCTCAAGGCTCACAGAACTTAGCCGTTGTTGGGGATGCCGACCAGTCAATCTATGGTTGGCGTGGTGCCAACATGCAAAATATTTTAAACTTTGAAAAGGATTGGCCTCAGGCACAATCAGTTTTCTTGGAGCAAAATTATCGGTCAACTCAATCCATTTTGGATGCTGCTAACGATGTGATTAATCACAACAACGAGCGAGTGCCGAAAAAACTCTGGACCGAAAACGGTGCCGGAGACAAAATCACCTATTATCGGGCTCAGTCTGCCCAGGATGAGGCCTATTATGTGTTGGGCCAAATTCAAAATGGGCAACGCGAAAACCATCAATCTTTGTCCGACTTTGCAATTCTTTACCGGACGAACGCTCAGTCCCGGGCCATGGAAGAATCTTTGGTCAAAGCAAACATCCCTTATACCATTGTTGGTGGTCATAAGTTCTATGACCGTAAGGAAATTTTGGACGTGATGGCCTACCTGTCGTTGGTCGCAAACCCGGCTGATAATGCGGCCTTAGAACGGATTATCAATGTTCCTAAGCGGGCGATCGGTCAGTCAACAGTTGACCGGCTTTTTACCTTTGCTAACCAAGTTAACTTACCAATGTTGGCGGCTATCGATCAAGTCGAAATGGCCCAGGATATCCGCCCAGCAGCGGTGACAAAGTTGCTTTCCTTTGCCGAAATGGTGCATAACTTCCGCCAACAAGCAGAGTTCTTAACTGTTTCGGAGTTAACGGATTTGATTTTAGAACAGTCCGGCTATCGCCAGGAATTACAGGCAAAATCAGACCCTGAGTCGCAATCACGACTGGAAAACCTGGATGAATTTTTGTCTGTTACCAAGGAATTTGATGACAAGTACGATGCTCAGGCGGACGACGCAGTGAATCCGTTAACTGATTTCTTAGGTTCGACGGCCTTGATGGCCGACCTGGACAATGTCGAGGAAGATAGCGGGGTGGTCACGTTAATGACCTTACATGCCGCAAAGGGGCTTGAATTTCCGACGGTCTTCTTGATTGGCCTAGAAGAGGGCTTATTCCCATTGGGCCGGGCGGCACAAGACGAGGATCAATTAGAAGAAGAACGACGTCTGGCCTATGTCGGTATTACGCGATCTGAGCAGAAACTTTATTTAACGAATGCTTTCTCCCGTTTGCTATATGGCCGGACACAGGCGAACCAACCTTCTCGCTTTATTGATGAAATTTCACCCGAATTGATTGAGCAGGCCTATCCGGCAAGCGGCTCTGGCGTTTCTGCCGGTTTGTCCTCGAAGTTTCTCCGGGCAACGAGTACTACTTACCAGGGGTCTGCGAAGGCTAGTCCGGTTCAAAAGAAATCAGCTGAAACCACTGGTGCTGAAGGGGTCATGTGGCAGGCTGGCGACAAGGTTTCTCATAAGAAGTGGGGAATTGGGACGGTTGTTTCAGTTACCGGTGACCAACCTGACCGAGAACTTAAAGTCGCCTTCCCAGAAGATGGCATCAAACAACTCTTGGCTGCCTTTGCACCAATTACACGAGTTGATTAAGCTGCAAGGAAAAAACTGATGCTTTTTTCTTGGTACAGCCATTGTGACCAACAGCTAACTGACCGTGTAGAAAGGATTTTTTATGGCAAGTAATCCACAACCAACGAATATGTCGACCAAGGATGCGCAAGTCGCAATCAGTCAGCTACAAGACGAGTTGACCGATTATGGAATTGCCTATTACGAGCAGGATGCGCCAAAGGTTGAAGACCACGTTTATGATGAAAAGTATGCCCGGTTGGTGGCCTTGGAACAGGCCTTTCCACAATTTGTGACACCAGACTCGCCAACGCAAAATGTTGGTGGCGCCCAGACCAAGTCCGGCTTGGAAAAGGTGCAACATCCGGTGCCAATGCTTTCTTTGGGGGATGTTTTTTCATTAGACGAACTTCAAGAGTGGGAGAATCGCACCATCAAAGCGTTGGGGCAACAGCCGGCCTATAACTTGGAATTAAAGATTGATGGCTTGGCAGTTTCTTTGAAGTACGAAAATGGTCGCTTAATGCAGGCCTCCACTCGAGGCAATGGCCTGATTGGTGAAGATGTCACGGCTAACGTCAAGACCATTGCAGATGTGCCCCAAGAATTAAAAGAGCCCTTAACAATCGAAGTTCGTGGTGAGATTTATATGCCAAAGGCTTCCTTTGCGCATTTGAATGAAGAACGGGAAAATCAGGGTCAAGAACCCTTTGCCAACCCACGTAATGCGGCGGCGGGTTCGTTACGTCAACTAGATGCACGCGAAACCAAGAAGCGCCAGTTGTCTGCCTTTATTTACTATACGGCCGAGGCCGATACGTTGGGTGTGACCAGGCAATCAGAAGTCTTGCGCCGTTTTGCCGAACTTGGTTTGCCAACCAACAAGGATAACCGCGTCATTGGCCAGATGAAAGAGATTGCGCCCTATATCGCCGAATACACCGAAAAACGTGACGGCCTGCCTTATGGAATTGATGGCGTTGTCGTCAAAGTGGATGATATCGATTCCGAAATTGACTTAGGTAACACGGTTAAGGTACCCCGATGGTCGATCGCCTATAAGTTTCCACCGGAAGAGGAGCAGACGATTGTCCGTGATATCGAATGGACGGTCGGCCGAACGGGTGCAGTGACACCAACGGCTGCCATGGACCCGGTTTTCTTGGCTGGGACAACGGTGCAGCGGGCTTCCTTGCATAATCCGGACTACCTCGAGGAAAAAGATGTTCGCGTTGGCGATACAGTGACCTTGCACAAGGCCGGTGATATTATCCCAGAAATTGGGCAGGTCATCCTAGACAAACGCCCAGCAGATACCAAAAAGTATGAAATTCCAACGACTTGTCCTTCCTGTGGCGCTGATTTGGTCCATGTTGAGGGTGAAGTGGTGTTACGTTGCATTAATCCGGCTTGTCCAGCGCAACTGCAAGAGGGGTTGACCCATTTTGCCTCGCGCAATGCGATGAATATTGATGGCCTTGGCCCACAGATTGTTAGCCAACTTTTGGACAAAAAATTGGTGACCGATGTGGCTTCGATTTATTCCTTGACGGTTGAGCAGTTACTATCTTTAGATAAGTTTCAAGAAAAATCAGCCAATAACTTGGTGGCGGCTATCCAGGCTTCCAAAGCAAATTCCGCCGATCGCTTGCTCTTTGGCTTGGGTATCCGCTTGGTTGGGGCGAAAGCGGCGAAAACTATGATGGCAAGCCTACAAGACTTACCAAGCTTGGGACAGGCCAATGCGGAACAAATAGTCGCCATCGATGGAATTGGTCAAGCGATTGCGGATTCGGTGGTGAAATACTTCGCTGAACCCCAGTCGCAAGCCCTTTTGGCCGAATTGGCCAACGCTGGTGTGAACTTGGAATACTTATCCGAAACGGGTCCAATTGATGAAAATTCATTTTTCTATGGTAAAAAGATCGTTTTGACTGGTAAACTAGAACAGAGTTCACGTAGTGAAATTGCTGCCTGGTTAGAAGCTCACGGGGCCAGCGTCACTGGATCAGTTTCGAAGAAGACTGATTTAGTGATTGCCGGTACCGATGCGGGGTCAAAACTGACCAAAGCAAACACTCTTGGGGTCACTGTCTGGAATGAACAAGAATTCTTGTCAGCCCAGCAAAATGAGGCCGGCTAAAGCTGTCGGCCGTGGTCAGAAAAACTTGCCGGTGGTTGTACTTGGCGTTTTCAGCCAAACTGTCAAAGAGGAAGAACAATGTTAAAACGGATTTCAAAGCGGGGCTATATCTTAATCGGCCTTGCGCTTCTGATTATTTTAGGAGCCTTTTTTTACTTTATTAATATCGCTTCGGTCACACCCAGTGTTTCCAAAACAAAGGGTGTTCAGTTAACCCAAAGTTCTGCGGGGGATTATCAAACGGTCATCAAGGATGGGCATTATTTGACATCAGCCGCTCGGGGTATTACTGCAACATCTTTGAACAATTCTTTGGATGTCCAAGATTTTGAAACGTCATTGTTGAATTTGTCTAAGTCGCACTTTAAGACTGGTCGCTACATCTTCCAGGAAGGTCAGTACCTTGATGCTGACACCGTTAATGGTCTCTTAGCTCGTCAAACGGATAGTAATGCAACTGGCTTGAATCCAAAGGATAATGGCAAGACGGATAGTTCGAGAAATCCGATTTACGTTCAGACGTTAACAGAACAAGATTTCATGACCAAGAGCGGCAATAACCTGCAATTAGCTGGAATGGTTGTGGGCGTGGCGATGAATAGTCAAGATGCTTACCAAAAAGAACAGTATGGTGCGACTTATTATCAAACGATTTCAGATAAGGATAGGATTGCTTACGGGCAAAAGATTGCGCCAAAGTTGATCAAGACGATTCGTGAGCAACAAGGTGTTGGCAAGAACATTCCAATTGTCTTGGCCATGTATGACACTGCTTCTCAGGATTCATTGGCTCCAGGTTCTTTCTATGCTGAAGCCACCTCAAAGTCAGGTACTGATATCGGTAGTTGGTCAGATATCAACGAAAAGTCGATCGTTTTGCCAAAAGAATCTGATGACACTTCGAGCCTTGGATCTGATGAAAATACTGGCTTTAATAACTTCAAGACTGATATTTCTAACTTCTTCCCAAACATTGCGGGGGCAACAGCTTCTGCTAAATTTACGAATAATAAGTTGTCTTCTATGAACGTAACGGTGACAACGCAATTCTATTCACCAACCGAAATTGAAGCCTTCTCCAACTATGTTGCCACCTCTGCGATGAAGTTCTTACCTTCATCAGCTCCTGTACAAATCAAGATTCAAACGGCCAATGAAATTCAGGCTTTGCTTGTTCGTAAGGCCGATGATAAGTCCTATACGATTACAAAACTTGATCAATAAGTTTGATTACAAACTAAAAACGCTTAGAATCGCTTCTAAGCGTTTTTTTTGTTTTTTTAATGGTAGTAGGACATGACGGTAACAATTAGTCCGAAAATGGCCACTAAGGGCTGAATTTGATAGGTTAATGGCCGAATAAAGGTTAAGAGATACGCAGCTATGGCGAAAACGATTGTGATCAAGGCGATTGGTGAGAAGCCTTCCAATATGAGGGCGGCGAGGATAAAAAGTGGACCGGTTATGAGTCCTAATTTTCGTCCTTTAACTGTGGGTAGGAAGAGGGGAGTGAAGTAAAAGGCCGTGGCAAAGACTAAAAGCCATGATTGCTTCAAAAAATCAGTTTCAACATAGTTGTTGGCCAGATAGTTGATGCAAATTGGCACCGAAAAGGTCAGCAAGATGCTCAAACCGGTTAAACCAAGCGGGTTCTTCAACTGAAAGGCCCGAAAGGGTAAAATCAGCAAGAAGCAAATGAAGAGCAGGAGGAGGGCTAAAACTTCAAAGCGCGACCGTAATTGTGAATTGAAAAGCACAATTAAAGAAGCAGCTAAGGAGGCCCAAACATGCCAGTCGGCCTTGGCAAACCGATTTTTAACGAGGAACCCCAACGTCATTGCAGAAAAGATTGAATAGGCAATTAAGGACCAAATTTGCCAGTTACCAGCATTTTGCCAAACTTGGTGGTAGATGAGGGGCTGTTGCCACCAGATGATGTTTAAACCGACTGCAATCGCTGGAACCGTATAGCGATGAGGGGCTGGTAGGGCAGCGACTTGGCCTTGGTTAGCTTGTTGTTTTTGTTCTTGGCGGCGTTGTGACCGGGAGAAAAAATCAGCCGTTTTTTCCTGGAGTGGTTCGTCACTTGCGCCATGCAGTGGCGTGCTGGTTTGTTGATCAGGAGTGATTGTTTCATTTTCTTTTGTCATCAGAACCTCGAAAGTCAATTGCTATTTCTTATTCTATCATGTAGAATATAAATTATAAATTACATAACTATCAAGAGCAGGGAAGTGATACAGCACGGTGAACCTGCACCAACCGGCATTTGCACGGTGGTAATTCTGTAAGATAGGCAACTTGCAAAGCGCTTTGGGTTGTCCAAGGTGCTTTTCTTTTGTCTCTATATTGTTAGTTAATTTAAAGGAGAAAAAGAAAATGACAAAATTTTTTACTGCTGAATCAGTTGCCAATGGCCATCCGGATAAGGTAGCGGACCAAATTGCTGATGCCATCTTGGATGCTGTGTTGACAGAAGATCCAAAGGCTCGGGCCGCCATTGAAGTGACCACATCAACGGGCGATGTTTCGATTTTTGGTGAGTTGTCAACGACTTCTTATGTGAACGTCCGTCAAATTGCCGTTGATACGATCAAGGCCATTGGCTACAATCAGCCGGAATTTGGTTTTTCAGCTGATTCAATCAATGTTTCGAATAAGATTGTGGAACAATCACCAGATATTGCTCAAGCTGTTGATGCGGCCGAAGATGATCCAGACCAATTAGGTGCCGGCGACCAGGGAATGGTTTTTGGCTATGCCACTAATGAAACGACTGATTACTTGCCATTAGCTTTGGACTTGTCCCATCAGTTAATGCGTAAAATTCGTCAGGTACGAAATGACCAAGAATTGGCTTACTTACGCCCAGATGCCAAGGGTGAAGTAACACTAGAATTGACGGATGATGGCCAGGTTAAGCGTATTGCGGCCGTTGTTTTGTCAACTCAGCACGATGCAGAAGTAACATTGGAACAATTACGTGCTGATATAAAAAAGTTCGTGGTTGATCTGGTCTTGCCTGCTGATTTGGTTGATGACCAAACGAAGTATTATATTAATCCATCCGGTCGCTTTGTCTTGGGTGGTCCTCAAGCCGACTCTGGTTTGACAGGCCGTAAAATTATCGTCGATACTTATGGGGGGGCAGCCCACCACGGTGGTGGTGCTTTCTCGGGAAAGGATGCCACCAAGGTTGACCGGTCGGCTGCTTACTATGCTCGCTATGTGGCCAAGAATTTGGTGGCTGCTGGCTTGGCTGACAAGATTGAGCTCCAGATAGCCTATGCAATTGGTGTTGCCAAGCCGGTTTCGTTGAATATTGAAGCATTTGGGACTGAAAAGGTCGCAGAAGACAAAATTGAAGCCATCGTTGAGAAGCTTTTTGACTTCCGTCCTTTGGCAATCATTAATAGCCTAGACCTTCGTCGGCCAATTTATAAGCAGACAGCTGCTTACGGTCACTTTGGTCGTCCTGATTTGGACTTGCCATGGGAAAAGTTGGACCAGGTTGAGAAAATCAAGGCAGAGTTGTAGGCCAAGTTTCTTTAGAAAAATCAAAATTATTTGGATTGAATTTCGATAAGATCAACCAATAAAAGAACTGAATGCAGTCGAAGGACGCATCCAGGTCTTTTAATTTGTGTTGATTAGTTTTCGGCAACTCCCATGATTGGGTAAGTCCCCGCGATTGTCATGGTGAAGGAATAGGCCCCGGATTGAAGGGGGCGGCCATCAGTTTTGACCGACTGAATATCTTTGATATGAAAATCGGCAGGAATGGTTAGGGGAATGGTTGTAAAGCCCTTTCGACTAGGATTTTCCACGCCTTTTTTACCACGTAGATAGGTCAGCATGATTTGTGGCCAAGGTAGTTGGTTAACTAGGCGGATTTCGGCTGTGTTGCCATCTTTGCTCGGAATAATTTGTAAACCGAGTGTCTTGGAATGGTTTTGATAGGTCTGACCAAAACGAAGGGTCCAAGAAAAACTGATTTTGTTTTGGTTGCGGGAAGCCTGGCCCCAAAAAGAAAATATTTGCTGAAAGGCATGTTTCCAAGCAAATTTTTGATTGAATTCAGGTAAAATGGCTGAAAAATCAGGACCAACTTGGAAGGTATCCAAGAAGTATTGCTTACCCTGCTTTGGAACAGAGCCCGTTACTAGTCCAAGAGAAACCTGCCGGATAGTTTGGGTATTTAAAGCAGTTAAAATTTGATGCACAAGATGACTGGATGAGTGGTTTTTATCCCCCCAGTTAATTAACAAAAGTGGCCAGCGCAGGGTATCATCAAAGTCTAAAATTGCGGCTAAAGTTGCATTCAAGGAAGCCGAATTACCAATGACGACGATTGGGAGGCTGGCTTCTCTTTGCATGGTCTTAGCGATTTTGCGGGCAAGGGTGTAGACCGAGATGTGCGTAGAGGCCTTTTGAAAACTTGTGACCGCTTGGGCGGCTGTTAATTGACTTTTGATTTGATCCAAGGCTCCAAGATCTTTTGGGCGAATCAAGGTTGTATCAATAATAAAGTGTGCTGATGTCATAATTTTAAGTCTTTGCTATGTCGTTAAAAAAGGCATGCCAGTGCATGCCGGATACCCAAACGGCGGGCATCATTTTACGTTTATCAGAATACGTCGATTATAGCAGAAAATCAAGGTTGGTGATGATTTTTTTCTTGACATTTGTTTTGCTGTCGGTCTTTGGTATAAGGAAATAACGAGCAAAGTAAAAAGACTAAGTTGAGTGATATGATTCCCCAAATTTAGACAGACCAATTGCGGGCATTTACTATATTCAAATGACTCAAAGCAGACCGATTAATAGTAATTATCTTTGCAAAGTTAGTATGATTGCGCCAAAGAAATCAATCAAGAAGGTAAAAGCATTCAGAACAAACAAAAGGACTGACGCCAATTCAATAACGGCCGTTAGTCCTCAAGGCCGCTCAATGAGCTGACCTAATTTTTTTGCTTTAAATCATCAGGTAGTCTTTATGGTGATTGAACTTTAATCGTTTGCTTAACCCAAGAAATGACGCAATTGGGCCATACGATTAATCAAGGCGGTAATGGCAACGGAAGCGCCTTCCTTGAATTCAACAACTTGGAGGGCAATTTCGGCGTGTTGCTGCTCAGCCATTGTTTCTGGTCCAATGTGGAGGTCAAAGGCATCCTTGAGGATGACGATGTCTTCTTCGACATCTTGCCAGGCTGGGCTTTGCGTCTTCAAAATTTGAAGGGCATCCCAATTGATATAGTGAGCTAATTCGCCAAAATCAGCGCGCATACTTGGGTAATAGCGGTTCAAGACAGCTAGCTGTTCTTCATTGAGGCTTTCATATGCCCGGCCAAAACCAATAAATTCGGGTGGTACACCGATTGAATAAAAGGCGCCGGTAAAATTAATGGCTCGGGGTAATTCGATGTTATCAACGGAACGGGAATAGCCCAAAACCCCCACGTGCTGACGACGGTCACGGCGCTTTGGGAAGGCCTTGAAGATTGGTTGGACGTCAGGAACTAATTGTTCGAGTGTTTCCTGGTAGAAGGCTGCTGATTTTTGGGCGATATCGGAAAGAACGGCTTCGTCTTCAGCGCTAATTAGCAATGGCTTTGCCTTTGGTAATTCTTCTTTCAAGTACTTGATGCCGGCCCTTGTTTCGTCGATGGAGAAGTCATAACGGAATGCTGACTGAACAGTTGCTGTTCTGACACCAGGGAATTCACGGACATAGCGTTTGACACGTTGAGGTGAAAGGCCACCACGGAAGATGGCAGACCCCGTTCCAGAAATTGGGTAGATGGCGATACCTTCCTTATCGGCAAATTGGTGCAAGCGCGCTAAGGCTAACTTATTTCCAATAATGGAAGACATAAAGCCGGCTGAAAGAGCAGAATCAGAACCGGCTAAAAAGACACGCAGGTGCTTTGGCCGGAAGCCAAAGTGTTCTTCATGTAGGTTCAAGTATTCCTTTAAAATTTCTGGTGCGTGGTATTGCGTTTCAAAGTCTTCGAAGAGTGGAATCATCTCGATGTAAGCCTTGTTGTCTTCCGTGGGTGTAAAGGTTGCATCTTTGAACTGGGCCAGCTTTTCAAACAAAAGCTGCATTTCAATGATTTGATCAGCACGTTGAGCCATTGGTAAAATGGCTTCAAACAAGGGGCGTTGGTCAAAACCAAGGTCATTGGCAAAGTCTTCGGAACTTAAAAAGGCCGTCATGGCTTGCATTAAGTTGTAGCCTTTTTCTTCCCAAATATTTGGGAAACGGAACGTCAAAAATTTGTCACGACCAAGTTGGTGTTCCTTAAAGTATTCATAGTGGGTTGAGAAAAGGCGGTCGATGACTGCCGCATCGGCGTGTTTCCCTTCCCAGTCCCACATGTATTCATCAACATCGAGGGTCTGGTAATTTTGAAAGGCTTCATCAGTTTCCCGGTAAGCACTGATGAAAGGTTGTTGTGCGGTGTCCCAGAAGGGGGCGTTGGCGTTATCAGGGTGTTGTGTTCCCATAATCGCCGGAATCTTGCGTTCTGTCATCTCTTAAAGCTCCTTTTTGGGATAGAAACGGATAATTAATCGTTAAACAAGTAAAACCCTAAACAAAATGTTAACGATACCCTTTAATAATAGCAGATTTTAGTCTGAAAAAAACGTCTAAACGATAAAATCATTTAGACGTTTTGTGTTTTAAATCATAATCAGCATTGGCAAAATCATTGGCTTACGAGCCGTTTCTTTATGCAAATACTTGGAAAGATCATCAATGATGATCTGACGAATATCGGATTCACTAGCATTCTTTGCAGACATTGCCTTACGAATCGTATTGAAAATGACATGACGACCATCATTAATGAGGTCACCAGATTCACGCATGTAAACAAAACCACGGGATAGGATATCAGGTCCGGAAAGGATTTCCTTCTTTTTTAAGTCAATCGTCGCTGTGACGATGACCAAACCATCTTGTGACAATTTTAAGCGGTCGTGTAAGACAATCGAACCAATATCACCAATTCCTGAGCCATCGATATAAGTATCTTCGGCAGGGAAGTGTCCGGCAATCCGTGGTGGATTCACACCGTCAAGAGCGAGGACATCACCGTTTTCTAGGATAAAGGTATGGTCCTTTGGAATATCCAACTCTTCGGCTAGGCCAGCATGGACTTTGAGCATCCGGTATTCACCGTGGACGGGCATAAAGTATTCAGGCTGCATTAATGATAACATCAACTTTTGTTCTTCTTGGCCACCGTGACCAGAAGTGTGGATATTGTTTAACTTACCATGAATAACGTTAGCGCCGCCTTCTTCTAGTTTATTAATTACAGCGTTAACAGAGGCCGTGTTCCCAGGAATTGGGGAAGAAGAAAAAATCACGTTATCGTTTGGCTTTAAGCGAACCTGCTTGTGCGTCCCATTAGCAATTCGTGCCAAAGCGGCCATTGATTCTCCTTGTGATCCGGTTGAGAGAATCAAAAGTTCGTCATCTGGGATATTTTTAATCTGTGACTGCTCAATCAGAGCATCGTCCGGGATGTTTAAGTATCCAAGGGCTCGCCCGTTCGTCATGGCTGATTCCATTGATCGGCCGAAGACGGCAATCTTACGACCATGAGCAATGGCTGCATCTGTTGCCATTTTGATTCGGTTCATGTTGGAAGCGAAAGTAGCAAAAATAATCCGGCCGTGCTTGAGTTGTTCAAAAAGTTTTTGAACAGTTTTTTCAACCCAGGCTTCTGATTTTGTCCACTCGGGCCGCTCAGCGTTAGTTGAATCGGACATTAGTAACAAAACACCTTCTTCACCAGTGCGAGCCATTGACCAGAGATTTGGTTTTTGCTTGGTGGTTGGTGTTAAATCAAATTTGAAATCACCGGTTTCAACAATCGTTCCAACGGGTGTTTTGACTGAAACGGCAAAAACGTCTGGGATTGAGTGAGTGGTGCGAATGAATTCAACTGACATTTGGTTAAATTCAATTACCGACCCATCCGTAATTTCATGGAGTTCAGCGCGGTTTAAGAGCTGCTTTTCTTCTAATTTGTTACGAATTAAGGCCATTGCCAGTGGGCCAGCATAAACTGGTACATTGACGGCTTGTAAAAAGTAAGCAATCGCCCCGATGTGGTCTTCGTGTCCGTGGGTAATCACCAGAGCTTTTACTTTGTCAATGTTTTCGACTAAGTACGAATAGTCTGGAATGACATAGTCAATTCCTAAAAGGGAGTCCTCCGGAAACTTAATTCCGGCATCCACGACGATAATTTCGTCCTGGTATTGGATTCCATATGTGTTTTTTCCAATTTCGCCAAGTCCGCCAAGGGCGTAAACGCCGACTTCGTTTTCCTTAATATCAACTGCTGACATTAGGCGAAGGTTGTTAACTTAAATTCCGGGTTAGCCTGTTCGTACACCAGTGCTGCATCGGATAATTCTTCAACATCTTCGATGTTAAATTCGGTATTTGCTTGCGCAGCTGCGAGCGCGGCTGGCTTTGATTCGGCCTCAATGTAAAAGGCCTCAGTGTTTTCCCGCTTTGGATTGCGGTCGAAATGACTTTGATAGTAAACTTTGTAAACCATGTTTGTTCCTCCAAGTTTAATTTTTAATTGATCACGAACGAAAACCTTAACTTTTATTTTACCACAGCTGGCAGGGGATGGGGCGGTTTCTTAAGAAGGCGTAGCCTTTGTCAAAAAAATAGTTGTTGGTACGAATTGTTTTGTCATTAATAATCAAATTTTTTTGTGTTTAATTTTTAGTAAATACCAAATCAATGTCTTTGAAAGTATTTATATATAATGGAAGCTGGTGCTGGTTTAATCTTTTGTTGACAAAGCGAGTTGATATAAAACCGTCATTTTGAAAGAAGAGTGCGTATTGACTAAAAATTTGTTATAATAAAATACAATTACTTAACGAACGAGGGATATACTCATGGCAATTGGCATGAATGATTTGAAGACAGGTTTGACGATTGAATACTCAAACTCAATCTGGCGTGTATTGGAATTCCAACACGTGAAGCCTGGAAAGGGAGCAGCCTTTGTGCGCTCTAAGTTGAAGAACTTGCGGACGGGTGCGGTTAACGAAGTAACCTTCCGTCCTGGTGATAAGTTTGAACAGGCCGAAATTACAACGCGCCCAATGTCATACTTGTACGCCGAAAACGACGGTCGTGTCTTTATGGACACTGAAACTTACGAACAAATCAACATTTCAGATGACAACTTGCAAGAAGCCTTGAAGTTCATGCTTGAAGGAATGGAAGTTAAGATTACGATGTATGGTTCAGAAGTCTTGGGGGCAGAGTTGCCATCAACTGTTACTTTGAAGGTAACGGAGACGCAACCTGGTATCAAGGGCGCAACAGCTACTGGTTCAGGCAAGCCTGCTACTGTTGAAACTGGTGCCACTATTACAGTGCCAGATTTTGTTAACGAAGGTGAAACCATCATTGTTAATACTGAAGATGGGTCCTACAAGGGTCGGGCCTAAGGTTGCTTAGGCTGCTTTCTTGATGAAGCAGTCTTTTGTATTTATTGGTACCGATTTTATCGGTTGATTGGAGGAACAATGGTCAAGCAAGCCAACTTAGCGAATAAGAACTTTTTACTGTCCGCTGAAAAAATGGACGATGGGCAAACAATGGTTGCTCGGCACGCCTTGGAATTGATTGCACAGGCAGCAACCCTTGAGGTTGATGGTGTCGCGGCCATGCAAACAAATGTCTACGACCATTTTCCAAAATCTTTAACCAATATTGCCAAAACAAAGGGTGTTTTATTGGAAAACGATGAAGATGGTTTGAATTTTGACGTCTCTGTTGTTTTGCATTACGGTGTTGTCGTACCAAAGGTGGCTTTTGCTATCCAACAATCAATCAAGAAAAACTTGGCTGATTTGACTGGCTTAACGGTTACGGAAGTGAACGTGAATATTGCCGATTTGGTCCCCGATGAGACAAACGATACCCTGGACCCAGACCATTTGTTTGATCATGACCTGGCAAAGGAGCCCAGCTAATGACTCAATTATCACGACATGAAGAACGGCAAGCGGCCGTCCAGATTCTCTTTGCTTGCGCCAACAAGACGCCAGATGAAGCTGAAATGGATTTGGTCTATGACTTAGTTGTCGGTGATCAAGATTATCATGCTTTTTTGCCCCAACTGGTTAACGGTGTTTTAGCGCGAAAAACACAATTGGATGCTGATATCGCAAAACATTTAGCCTTAGGCTGGAAGGTTGACCGAATTGCACGGGTTAACCTTGTTATTTTGCGCATCGCAGTTTATGAATTGCAGATGCCAGAACCGGCACCCTACAAGGTTGTAGTGGACGAAGCGGTTGAACTTGCCAAGGAATTTGCTAGCCAGCAAGATGCTCAGTTTGTTAACGGTGTCTTGAAGAATTATGCACCAGTCGGTGCTTAAAATGAGGACTGCTCAGTTCAAAACCTCGCTTTTTGGGGGATAAGTTGCTGAGTAGTCTTTTTTTATCAACAGGCAACTAGTTCACATATCAGCACGGGAATTAGTATTTTTTGGTAATAATGTTTGTCTATTTCCTCACGAATTCAAAAGAAAAATGCCATCCTGTGCTAGAATAGAGGAAGTAAAAAAGGAGGCCATCATGGCGATTTACCATCCAAATGAACAACCAGCACCATCATATGACAGTCATACACATTTGAATGACGATGAACTGTACTTTGATGTGCCAGCATACTTAGCGCGGGCACATGAATTCCAAGTAGTTGAAATGAATGTTGTCGGCTATAACGCAGTTGGCAATCAACGGGCTTTAGCCATTGCAGAAGAAAATGACGGCGTTTACGCTATCTTAGGCTATCAGCCTGAGGATACACCTGATTTTGATGAGGCGGCTCTTGCAACGCTTACCGAACAGTTGGACCAAGATAAGGTTGTTGCCGTAGGTGAAACTGGCTTGGATTATCACTTTGATACCGATAAAGATGTTCAAATGAAGGCCTTTTTAGCACAAATTGGTTTGGCAAAAGAAAAGGATTTACCGGTTGTTATCCATAACCGAGAAGCCTTCGATGATGTTTACCGGGTCTTAAAGGAACAGCAGGTCAAAAAAGCGATCATTCACTCCTTCTCCGGTACCAAAGAACAGGCCAAGGCGTTCGCTGATTTAGGTTATTATCTTTCCTTTTCTGGTGTAGTGACCTTCAAAAAAGCAGAAGAAGTTCGAGAAGCAGCCAAGGTTATCCCATTGGACCAAATTTTGGTGGAAACAGATGCACCATACCTGGCGCCAAGTCCAAATCGTGGTAAACGCAACGAACCTGGTTGGACTAAGTTTGTGATTGATGATTTGGCCAAAACACTTTCAATGTCAGCTGATGATCTGGCAACACGAACTAAGCAAAACGCTGAACGGGCTTTTTTGAACCATGACTGACCGACCCAAAATTAAGGCGATGGTTGTCGTGGAAGGGTGGTCGGATACAAAGCGCTTAAGCCAAGCGGTTGATTGTGACACGATCGAAACCAGGGGAGCAGCCCTGGGTGAAGAAGTTATCGTGCGCATTCAAAAGGCGGCTTCAGAGCGGGGGGCCATTGTACTAACTGATCCGGATTTTAATGGAAACCGGTTACGGCGATTAATTACTGAAGCAGTGCCGGAAGTTGCTCAAGCAACAATTAGCCAGGAGCAGGGTCGGGCACAAAAGGACAATCCCCACAAATCATTGGGGGTGGAACATGCACCGTTGAGTGTTTTGTCTGCCTGCTTAGTGGCGGCTGATCGGCAAGTTGGTCAATCTCGACCGAATTCTGACATTGATCGGGACTTTCTGGTGGATTTGGGCTTAATTGGTGGGCCAACTGCCAAGGAACAACGAATTTTACTAGGGCAAAACCTACAAATTGGTTATGCTAATGGCAAACAACTGTATCATCGCCTTTTAGCCTATGGCATTATGCAAAAGCAGGTTGTGGCAGCCTTGAAAGGAAACATTAATGGAAAAGTCAATTAAAATTGCCAATCCAATGCGGACTCAAGCAATTTTAAATCAGTATGGCCTGCGGGCTAAAAAAAAGTTTGGTCAAAATTTTTTGACTGATCAAAATATTCTAACTGGGATTGTAGCTGCAGCAGAGTTGAGTAAAGAGGACGCCGTAGTCGAGATTGGCCCTGGTATCGGTGGGTTAACCGAATATTTGGCCCTGGCCGCCGACGAGGTCCTCGCCTTTGAAATTGACCGGGACATGGTCAAGGTCTTAGGTGAAACCTTGGCACCGTATGAGAATGTCACGGTTCAAAACGATGATGTCTTAGAGGTTAACTTGAAGCAAACGTTAGCTGAACATTTTGGACTGAATCGATCGGTCAAGGTGGTTGCTAATTTGCCGTACTATATCACGACACCCATTCTTTTAGGTTTATTGCAGGCACAGATTAACTGGTCCCGACTAGTGGTAATGATGCAAAAGGAAGTGGCTGACCGCCTAACGGCTGAGCCGGGGACGAAGGAATATGGTGTTTTGTCGATTACTTTGTCTTACTACGCTAATGTTCAGACTGCCTTAACAGTGCCACGAACTGCCTTTAATCCGTCACCAAATGTGGATTCGGCTGTTGTTTCTCTAACCCCAAGAGAACCTGACCAACCAGTTGATAATCCTGATCAACTGTTCTCGCTAGTTAAGGCGACATTTGCTCATCGACGGAAGTCACTTTGGAATAACCTCCTACAACGCTTTGGCAAGGATGAAGGAATTAAGGAACGACTAACAAAAGCTCTAGACCAATCGAATATTCAACCGGGGGTTCGAGCTGAAAAACTAACCCTCAACCAATTAACGGACTTGTATTTAGCCCTGATGGAACAGGGATTCTATGCGTGATAACTGTTAACGCCAAAAACCGCAATGTTTGCTAATATTGAACTTTTGTTACTAATGTGTTATAATAGTTCTTGTTTAATGAGGAAGGCGGTCGAAAATGTCAACTTTGGAAGATATTAAGTCGCGCTTGGACGCGCACATAGGCGAAACAGTCACTGTAGTTTCTCAAGCAGGTCGTAAGAAATTTACGGAACGTTCCGGAATCTTGCGTTCTACTTTCCCATCACTGTTTGTGGTTGAACTAGATGAAGAAGCTGATTTTGAGCGTGCTTCATACAGTTACACAGACGTTTTAACGAATAACGTGGAAGTTACGTTTGCCGATTAAGGAAATACATAAAAAGCCCGTCAGGGCTTTTTTTGTTGGTTTGGTTTTAAAACGAAAGAGGAGAATGCCATGAGTGCGCAGATTGTTGTTAAAAACTTTACCGCTGCCTTTGGTGATCGTCTGATTTTAAAGGATGTTTCCTTTAAAATTGATGAACACCACTTTACTGTCATTGTTGGTGAAAATGGAACCGGCAAGACGACTTTAATTAAGTCCTTGATTCAAGAGGTCATTGGTCAAAAACATTTGGGCCATGAAAACAAGAAACAGAAGACGATGATTGATGTCAACAGCCAGACCTTGGCCTACGTACCACAGTTTCGTGATTTAGGGGATGATTACCCACTGACGATTCGGTCCTTTATCGCCTTAGGCTTAAAATCAGGGCTACGTCCCTGGCTCAATGCACATGAAAAATCAGCCATTGAACAAGCTTTGAAGCAAGTTGACTTAGCTGATTTAGCCGATTTACGGTTATCGGATGCCTCTGGTGGGCAGAAGCAACGGGCTTATATTGCTCAAGCACTAGTCCAAGAGCCTGATTTGTTGATCTTAGATGAGCCGACCGCTGCTTTGGACGCTAACCATGCCTTGGCATTGGTAAAGAGCGTCCGCGCCTTGCAGCAAAGGCGCCAAATTGGTGTTTTGTGGATTTCACACGATACCTCTTGGATCAAAGAGTATGCAGATGGTTACCTTTGGTTATATGACGGCCAAATTCAAAGTGGTCGAGCAGCTGATTTACCAGATGCGGCTGCTTCACAACACCGCCAGGAGGTAAAATATGTTTGATCAAGTTTTTATGCAAAATGCTTTTATTGCCGGCACGGTGATTTCAATTGTTGCTGGAATCGTGGGAACTTTCGTGGTGGCTCGATCATATAACTTCTTGAGCCATTCTTTAAGTGAAATTGCGTTTTCTGGTGCAGCCTTTGGTTTCTTTATTGGCTGGCCACCACTCTTGGGGATGGTCATTTTTACCATTTTGGCTGCGTTATCAATTGGGGGGCTTGAAAATGCCAAGGTCCGCCAGGATAACGTGACTTCTGCCGTTTCAGCCTTTGCCATCGCCTTAGGAATTCTTTTCTTGGCTCTTGGCCATACTGCCAATTCGGCGGCAACCGGCATTTTATTTGGTTCCGTTCTGGGGATTTCTCACACTGATTTGTTAATCTTGGCGGGGATGGCTCTGGGAGTCTTTGTCGTTATTTTCTTGTTTTACAAACCATTGCGCTTACTGGCTTTTGACGAGGCCGGACTATTACTTTCACGAGGGAAAAAGACCTGGTTGAAAATCCTTTTCTTGGTAGTGATGGCACTATCCGTAGCCATTTCTTCGCAATTAGTTGGCTCATTATTAATCTTTGTCTTGGTTACTTTGCCGGCAGCTTCAGCCCGCTATTATCAGGGTTCTGTTGGTCGTTTGATGGCTTTATCGGTTTTCTTTGCTTTGTTCGGAACTTGGATTGGATTGGCTTTGGCCTACGTAACGAACCTGCCAACCTCTGCCTTTATTGCTGGGATTGAAGTGTTGATTTATCTGCTTTCAATTTGGTTAGCTAAGGAATAAAATGATTAGGCCAACCTTTTTGTAACAAATATTAATAAAAACCGGAGTTAAAAACGAATGTTCGTTTTTAACTCCTGGTTTTATGCTATAATAGTTGCGATGGAAATTAATACTCTGAGGAGGAAAGGGCAGCCGTCTTGCCCACAAAAATACCTATGAAAACACGTCGAGCTGACCGTTTGGTCGATATGTCGCATTATTTATTGGACCACCCGCGCCAACTGATTTCACTGAACTTTTTTGCTGATCGCTATGAAGCGGCAAAATCGTCAATTTCCGAAGATTTGTCAATCATTCGCCGGACCTATCAAGCACGTGGAACAGGTGAAGTAAAAACCTATCCAGGGGCAGCCGGAGGGGTTTACTATACACCCTTAATGGCAGCTGGCGAAGCCAAAGACTTTGTGGATGGTATTTGCCAAATTGTCAATGATGAATCTCGCGTTTTGCCGGGCGGCTATGTTTACTTATCTGATTTGTTAGGACAGCCAAACGTCTTACGACAGACCGGACGATTGATTACAACTCAGTATGTTGGGGAAGAAATTGATGCAGTGATGACCGCTGCAACGAAGGGAATTCCTTTGGCTCAAGCAGTTGCTGACCAGTTAAATGTGCCTTTTGTGATTGTTCGTGATGATGCTAAGGTGACCGAAGGCTCGATGATTTCAGTTAATTACTTGACTGGGTCCTCAAAGCGCGTTGAAAAGATGGCCTTATCTAAGCGGTCTTTGAAGGCCGGCGCCCGCGTCTTGATTGTCGATGACTTTATGAAGGCTGGCGGAACCATTCAGGGAATGCAAACTTTGGTCCGCGAATTCGGTGGTACTGTTGTTGGGACAGCTGTCTTTGCTGAAGGTCGGTCAAATGTCCGTTTGTTAGAGGATTATACTTCTTTGTTGCACGTTGAAACCAACTTGGACTCTGGTCAGTCGATTAGTGTGCAGCCAGGAAACTATTTTGCAGAAATTTATCAAGGTAAGGAATAAGAAACGATGCAAGCCACAAACGTTGTCATTTTGGCGGCCGGGAACGGTTCGCGGATGAAATCAGACCTGCCAAAGGTCTTGCACCAAGTTGCCGGTCGGGCAATGGTTGATTGGGTAGTTGCTGCGGTGGCGCCATTGAAGCCAAATAAAATTTTAACGGTCACCGGCGTCGGGGCCAAGCAGGTTCAAGACCACTTAGCCGGGAAGACCGACTTCGTTGTTCAAGAACAGCAATTAGGAACCGGTCACGCTGTCTTGCAGACGAAGCAGGCATTAGCTGATAACCAGGGGGCGACACTGATTTTATCAGGGGATACGCCACTCTTTACAACGGAAACGCTGCAGGCGCTTTTGGATGAGCACGCTCGGACCAAGAATGCTGTTACGGTTTTGACGGCCTTTGCAGAAAATCCAACGGGTTATGGTCGGATTGTCCGCGGTGAGGACGAAATGGTCTTAAAGATTGTTGAGGAAAAGGATGCGTCCGTCACGGAACGCCGTATCCAAGAAATCAATACAGGTGTTTACATTTTCGATAATCAGCTTTTGTTTCAAGCTCTTTCTCAGGTTGGTAATGATAATGTTCAAGCCGAATATTACCTGCCTGATACGCTCGACATTTTGCGGGAAATGGGGCAACAGATTGGGGCCTACCAGACGATGGACTTTTCCGAATCGATGGGGGTCAACGATCGCGTTGCCTTGGCTGCAGCCAATAAGATTATGCGAATGAGGATTAATCAGGGACACATGCAAAATGGTGTTGAATTAATTGATCCTGATAATACCTATATCGATGCAGGTGTTCAAATTGGCCAAGACACGGTGATTGAAGGCAACGTGACCTTGAAGGGAAAGACGGTGATTGGTCAAGAAAACGTTTTGACAGCCGGCACCCGAATTGAGGATTCAACAATTGGGGATGAAAACATTATTACTTCCTCGCAACTTGAAGAAGCACTAGTGGGAAACAAGACAACAATTGGTCCTTATGCGCATCTGCGGCCATTGGCTGATATCAAGGATCAAGCACATTTGGGGAACTTTGTTGAAGTCAAGAAGGCAACAGTGGGTCTTGGAGCTAAAGTTGGTCATCTTTCTTATGTTGGTAATGCTCAATTAGGAGCAGATGTGAACGTTGGGGCCGGAACGATCTTCGTCAATTACGACGGCGTGAATAAATTTGATACGATAGTCGGTGACCGTGCCTTTATCGGATCAAATACGAAGATTATCGCCCCTGTGACTTTAGCTGATGAAAGCATCACGGCAGCGGGTTCAACAATAACAGATGATGTTAACTTTCATCAAATGGGTATCGCGCGTAGTCGACAAGCAAATAAAGATGATTTTTGGGACAGAATGCCCCATAAAAAAGGATAGGGAAACCTATTCTTTTTTATTTGGAATAAAAAGACATTCCTTGCCTATATAATTGAATTTGTTTATAATTAAAACGTTGTTATTTAAACTATACCAATATGAAAGTCGAAGAAGGAGTAGAAAATGCAGAAGAAAACAATTGGTTGGTTATTGGCCCTGGGACTAGTCTTTATCTTGGGTGTGGTACTGGTTTTGGGAATGGGAAAAAAGGATAAGCGCCATACCCAAAAGATGACCATGTCTAGTAGTCAGATGCAGATGTCCTCATCATCAGCAATGGCCATGTCGTCTTCGATGTCTGGCATGGACATGGATGAAAGTTTACCAACTGATTTACCAAATGCTAATCAACCGAAGTACTCGGTTGGCTCAAAGATTACTTTAGAGGCTGACCATATGACGGGAATGAAGGGCGCTAAGGGAACTGTCGTGGCCGCCTATGCTGTCAAACTCTATGAGGTTGATTACCAGCCAACTAATGGAGACAAAAAGGTCAGCGGTCACAAGTGGTTAACCAAGGAAGACTTTTCTGACATGATGGATCACCAAGTAGGTGATATGGTCACGTTAACAAGTACTCATATGGCCGAAATGAAGGGGGCTAAAGCAACCATCACAAAGGTGGTTAATGGTCCTGCTTATGTAGTTAGCTATCAGCCAACCAATGGTGGTAAGATGGTCATGAATCATAAGTACTTGGTTGAAAGCGAAATCAAGTCTCGATAATCGAGTGAAATGAAAGGATGGAACGCAATGGATTTTTCAGTACTATACATTGGCAGCGGACAGGCAAGCTGGAACGGCGCGGTCCCACTGGCTAAGTCTGGCGCTAAGGTGGCCGTGATTGAAGAAAGCCAATACGGGGGTGTGTGTTCGAATAAGGGTTGCAATGCCAAGATTATCTTGGATAAGCCTTTGGAATTAATTAATCGAGTCAAAGACCTTCAGGGTCGGGGCATTGATGGTGTCCCAACTGTTAACTGGGAAGATTTGATGGCCCACAAGCACGAATTGATTGTGCCACAGAATGCCCACGGCAAGGAACGGTTGGATAACGTTGGCATCACGACAATCACCGGCCATGCCGAGT
Source organism: Fructobacillus americanaquae (assembly GCF_024029775.1). Lineage (GTDB taxonomy): Bacteria > Bacillota > Bacilli > Lactobacillales > Lactobacillaceae > Fructobacillus > Fructobacillus americanaquae. The sequence goes on from NZ_CP097122.1 coordinate 1,226,006, forward strand.
TTGTTGATTCACATACGGTTGCTGTTGATGGCACAACCTACACGGCCGATAAGATTGTCATTGCTACTGGGTTACGTCCCCACGTCTTGGATGTCCCAGGCCATGAACTTTTTGAAAATTCGACTGACTTTCTTTCCTTGCCACATATGCCCAAGCATGTAACTATTTTGGGTGGTGGCTTCGTGGCCATTGAATTTGCGACGATTGCTAACGCTGTGGGGGCTCAGGTTGATGTGATTACCCGGTCAAACCGTTTATTGCGTCAGTTCCCGGCCAAGTATGTGGCCGAAGTCCAGGCTGATTTGAAGGCCCGTGGTGTTCGCTTTATTCCCGATATGAACATCAAGAGCGCTGAAAAGAGTGCGGCTGGTCAAATTACCTTGACCGGCGACCATGAGTTCCAATTGACAACTGACTATGTCTTGGATGCAACCGGCCGCGTGCCAAACCATGATCAGTTGAACTTGGAGGCAATCGGGGTCGAAGCCAACCAGCGTGGGATTGTGGTGAATGAATACTTGCAAACGTCGGTTGAAAATATTTATGCAGCCGGTGATGCTGTTGACAAGCAGATACCAAAGTTAACGCCAACCGCAGCTTTTGAATCCCGATATTTGACTGCTCGTTTTAAGGGGGACAACGACGGACCAATTGCTTATCCAGCAATTTCAGAAGTTGTCTTCACCTCACCAAGAATTGCCCAGGTTGGGGTTCACCTTGACCAGGCCTTGGCAGAACCTGATCGTTATGAAGTTGTGGAAGCCTCTTATGATGGTGACTGGTATCGTCAGGTAGAAAATGAGCAGGGGGCGAAGCTTTCACTGATTTTTGATCAGAATAGCAAGGCTTTGGTTGGCGCAGCGGAAAAGTCGAATAACGCTGACAATACCATTAATACGATTGTGCCTTACATTCAAATGAAGATGACTAAGGAACAGTTAAACGACTTAGTGTATGTTTTCCCATCAATCGAGTACACTTTGCAACGGCGCTTGCCACTCGTCTGATTTTGATAAAAGTGTTTAATGAGTATAGCGGATTATGCTATACTTTTTTTATTAGAAATAAGGGGAGTGACAGACTATGTCAATCAATGGCCAAGCCATTATCGATCAAATTGAAGAGCAAAATTATGTTCAAGAAACCTTAGCAGTAAAGGATGGCCAGAGCATTGATTTAGATGCCCTTTTTTCAGCTTTTTTGCCTCTAGCCCAAAAAGAAAATTTGGCGATGGCAAAGGCAGATATTGACGGTGGCATTGAAGAGGGGGGCACAACTTTTTCTTTGGAAGTTAACGTGATTAACTTGCCATTGCGTTATGCCAACCAGGAGAAGAAATTGGTTTATACCGATCAGGACTACGACCTGCAGGTTTATACAATCGTTGATAGCCCAAACGTCTCCAAGTCACGGTTAAAGATTGCTAAATTGTCTTCATTAGCAGCCCTGCTAGATGACAGTGATGGCGTCTTTGCCAAGGCAGCTGCCTGGTTCGATGACCAGCTGCAGGTTATCATGGAAAATCAACAACAAGCCGAGCAGGAGGATGTTGAAGAACCTACTAAAGCAGACGAAGCTGATGCAAAGGGTGCTAGTAAAAAATAAATAAAAACAGCTTATAACACCTGCTTTCTAGCGAAGTACAGATGTTACAAGCTGTTTTTTTACTCCAATCTGATTTTAGCAGACAAGTGGTAGGAAGCATGGTGCTTTTCTACGGTGGCCTTTAGAATCTTTGGATTGGCTGTATGGGCTTGGGAAATTAGTTCACCGAGATCGTAAGCCTCAATGACTTCCTTGACCAGGTCCTTTGGACTTTGGTCCATGTCGGGGACGGCTAAGTCTTCCCAGTCACGGTCTTTTGCCGGGCCCATTTGGACCAGTTCTTTTGTTTTAATCTGTTCAATGATAATCATGTGCCTATTATACGGTTTGCCACTTTGCCTGTAAAGCACTGGTTTGGTTGGGGATGCTTGCTTTTTGACGAGGACTCTGGCATAATGAAAGTATGCGATGAGTCGAATGCGTTTTTAGAACGCACACGCGGCCTACTGTATTAAATTACCAGCCACGGATTTGGCGTAGGTGATAATGGTATTGTGGAATGCCATTATCTCACCATGACTAACAGTCTTTGACTGTGGTGACGTAGACTTACTTGAACTTTGTTCAAGTCGCCCGTCAGAGCGAATCTGGCATGCCAAACTAAGCAGCTAACTTCGGTTAGCTGTTTTTTTATTGAATGATTTCTCTGGTATAATATGAACTAAGAATGCGTTCTAGGAGGCCTTAATGGCAGATTCGTCACAGTACCTGACAGTCGGTGCGTTAACCGGCTATTTGAAAGCAAAATTTGACCGTGATCCATACTTGGCCAAGGTTTATTTAACGGGAGAAATTTCAAACCTAGGCAATCGAAAGGGGCGCCACCTGTATTTTTCTTTGAAGGATCCAGATGGTAAATCAGTCATTCGAGCAACGATGTTTTCCTATGCGTCAAGATTGAAGTTTGAGCCCAAGGAGGGGATGAAGGTTCTGGCCATTGGCCGAGTGCAGATTTATGAACCATCTGGTTCTTACTCGATTATTTTAGACCAAATGACGCCTGATGGTATTGGTGACCTTTTCTTAGCCCTCAATCAGTTGAAGGAAAAGCTGAGTCAAGAAGGACTGTTTGCCCAAGAAAAGCAGGCCTTGCCATTACTACCCAAAAAGATTGCCGTGATTACTTCACCCACGGGAGCTGTGGTTGAAGACGTTGCTAAGACGGTTGAACGGCGCTTGCCGGATGCCCAGGTAATCTTGTTACCGGCGGTTGTCCAGGGTGAAGGGGCGGTGCCATCGTTACTGAATCAGCTGAATCGAATTGACGACCTTGACTTCGACACGGTCATTATTGGACGAGGTGGTGGGTCAATTGAGGACCTTTGGGCCTTTAATGATGAAGCTCTGGTACGTCAGGTGGCGGCATTAAAAACACCCGTGATTGCTTCGGTTGGTCATGAAACGGATAATACGCTGGTCGACTTGGTTGCTGACCGCCGGGCAGCAACACCAACGGCAGCAGCCGAACTCGCAACACCGGTGACGCGGCAAAACATCCTTGATCGCTTGTTTGAGTTGAAGACACGCTTGGTGGTTGCTGGACGGCAAACCATTACCCAACGTCAGCAGGTCTTAGACCAAATTGTCAATCGCCCAATTATGCAACAACCAGACCGATTATACGCCGCTTACCAGCAGGAAGTTGACCAATTAACGAGTCGCCTTGGTCGTGGCTTTAATCGTCAGCTCGAACAAAAACAATACCGCTTTCAACAGGCAAAAAATGGCCTAGTCAAAGAGCAAAAGCAATTGTTACGACCTTACCAGGAGGCTCTTTCCCTAGCCAGCACGAAGTTGGACTTGGTGTCACCACTGAAAATCTTAGCGGCGGGTTACACGATTGTGAAGGGACCAAAAGATCAGGTTATCAAGCAAAAAGCTGATTTACAAGTTGGGGAACTGGTCCACTTAACTTTTGCGGATGGTGAAGTGCCCGCTCAAATTACAGGAGAATAAAATGGCTGAAAAAGTATCATTTGAAGATAAGTTAAAACAACTCGAAGTTATCGTATCGGCTTTGGAAAAGGGCGACCGTCCCTTGGAAACCGCTTTAACGGACTTTCAGACGGGCGTTTCCTTGGCCAAGGACCTGCAGAAAACCCTGCAGGATGCTGAAAAAACTTTGGCTAAGGTTATGGATGATGATGGCAATTTGACTGATTTGGAACTAACCAACCATGACTAAATTTAACAATTTTTCAAAAAAATATCAGCCACAGGTTAATGCGGCTTTAAAATCTGAGGTTGATCAGCAAGGACCAAAAAAGTCCTCCAGTGACTGGAAACAGATGCTGACCTATGCACTCTTAACACCCGGAAAACGCTTGCGACCATTGTTAGCCTTGGCCGTGATTGACTCCTTTGGCCAAGAAATCACGGTGGATGCCATTCAGGCTGCCACGGCCCTTGAGTGGGTTCATGCTTATTCCTTGGTCCACGATGATTTGCCGGAAATGGATAACGATGCCTACCGTCGCGGACAACTAGCTGTTCATGCCCTTTATGGCCCAGCCAGCGCCGTTTTGGTGGGGGATGCGTTGCAGACGGGAGCATTTGCTCTCTTGACTGCTCTGACGGGCGTAAATGCCGAGCAAAAGGTCGCCATGGTGGCAACGTTAGCTGAAAAAGCTGGTGTTAACGGGATGGTTTTGGGTCAGGTCTTAGATATGCAAAATCATGATATCGATGAGGACCAGGTCGCCTTAGCAGCTGTTTTGGATCAAGTCTACCAAAAAAAGACGGCTGATCTCCTCCAAGCGGCTGCTTTGATTGGTGGCCATTATGTCAACCTTGCTGCAAAAGATTTGAACCATTTGGCTGATTTTGCTGGCGCATTTGGCCTACTTTTCCAAATTCAAGATGATTTGGCTGATTATGACCAAGATCAAGAAGAAGGCGTTGTCTCCTTGGTTCACTTAGTTGGGCAAGACCAGGCGCATGAATTGGTGGTCCAGTTAACAAAGCGGGCTAAGCAGGCTCTTTCTGATTTAACTCAGGAAAATGAAAACTTTGATTCAGAATTATTAACGAGCCTTTTGGCTAAAATTGGAGCGTAAATCGTGGCAGTAGCAAAAGAACGTGTGGATGTCTTACTCGTCCAGCAGGGACTCTTTACCTCTCGAGAACAGGCAAAGCGAGCCATTATGGCCGGGCAAATTCTTGGCGAAAATGAGCAACGGCTGGATAAGGCGGGTGAAAAGATCCCGGTCACAACTGAATTACACTTTAAGGGTGAACTATTGCCCTTTGTTTCGCGTGGTGGCTATAAATTAGTAAAGGCGATCGAGACTTTTGGCCTGGCCATGGCCGACCAAATTGTTTTAGACATCGGTTCTTCCACAGGTGGTTTTACGGATGTGTCGCTGCAAAACGGTGCTGCTCATGTGTATGCCTTGGATGTTGGGACCAACCAGTTGGCTTGGAAGCTGCGAATTGATGACCGTGTGACGGTCATGGAAAATACTAATTTTCGCTATGCTAAGTTGGTTGACTTTTTGGAGGGCCAACCTACGCGGGCAACTATCGATGTTTCCTTTATTTCTTTGTCGCTGATATTACCGACCTTGAAGGACATTATTGCCCAGGGTGGAGAAGTGGCAGCCTTGATCAAACCTCAATTTGAAGCGGGTCGAGAAGCAGTTGGGAAGCACGGCATCATCAAGGATCCTGTTGTTCACCGTCAGGTCTTGGCTGAAACTTTGCCAATGATGGTGAAAAATGGCTTTACCGTTGCTGGTTTAACCTACTCACCAATAAAAGGCGGGCAGGGAAATATTGAATTTTTGGCTTGGCTCAAGCGGTCTGATGAGGCTCAAATTGATTCAAGTGTTGCGATTGATGAAGTAGTTGCTGCAGCCCATGGCCAGTTAGACCAGGCTGGCAACTGAAACTGACTGGTAGAAAGGATGAAGGATGCTTGAACAATTAACCATACAAAATTTTGCGATTATTGACCAAGTTGACTTGTCATTTGACGACCAATTAACCGTTTTAACGGGTGAGACAGGTGCCGGAAAATCAATTATTATTGATGCTTTGGCCATGGTCACCGGTGGCCGGGCCAGTACGGAAATGATTCGTAAGGGGGCCGACAAGGCCGTCTTACAGGCCGTTTTTTCTCTTGCAGGCGACCGAGCTGCTGGCTTACGAGAACAATTGAGTGCTGCTGGGATTGAACTAAGTGACGACCAAGTTGTCATTTACCGCGAGTTTAACCATAAGGGGCGGTCAATTGTGCGGATTAACGGGGTGATTGTGCCTCTCAAGGTGCTTTCTGAGTTTGGGGCTCAGTTGGTTGAAATCCAGGGCCAGCATGATACCTCGCTGCTGTTAAATCAGGACCACCATTTAGACCTGTTGGACCAGTTTGCCGAAACTGATTTAAGCCGGTCTAAGTATGAATATCAAGGGCTTTTTGACCGTTATCGTGATCTGACCCGCCAGATTGATCAACTAAAAAATCGAAGGCAGGATATTAACCAGCGGTTGGACCTGCTGTCTTTTCAGCAAGAAGAGCTGAAAGAAGCCAACCTACAACCGGGAGAAGAAGATCGGCTCTTGGCCGATCGGAGTAAGCTCGCAAACCATAAAAAGATTGCGGATGCCCTAGACCAGGCACAGCAGGCCTTGAATCCAGGTTTGGATGGCGGTGCGATTGACCTTTTGGCTGCCGCTCATCAAGCAATGACCCAGGCTGCCTCCTATGACCAAGACTTTGAAAACTTGGCTCAATCGTTGTCCGAGGCCTACTATGCTGCGCAGGATGCTGGTCGTGATTTAGACGAGGCAGTTTCTGATTTGACCTTTGACGAGGGGGCTTTGGTGGAAATCGATGATCGTTTGCAGGTTATTCATAACCTAAAGCGGAAGTATGGCGACTCTGTCGATAAAATTTTAGCCTTCCAGCAAAAGGTTGATCGAGAACTAGCCGATTTAGATGGTGGCTCTTTTGATTTGGAATCATTGACAAAGGAAAAGGAAGCGATCAAGAAGAAAATTGTTGCCGCTGCTCAAGCACTGACCAACAGCCGACAAAAGGTGGCTAAGAAGTTGGAGAAAGCAGTTAACCGTGAGTTGGCAGACTTACTGATGGAACAAGCCTATTTTGAAGTTCAATTCACCCCCGTTACAGGCTTTTTGCCTAGCGGAGCAGACAGGGTTGCCTTTTTTGTTCAAACCAACCAGGGGGAAGGAACGAAGCCACTAGAAAAGGCAGCTTCCGGTGGTGAGGCTTCACGGCTGATGTTGGCCTTAAAAACGATTTTCATTGCCCAACATGGCCTACCAACGGTTGTCTTTGACGAAATTGATACTGGTGTTTCTGGTCGAGTTGGTTCCGCCATTGCCAAGAAGATGCAAACAATTGCCGAGAAGACTCAGGTCATGGCCATCACCCATTTACCTCAAGTGGCCGCAGCGGCCACCCGCCACTTCTTGATTGAGAAGTTTAATCTGAACGATCGGACGGTGACACAGGTTAAAGATCTGACAGAAAATCAGCGTGATCAAGCGATTGCGATGATGCTTTCTGGCAATCAGGTAACCGATGCTGCCCTGGCGAATGCCAAGGATTTGCGGGCAAAGGCCCAGGGATAAGATTGATAAAAGCAAAGAAAAAGCGTTGGAAGATTAATTCCAACGCTTTTTTTGTCGTCAGCATCAAGCTGATTTAGCTATGAGTTGAGTACAAGAATAAGACGAAAATAACGGCTAAGAGGTACATCAACCAGTTAACTTCCTTTGCACGCTTTGTAGCAACCATCGTGATTGGGTAAACGATAAAGCCAAGAGCAATACCATCTGAAATTGAATAAGTTAATGGCATACCAACAACAACCAAGAAGGCCGGTGCGGCAACAGCCAAATCATCCCACTTAATCTTTTGCAAGTTCTTGGCCATCATGATTCCAACGATTACCAAAGCAGGGGCAGTCACGGCATCCGTTACCACTGACAACAATGGTGAGAAAATCAGGGCAGCGAAGAAGAGCAAACCAGTTACAACCGAAGTCAAACCAGAACGGCCACCAACGGCAATTCCTGATGATGATTCAACGTAAGCTGAAGTTGGTGAAGTTCCCAAAACTGCACCGGCGGTCATTCCAACGGCATCGGCCATCAAAGCCTTACCGGCACGTGGCATCTTGTTGTTTTCCATGAAGCCAGCTTGTTCGGCCAAGCCGATCAACGTTCCAGCCGTATCGAAGAAGGTCACAATTAAGAAGGTCAAGACGACAACCCACATTTGGAAGGTATTGATGTGACCGAGGTAGTTGATTGATTCTCCAAAAGTTGGCTTTAAGGAAGGAACAGAACCAATGATTGAACTTGGCATCTTAATCAAACTGAAGATGAAGCCAACGATTGTTGTACCAATCATTCCAACGAAGATGGCAGCTGGTGTGTTAATGGCCAGCAAAACTAAGGTCAAGACGATTCCAAAAATAGCTAGGAGCGTGTTGGCGTTGGTTAATGAGCCCATTGCAACCATCGTATCCTTGTTGGCTACAATCAAACCAGCATTGTGCAAACCAATGAAGGCGATAAAAAGACCGATTCCAGCAGCGATAGCAATCTTCAAATCCGAAGGGATGGCATCGATGATTTTTTCACGAATCTTAAACATGGTTAAGAGCAAAAAGATAACGGCAGCAACTAGGATACCAGCCATTGCAGTTTGCCACTTGACGCCCAAACCAATAACAACGGAATAAGCGAAGAAAGCATTGACACCCAAACCTGGGGCAATTGCGATTGGGTAACGGGCCACCAGACCCATAAAAATTGTCGCAATTCCAGAGGCTAAGGCAGTGGCCGTAAAGACGGCCCCCTTGTTCATACCAGCGTCGCCAAGGACGGTTGGATTCAAGAACAGGATGTATGACATGGCTACAAAAGTAGTCAAGCCGGCGACCACTTCTTTTCTGAAAGAAGTGCCCAGTTTTTCAAACTGGAAATATGACGAGAGAAAGGACATAAGTGACTCCTTATAATATTTTTCCTACCTGAATATTTTAGCAAGAAATGTTTGCTTTGTCTGAGTGAAATGAACAAAAATCTTCAATAAAAACGAACATTAAATGAAGTTAAAATTAATTGTTCGCTGTTTATAATTTTAAATTTTAATAATCGTCATTTCAATCTCAGAAAAAGGAGTAAATCGCTTATCTCTGGGAGTTTCTTTTTTTAGGGAATCGATGCTAATTTTGATCGAATATTGTGATGTAGTAAAGAATTTAAAAACGGAAAAACATCAAAAGCCGGTAGACCCCAAGAACGATGAGGCTAACCCCTAACCATATCCACAATAAGGCCCCACCAAAGAGAGGGCTAGCCATCAACAAGACACCGGCAATAAGATGCAAGACAGCTGAAAAGCTTAGCCAAGATTGGTGATCAACAAGGCGGCTAATGATCGAGAATTGGATAACCCCCTCAAACAACCAGGCAATTCCTACCATTAGACCAACAACCATAAAGACAGAAACTGATGCAACGTGCATATTAATAAAGATAATTAAACCAGCCAAAATATAAAAAAATCCCAGAAGACTAGCACCAATCTTGTTCCAACCAGTTAGTGCGGTGTTTTTGATAGCATGAACAATTTTAAATAAACCGGAAGCAACCATCATGACACCAATGATGGCCGCGGCAACGGTTGCCGTATCGGTGGGTAGAACGACAACTAAAAGACCAAAGATAATGGCTACAAGGCCATCAATCCCCATAAAGTAGCGTAATGAATTACTTGACATAATTTTCTCCTTTTTATTGCTTATGTGACTATTATAACATTATTGTGTAGCATTTGAAATAAAAAAATCATTAGTTAAAAAGTTCGTTTTGGGATAAAAATATTGATACTATACCTTAGATACTGATGTGATGGCTTAAAATAGTAATAATAGACCCTAGGAAGCAATAGCTAGATTTAATTTTTAGTTTTCAAAAGAAACTTATTTGGATTAAAAGTGTTATATTTAAGAATTAAATGTTTAAATATTGGTAATCATTGTTGCTTATATAACAAGAAATCATGAGATGATTTAAATGAGGATAGTTATGAAAACGATTGATTTTAAAAATTGTCTTTGCTGGTCTTTTTTGCTAGTTTCTTGTTAATGCTAGGAATCGGTGTTGGGCCGGCAATGACAAAAGTTTCTGCTGGAGATGTTTCTTCGGCCTACATTACCAGTGCTTCTGTTTATAAAACCAGTAATCATCAAACAGATAATTTTGATTCTTACGATGATTTAATGGTTCGATGGAATTTCGACATTCCTAAGGGGGCTGGCATTGCGACCGATCAACCCATTACGGTGGTGGTTCCTGATGTTTTTCAGATACCAAATTCGCTTGATTTTCAAATTCATGAGCGAAATGGTGGTGTGATTGCTAATGCTCATCGGGATAAGAATACCCGAGAAATTACTGTCCATTTCACCAGCGATGGTGCTGCTGCCAATGTTAGTCGTGCCTTATCTGGCTATTTCGAAATTAATTTTAACTGGGATTTGTCTAAAGTTTCTTTGAATACGAAAAAAACCATTAATTGGCAACTGGACCACAGCGTTGTTCCCGGTGCTAGCACCGATATTCACATCAATCAGGGGAGTGCTCCTGACAAAACCGAAGTTCTATCAAAATTTGGCTGGTTTGATTTGAAGGATCCAACACTGTTGCATTGGAAGGTTCGAATTAACTATCGTAAGCAAAACATTCAAAATGCGGTAGTTGTTGACCAGTTGGATGGTCATTCAACCTTTGTGCCGAATGGTTTTGGTTCGACGGTTGACTCATCTGATGATGGGGCGTTGCTGGTTGATTTGTCTAGATTAACGCTGGCTTCTGATTCTAAGTTCCATATTGATTTTGGAGATATTAATCAAACCTATGTATTAACTTACGAGACCCGTTTGAAATCAGGTGCCCAAGCTAGTTCGCACGGAAATACCGTTAATTTGATTGGTGATAACTTGTAAACACAATCTAAGACCGTGATGGTTGAAAAGATTGATGGTGGTGGGAATGCTTCTCTTGGACCAAGCACGCCGTCAAAACCAAGTACGCCAAATTTAACTCCAGAAACTGGCATAACAGTCTCTACGCCAGTAGACAAAAAGACACAACCAGCAGCCACCAGCCAACCATGAAAATCGCAAGCCAGCACAGATGTACCTGCTTTTGCACCAGCGGAAATTGCGGCACACCGGTTGCCAAGGTTGCCTTACCAAAGACTGTTCGCTTTGTAGCTAGTCACTTTCAGGTTTTCATTTTGGCTGCCATTGCTGTGTTTTTGACCAGCCAGACGTTGATTTTGAAAAAGCAGAAGCGTTGATAATTTTGCTTATTATAAATATAAATCCTCGATAAAGTCCTTATCGGGGATTTTTGATTGTCTTTTCAAAAGTTATCTGCCAAGGAGACTTAATCTTTTTCAACGAAGCTGAAACTTTGCCAGTCCCCCTCAACTAAGCTATAATAAAGTAACTTTTATATTAAAAACCTTGAGGAGGGCGTTATGGATCAACATACTTGGGAGCAACTCGTCAAATATACGGAATTGCAGGGAACATCTGGTCAGGAAAATCAGGTTCGTCAAGCATTCAAACAGGACTTAACGCCTTTAGTTGATGAGGTTTACCAAAACAAGCTTGGTGGTGTTTTTGGTGTGAAAAACCAACAGTCCAATGGTCCCCGTGTGATGTTTGCTGCTCACATGGATGAAGTTGGCTTTATGGTCTCTGGCATTCTACCAACCGGGGCTTTGCAAGTGGTTGCCTTGGGTGGTTGGAACCCCATGACTGTTTCTGCTCACCGCTTTATACTCTTTACCAAAGATGGCCAATATCCAGTGGTATCATCTTCTGTTTCGCCACACTTGTTGCGTGGTCAGGCGGGTGGTCAAGGAAAATTGACGATTGATGATATTCTTTTTGACGCTGGTTTTGAATCTGCTGACCAGGCCCAGACTTTTGGCGTTCGTCCAGGAGACTTTATTGTGCCAGCCACCAAGACAGTCCGTCTTGCTAACCCTAACCGGGCGGTTTCCAAGGCCTATGATAACCGCTTTGGTATGGTAACAATTTTATCTGCTCTAGAAGAATTGCAAAGAGTGAAAACGCCAAATACTTTGATTGCTGGGGCAAATGTTCAAGAAGAAGTTGGTCTCCGCGGATCTAAGCCTGCTGTTAACCAGTTGAAGCCAGATGTTTTCTTTGCAGTGGATTCTTCGGCAGCAAATGATGTTGATGGCACGATTGGTCGTCAAGGAGTCATGGATCAGGGAACGCTGATTCGCGTTTTTGATCCGACAGTTGTCACGTCACCTCGCTTAAAGGAATTTATTCTACAAACAGCAGAGGATAATCATATTCCTTACCAATACTTTGTTTCAAAGGGTGGCACTGATGCTGGTGGCGTCCAAGGTCAAGGCTTCGGTCTTCCTGCTGTTGCTTTGGGTGTAGCATCTCGTTATATTCATACTCATGAAACGGTTTGGTCAATCCCTGACTTTGAAGCGGCTCAGGCCTTAGTGGTAGCGATTGCAAAGTCCTTGGATGAAAGTGTTTATCAAGATATTTTGGAGCGGTAATGTTTAAAAAGCTAGAACGTTTGGATTACTGGATTGCGGTGCCTTATGCCGTGTTATCGGCCATCGGGATTGTGATGGTCTTTTCGGCGACCCAAAATGCTTATTTATCACCCATTATGTCTTTTTCAAAGCAGGCGATATTTGTGATTGTGGGTTGGTCAATTGCCTTTGTTACTTTCCGATTGAATCGCTCTATTTTGCGATCGCAAAGCGTGCTCAATTTTTTAATGGTTGGAACCACCGGTTTACTGATTGTCGCACGTTTAGCACCGGCTATTAACGGGGCTCATGGGTGGATTAACCTGGGACCGGTGACCTTGCAACCAGTTGAACTATCAAAGATTGTGCTGATTTTGTATTTTGCCCATTGGTTCGATAAAAAGCCCTGGTTGCCACGAGCAGGTCTCAGGCGTCAGATTCGCCAATGGACCGCTCCTGGTATGTTACAAAAGCTCTTTTTACCAGTCGTAATGTTATCGATGAACCTTTTAATGCCCGATTTGGGTAACCTATTTATTACTTTAGCAGTCTTGTTAATGATGATGATGTCAGCGGGAATGTCATCTCGGGCTTGCGCCATTTGGTTACTTCTATTCTTTATTGTCTTGGTTTTTTTGCCGGACATTATCGGCTTATTCCATCTGGGAAATTCGTCTTCTTATGCCATCAGGCGTTTGACAAACTTTGTCAATCCTTGGCATAACGTTGACCAGAGTCGGCAACTATTGTACTCTTACTACGCAATTTCGCATGGTGGTTTGTTTGGCGTCGGACTAGGAAATTCATTGCTGAAGCCTTACCTGCCAGAATCTAACACTGATTTTATTATGGCTGTTGCAGCAGAAGAATTGGGAGCCTTGGCAATCTGTTTAGTTTTGTTGATGGTATTAATGTTAATCGGTCGTTTAGTCTATTTAGGAATCAAGCAAAAGGGGCAGTATAATCGTCTCTTCTTGTATGGGCTTGCTAGTCTCTTATTAATGCAGTCCTTTGTTAACTTGGGCGGCGTCTTGGGATTATTGCCCATTACTGGGGTTGTGTTCCCCTTTATCTCAGGTGGTGGTTCATCCTTTGTCTTTTTCTCGGCAGCTATTGGCATTGCCTTGAACGTCTCGGCCAAGGACAAGGAACTAATCCAACCAAATCCGCAAGATTATGCGGCACGAAGGGAATTAAAACGTTAAGATGTTTACCATGAAAGAACGCCGATCCGTGTATGTTTTTTTACGCGGTTTGAAGCATATTGAACAATTAAAAAAATTCGGTGACATTAGCTACATTTCTAAGAGAATGGGCTATGTTGAACTTTATCTGGATGAAGTTGATGTTGAAAAAACTATTGATAAGCTGAACCAGTATCGGTTTGTTAAGACAGTCAAAGTTTCACCTCGGCCCGATATTGATCCTGATTTGGGTGATGTCCATGATGATGTTTTCTTTGAAGCTTACGATCAGACCCAAGAAGATACTGGAAAGGATCAACCAGACGCAAAAAAAGTGAAGGCAAACAATCAGGGAAAAGACCGGGAAACTAAAACAGCGGCAGCTGGCCAAGCCCAAAATCAGCAAGGGAAAAAAAACGGTCGCCAGGCTCATGAACAGCAGGGTGGCCAAACTGTGCAACAGAATCAAGAAACGGCTAAAAAGGGAGGAAAGTCCTAATGCGTGTGATTGCAGGAAGGTTTGGTGGTCTGCGCTTGGATGCCGTCAAGGGACGGGAAACACGGCCAACAACGGATAAAATTAAGGAAGCTATTTTTTCGATGTTGATGCCTTATATCAATGGTGGACAGGTGCTGGACTTGTATGCTGGGACGGGTGGTCTAGGTATCGAAGCAGTTTCACGGGGGATGGACCATGCAGTATTAGTAGACCGCCAGCGAGCAGCCATCGAAGTCATCGAGAAAAATATTGATAAAACACATGCTGGAGAGGCCTTTACGGTCTTGAAGGTCCCAGCCACTGCTGCGTTAAGTCGTTTAGCTGGCCAAGGAAGGTCTTTTGATTTGATTCTACTGGATCCACCGTATGCTCAGGAAAAGCTAAAGGCTGATTTGACGGCAATGGAAGATGGTGGATTGCTTGCAACCGGGGCCATTATCATGATTGAATCCGACCAAGTTGCTGATTTACCAAAGACAGGTCCTAACTTAATTTTATTGAAGCAAAAGGATTATGGGATTACTCGAGTGAGCCTTTATCGGTACGAATCTCAAGAAAAAAGTGAGTGGGAAAATGAAAAAAGCAGTCTTTCCAGGGTCTTTTGACCCGTTGACCAACGGCCACTTGGATATTATTCAACGCGCTTCTGAAATTTTTGATGAAGTTGTTGTGGCTGTGGGAATTAATACGAATAAGACAGGGTTGTTCACACCGGCTGAACGCTTGGAGTTGGTGGGAGAGGCCGTAGCCGATTTACCAAACGTTCAGGTTGGCCAAGTCGACGGCTTGACTGTTGACTATATGAGCGAAATTGGTGCGAGATACTTAGTCCGTGGTCTCCGGAATGCCAAGGATTTTGAGTACGAACGTGATATTGCGGAAGTCAATTCTGTCTTGGCTAGTGTTGAGACAGTCTTGCTCTTGGCAAAACCGGAAAATCAGAATGTCTCATCATCGATGGTGAAAGAAATTGCCAAATTTGGTGCTGATAAGCTGGATGCTTTCGTTCCAGCAGTGGTGGTAACCGCATTACAAAAACATTTTCAATAATTAACAGACAACAGCTCGTTGGTACTTATCCAAAAAAATTGGCTATTCGTACTAAAAAGTGGGTTGTCTTTTTGTTTGCGCCTCGTCTAATTGCCAGGAGGTCGAGCAGATGACGTACAAAAAAATTATTGACTTGGATGATGGAAAGTTTGATTGATTACTGGCGCTATTTGATTGTGGCTGGTTTGGGTTTATTGGCAGTAATTGTTGTGTTTTTTCGATTGAACCTCTTGGGGGCCGAGCGGGAAGTCAAGCAAAATAGCTCCGTTCCCAGGCTATCCTCTGCGGTAAATGAAAAACAAGAAAAGATAGTGAATAAGAATGAAAAGGGAAAAATCACTGCTAATGGTCGCGTGATGGTTGATCTCAAGGGTGCGGTTAACCACCAGGGAGTGGTCGACTTGCCAACGGGGAGTCGTCTTCAAGACGCTATCCAACAGGCTGGTGGCTTAACGGATCAAGCCGACCGTAATCGTATTAATTTAGCCCAATTATTGGTCGATGGCCAGGCGCTTTATATTGAACAAGTTGGCGAAGAAGGGCCCAATCAGCTAGGGGGCAATGGCTCTAATGGAGTTGCTAATGCTAGCGGTGTTCGAGCAGACGTAACGGCGGGTTCTTCAGGAAATAGTGGGGGAACACTCGTGAATTTAAACACCGCTAGTGCCAAGGAGTTAGAGACTTTGGCTGGCATTGGTCCCAAGAAGGCGAGCAGATTGTGGATTTTCATGAAGAAAAACACCGTTTTCAGTCGGTTGAGGATTTGAAAGAAGTCGGTGGCATTGGTCCTAAACGCTTTGAGCAATTGAAAAATCAGGTAACAGTTTAATGAGGCTGCAGGCAACGTTGAAAGCTGCTTGGCTGGTGGGCGCTTTGTCACTATTTGTTTACCGGTCGAATTTGTTGACCATCTGCTTGGCATTATTGTTTACTTTGCTTGCTCTTTTCACAGTGCGTGGCAGGGACTTTTTGATCGTGTTTGTCTTGTCATTGGCTTTTTTATTGTATTTTTTGATCGATCAAAAAACATTAGATCGTCAGGCTAATCTCCCCGATAAAAAAGGACAGTCATTTGCGATACTAGCTTATCCAGAAGAACAAACTACTAATTCTGAGGGGCGTGTTGCTGACATTGGCCGCTTAAAAAGTTCTGGTGATCGTGTCTATTATTACTACCAGGCACATAACCCGGAAAATTTAAAACGATTTCGGTCGATGGCCTGACCGACTCTGTTACATGGTCGGGGAGATTTTACGCCAATTATGCCGGCGACTAATTTTATCAATTTGATTTTAAAGATTTTGCTAAAACAAAGAGAATCACTCATCAAGTTCGCTTGCAAGAAGTAGACTTACGGTTAAATCCTACAGCTAGTTGGTTTGACCGACTGAATGCTCAATTTCACTATTGGCACGCAATTTTGTCAGATCGTGCTAAGGCACTGCCTAACCCTGTAAGTAACTATGCCTTGTCACACTTACTCGGTTCAAAGGATCAGACTTTGTATGATGATAACCCTAAAATTCAGGAATTAGGCTTGATTCATCTCTTTTCACTATCAGGCTTCCATGTCGCTTTTTTAATGGCTGTCATTCGTTGGCTGGGGCGTTTGGCCGGCCTTTATCAGGAGATTACTTTGGCCATGATGGTTCTTTGTTTGATTTCCTTCTATTGGCTGACGGCCTGTCCGCCAATTTTTATTCGTGCAGTTATTACTGGTGGAATTAGCCGCATCAATACGTTATCGTTGTCTCACCAGGATCAGGACCACCTTGGCGATTCTCGAGTGATTTTGACGATGTTTCAAGTTGACCAAGTTTTATTACCAGCCGGGATGACGGAGCAGCCAGCTTTTTTGAAAAAAGGTTCAGCCTTATTTGGGATGAACCAAGGTTATTTCAGTGACTGATCAGGTACAACCAGCTAACTTGCCATTGCGGATTTTGCACCCGTTTCGACCGGGAAGTGGGGAAAATGAAGATTCCATTGTCCTGGGTGGTCGGATTGGTCCGCTGGTCTTATTTACTGCTGGTCGAAAGAACCGTTATGGCCATCCAAATCAGGAGGTTCTAGAAATTGCTGCTAGACAAAAAATGATTGTCTATGATACCAGACGTCAAGGTATGCTAAGATATGTATATGAAAATCACAAAAAAGGACATTTCCAGGTAAAAAGCACCAATGACCTTACAAACAGTAAAACAACAGATTGAACAGGGGACATTACCAAACCTGTACTTGGTGACCGGTAACGAGCCCGCGCTAATTCAAAAAGCCCACCGATTATTTGCTTCGATTATTGATCCGGCCGAGCAAGAAATGAACCAATCGATTTATGATTTCGCTGAAGTGGGCCTGGACCCAATTCTTGATGATTATTTAAGTGCTCCTTTTTTCGGCGATCACCGCTTAGTTTTGGTTGAAAATCCGTCCTTTTTAACGGCTGGATCGAAATTGACGGCCAATCAAGAAAAGGCTTTGCAAGAAGCACTGGCCCAACCAGTGCCTGGAAACCTCTTGGTTTTGTTTGCCAATGAGGCCTCTTTAGACAAACGCAAAAAGGTGACCAAGTTCGTTTTGAGTCGGGCTGAGCTGCTTGATTTGCCAGCATTGGATGAACGCCAAACCCGCCAGGCTCTGCACCAGTTCTTAGGTCAGCGACGGGTTGAAATCAACCAAGAGGCTGAGGCAGAGTTACTGTTGAGGACTCAGGCCTCTTACTCGCAAGTCTTGGCTGAATTGCCCAAACTCTTGGCCTACGCTAGTCAAACAAAAACGATTGATTTAACAGGGGTAACAGGACTAGTTTCGAAGGAGTCAACAGCGCAGGCTTTTGACTTGGCCGATTTGGTTTTGAAACAGAAAAAAGCCGAAGCCCTGCATCTGTACCATGACCTCATCAAAAATGGTGAAGCACCGTTACGGTTAAATGCTCTTCTGCTTGGCCAATTTCGTCTGTTATTACAGGTTGCTGGTTCAACCGGAAGCGACCAGTCGTTAGGAGCTACTTTGAAAGTGCATCCTTATCGGGTAAAGTTGGCACGGCAATCATTAAGTCATTATCGGTTGGGGCAGGTTCGAGCCGGATTCTTAAATATTATGCAGATGGAAATTAAGATGAAGTCCGAAACGGTTGATCCACTCTTTTTATTTGAACAGTTTCTGTTAGAGTTTTAAAAAAAGGAACAAGTAGGTTAACAGCATTGCTGGTGATAGGTGGTAAAGCTCTCAGCGTTAAGTGTTGATAGTTTCCCAGAATGTTTTAAAATTGCTATGCCGATATTTTTTTAGACTGGCAGCAGTTTTTTATTGCAATTGTTGATTTATGTTACTTGAATAAAATCGGTATATTTAATATACCGATTTTTTTATTGAAATAATTTGATTATAAATATTTTTTTCAGACATTTTATATGGAATTTTTCATTTTGAAAGTATTACGATAATTAACGGAGGGAGCAATTTATGAAACGAATGTTAAATAATTTAGATGAAAAAATGAACGAAAAGTTTTGCATAAAGTTAAGAAAAATTGGGTTGTTATATCTCTACTTTCATTTACGTTGCTCGGTGTAAATATTACTTTACAAAATGAACATTCCTTTTTATTATTTGGAACACAGCCGGTAAGTGCTGCTGATGTGAGTGTCAGTGGCTATGATGGCTCTGCCCACTGGCCTTATGATACGTCAACGAAGACGTTGACTTTTGATGGCGCAGGGACTTTGGCAGGTGGTTCACTTTTTTATGGACACAATATTCCAGTGGAAGTGGAACATATTGTTTTCGCTCAAAAAGTCGCTGCAGTAGCTGATTCTAGTTATCTCTTTTCGACCCTTGAGGGGACTGGATCGCACTTAGAGAGTATTGATCAACTTGAAAATTTTGATACTCAAAACGTTACGAACATGGCCGGTATGTTTTATGGCATATCAAAGCTGACTTCCTTAGATTTATCTAATTTTGATACCAGCAAGGTCAATGATATGTCGAATATGTTCCTGCCCTAGAGTCACTGAATATCAGTAGCTTTAACACAGAAAATGTAACGACAATGGAGAGGATGTTCTATAATGATGTGACATTGAAATCCCTCGACTTATCAAACTTTATTACTAAAAATGTGACGAACATGGAAAGCATGTTTGGAAAAACAACTGGGTTAACGGATTTAAACATTGCTAACTTTGATACAGATGATGTTACTAGTATAGTAAATATGTTTACTTCAATGGGAAATGACTTTGATCGAGTGCCGTTGTTTTACCCCAACAGCATTTTGATACGAATGCTGAGATTGGTAGTGGTTTTCAATTTATTATTGCCGTTTCAGCTTGGGATGGTGGAATGGCTGCACAGTCTAAAGGGCAATAGTTGACAACTAGCCAGTACTAGAAACGTTTTAACTCGGGTACGGCCGCTGCTGATATTTATATCTTTGGTAATACTCAGGATGAATTGCAAGACTCGACTGATAATTGGGATGTTCAAGAAACAATTCACTATCAGTATTCAGACCGCAGTTAAGCTGCAAAATCAGTGACCCAAACGGTCACCTTTAAGCGGCCATTTACCACTGATATAGTAACTGGTTTGAAGAACTATGGCACATGGTTACCCAACCAAAGTTTTGCCGCAGTATCGAGTCCAATGATTCAGGGGTACAGCACAGATCAGAGTGAAATTGCTAGTCGAACAGTAACAGCGACAGCGCAAAACTTAGCTTACACGGTGACCTATACCAAGGACGCACCAAATTCGAGTCATTCTGGTTCAAACATCAACGGTTCAACTGCCAACAATTCGAACACGGAGGTCTTGCCAGAGAATCATCAAACTGCAAAGAAAACAGTAACTAATCACTCCAGTTCGAATACGACAGCTGATGATGCTGACCAGTTGCCAATATTACCATTAACTGGAAAGCAGACTCAATCCTTCGGGGGGATTTTCTTGATGATAGTTTCCGGTCTAGCAACAGTAGTTTCTTTCTTGGTAAACAAGAAAGAAAAGAATTAAGGAAGTGTTGCACTGCTTGTTGAGTGATTGATAATAACTGCTGCAAGAAAATTCGTCGAATTTAAAACTCCACAAATTAAAATTGCCAGCTAAGTGGCTTTTAGCAATTAAGTTCCGATAAAAGGTTGGTCCTTAGTTGCTTTTTTGTTGGTATTAAAATGGCTGCTGACGTAAAATCAAAAAAGCCACAAAAGAATTATCTTTTGTGGCTTTTTGCTTGCCAAACTGGGTTGAACAGTTTATTTTAATTTTTTAGTCAAAATCATCGTCAGCAATTTGTGATAATGTATCGCGGGATGGGATGAAAAACAGTTGACCTGACAAAAGTTCTGAGAAGGTCAATAGGAAGTCGGACTTATCAACCATGTTTTTCAACATGCCCTTCGTTACTTCCCAATGACGGGCGTAGCCCATGAAATAGGTGCCGGTATTGCCGGTAGCAGGGTCAGAATAAGGGACGTTCATGCGAATGATTTTCTGTTCTACGCCATTTGGTTCGTACTTAGAAGTGACGTTATGGGCATTTTCGTACTTCTGGTCGTCTTCCAATTCCAAATCAGAAAACTTTTCGCGCCCAACAGCCTTTTCCTGGTGCTCGGTCTTCATTTTATTCCAGAAGTCCATGTTGTGACGCCATTTTTGC
Source organism: Fructobacillus americanaquae (assembly GCF_024029775.1). Classification (GTDB taxonomy): domain Bacteria; phylum Bacillota; class Bacilli; order Lactobacillales; family Lactobacillaceae; genus Fructobacillus; species Fructobacillus americanaquae. Next base: position 1,246,583 of record NZ_CP097122.1, read on the forward strand.
GCAAAGGCGTATGAGCCATTTTCAAAAGCAGCGTCTTCATCACCAATCAGGGCATAGTCGGCAGAATCTTCCGGTGCCGGTGCTTCGGTTCCATCAATGAAACCAATAATAGCACGACCTTCGAAATAGCGGAAACCCTGGGTCGAATCAACAACCTCAGTAAAGTCTTTCAAGAACTTCATAAATTGGGTTTGAGCTTCGACGACAATGGCTTGGTTATTGGCACGAATATGGAAGAAAAGGTCACCTTCGGTGGCAGGCATGCTATATTTTGGTCCCTTCATACCGGTAAAGGTTTCAAGTTCCTTTGGCTTGGCAGACTTTGGGAAAAGTAGTTCCCAAGCGTGACTGGAGAAGCCGATGGCAACCTTCAACGTTGAAGGGGAACCGTCGTTTTGGCCATCGCGAATTCGTAAGGAGCGGATGATGGCTTGTGAGCGGTCCGCAAAATCGACGATGGCATCATGCAGGTCGCTTTGTGGCAAATCTTTAAATTTCAATACGGTAAACTGGACGCTTTGCCCGATGTCTTTCCAGACATCTTGGGCGACTTTCGGATTAATTGGCATTGTAGCAATTCCTCATTTCCTAATTTTACTTTTTTCATTGTACCTCTCTTTTGCTTGAAATGCTATAAATAAGATTGATTCTAATTAATTTAAATATTTTCTAATGAAAATCAGTTGAAAAGCGTTGCTGTGAGTCTAATTTGAACAGCGATTGCTTGTCGCTGCTGGTCTTGCATGACTAGTATTTTTAGGCAAAGCTTCGTAAAATAGACCTATGAAAACAATCACGAAAATTGCTACACAAAAGCGAAATGGCCGCTATAATATCGAATTAGATGGGCAGTTTGCCTTTGGTCTGTCCGAAAATGTTTTGGCAAAGTTTGGTCTTTTGAAGGGCCGTCAACTTAATGATGCTATGATTGACGAACTAAAGAAAGCGGAAAAGGTTGACCAGGGTCTCAAAATTGCGTTGAACTATTTAAGTCCTGCCTTGCGGACTGCTCGCCAGGTTAAAGATCGGCTGAGGCAAAAGAAGGTCGAAGCTGGTGTCATCGACCAAGTCATCAGCCACTTGGGCCAGCAGGGACTATTAGACGATACGGTTTATGCTAAGCATTATGTCGCCACGAAACAAGTCTTCAATCCTAAGGGACCAAGGGGGATTGCGCAGGATTTGAAGCAGGCCGGTGTCCAAGAAGACATTATCGAAAACGCTATCTTAGACTTTGCAGAAGAAGACCAAGTTTTAGTTGCAACAAAGATGGCAGAAAAATTAGCGCGTACCCATCGACGGGATTCGACAGTAGTTCGTCAACAAAAAGTTGCGCAAGCTTTGGTGCAAAAAGGTTTTGCCTATGATTTGGCTAATCAGGTGATCAATGATTTAGATATTGCAAATGATGCAGACGATGAGCAAGAAAATGCCAACAAGCAGGCAGAAAAGCTGGCTCGCCATCATCAGCGCCTTGCTGCTCGAGAGCGATTTTATAAGGTGAAGCAGGGTCTGTATGCCAAGGGTTATCGCGGTGAGGTAATTGAGCAGGCTCTGGAAACAATTGATTTTGAAGAGGAATAACAAGGTACGTGCATCCTTTTCTTAGAAAAAATTGACCATATTAGCCAACTAATTTTAAAATTATGGTATAATTGAAAAGGAATTTTTGTCAGAAAAGTGGGACGAGCATGATTGTTGATAAGCCAAGTCGCGGACCGCGCGAAGGGGATGTCATCACGATCAAAAGCTATAAGCATGACGGCTCGCTGCATCGAACCTGGCGTGACACGATGGTGTTGAAAACCAGTGAGAATGCCATTATTGGTCTAAATGACCATACTTTGGTGACAGAAGATAATGGTCGGCGCTGGGTAACTCGCGAACCGGCTATCTTGTACTTCCATAAGAAGTACTGGTTTAACATCGTCGCGATGATTCGCGATAACGGGATATCTTACTACTGTAACTTAGCCTCACCATACACTTTGGATAAAGAAGCGCTCAAGTATATTGATTATGATTTGGACGTTAAGGTTTTCCCAGATGGGGAAAAACATCTCTTAGATGCGGATGAGTATGCGGCCCATAGTAAACAATGGCATTACCCTAAAGAGGTTGATCAAATTTTAAAGGCACACGTTAAAATTTTGGTTGACTGGATTAATAACGAAAAAGGACCATTTTCGCAAGGGTACGTCGATGTTTGGTATTCTCGTTACCAATATTTGATGCAACAGCGGTTAAAAGATCGTCGTTGACTAAGTTAGAAGAACACGGAAGCGTGTTCTTTTTTTGTATAATAAACATAACTAAAATAGATTAGGGGATAACATGGCGGTTACGATTCTATTGACACCGGGTGAGGTAGACAGCCGGCAACAACTGGTTGAACAAATTCACAACCAGCTGGTCCACCAGGACCGGCGTGATATTTATTACGTGGTGCCTAATCATGTGAAGTTTGATGCGGAAGTTGACGTCTTAAAACGGTTGGCTCGGGCTCAGGGCTATTCGGCAGACCAAGTTTTTGCACAATCTCAGGTTCAGGTTTACTCGTTAACCCGGTTAGCTTGGCGTTTTTTACAGGCTGAAGGGAAGGTCCAGCCACCAGTACTGGGAGAGGCGGGTCTTTTTGTGCTGGTTTCTCAAATTTTAAAAGAGAATGCCAGCCTCTTGCCAACCTTTGCCCGAATGCAAGCCAAGAAAGGTTTTGTGCAAAATTTGGTTAGTCAGTTAGCTGAATTACGTGGCGCAGAAATCAGTCCTCAGGATTTGCTGGCTATCTTGGACCAGGTCCAGAAAAGTGGGCAAACGAATCCCTTGCAGACAAAAAACTTGAACCAGAAGCTCCGCGATTTGGCAATTGTAGCAGATGCCTTCAACGAGGCCTTGGCGGAGCGCTATTTGTTGGCCCAAGAAGCCCTACCTTATTTTGTTGAGCAAAGCGAGAACTTGGACTTAAGTAATACTGTCATCTATCTTGAAGGGTTTACCGGTTTTACGGCTGGTGAATGGTCCGTGATTCATTTTTTGATTGAAAAAACTGATTTGACCTTGGCTATCTTGGGTGACAAAGACCAGTTGACCACGTTTGAGTCTGGGGATGTTTATGCCAAACCACTGACAACAGCTTTGACCATTATTAAACGCGCCAAGCACAAGGAAATTGATATCACGGTTTTGGATGGCCGGCAAAGGCAGTCTTTTGACTTGGTGGCCGATCACCCTGTCGAGCCTGCTGAAAAGCAGGCTGCAACTCAGTCGGTATCAGAAAACAAAACAAGAAAAACTACGAAGGAAATCCTATTACCGGTTTGGGCTAAGTTAGGCTCCTATCAAGAGCCTGAAGAAAAACAGGTTGAACCTGATTTACAAGCCTTTGTGGCGGATAATACTGTGACGGAATTAGAAGAGGTGGCTCGGCGGATTCGTCAAGATTTACAGGAACAGCCCGACCTTCGTTTACGGGATATTTTGGTTTTAGCCCGCGACTTGGGCCCTTATAGCAAGCATTTACCGGCAGTGATGAACCAATTTGACCTGGCGTATTTCTTAGATAATGACATTAAGATGGGAAACCATCCCTTGGTTGAATTGGTGACGAAGTTGCTTGGTCCTGCCAATCAGGCCTTTTATCCGGAAAATATTCTCACAATTTTGAAAACTGGTTTCTTGCGTCCCAGTCAAGACGGCCAGTTGATTAGTGATGACATTTATTTTGAAACCGTGGCCTACCTTGATAATTATTTGGCTGGCCATCGTCCCTCTGCACGAAAATGGCATGACCGACAGGCACAGTTTATTTTATTTGAGGATAACGGTGAGCCCGATCGCCCTGGCTTTGACCAAGATCAACGGGTTAACCACCGCCTGAACTTGTTGAAGGGTTTCGTGGTGGAAGCTCTCGATGCCATGCACCAAGGATTAAAGCGAGCGAAAACGTTAAGCGCTGGGGCCCGTTTTTTGATGACTTACCTTGATCAATTTCAGGTTAAAAAGGCGATTATTAACCATCGGGATGCTTTGGTGGCAGCTGGTGACTTGGTTAAGGCACAACAGGTCATGGAAGTTTGGCAGCTCTTTATCAATATTTTGGACCAAGTGCTCCAGGTCTCCGGTGAGCAAGTCTTTGACCGCCAGGTCTTTTTGGCATCACTACAATCAGGATTTTCCGGAGGGAAGTTTACCGGGATTCCTAACCAGTTAGACCAGTTAACCATTTCAGAGGCTGGAATCGTGCAGAGTCAAAAGTACCGAATTTTGTACTTTATTGGAGGGACCCGGTCGGCTTTGCCGGCACAGGTTAAGAATAAGACCGTTTTGACGGATCAAGACCGTCTGCTCGTCCAGCCGGCATTGGCCGAACAAGAAACACCACGTTATTTGCGACAAACCGCTGCAGCCCAGATGGCCGAAGAAAACTTGGTTTTCTATGGAGCGCTGCAGACCGCTTCGTCAAAGGTCGTTTTGTCCTACCCACTGTTAAATCAGGAAGGTCAGAAAAATGAGATGTCGCCTTACTATAGTCGCCTGCTAAATTTCTTTTTGGTACCAGTGCAGCCTGTAGCAGGGCAGGCCAAGAATTTGGCTGATTTAACGGCGCATTACTTGGGTACACCAGCAGCGACGCTTTCGCAATTGGCTAAGATGACTGATATTGTCGGCCAGGAAACTGATTTTCAAATTGTCCGAGATACTTTGGCAGATGCTGGCTTAGGCGGCCAGGTTGACAAGGTTTTGTCGAGTCGCCACTACCAAAATCAGGCCCGGATTTTGACCCCTGCTTTGGCCAAGGAGTTATTTCAGCGGCCGCTGCGGGTTTCAATTTCACAAATTGAAGCCTTTTATCAAAATCCCTATGAATACTTTTTGAAATATGGGTTGCACTTGCAGGAACGGCCAAGTGCCGAGCTAGATGCTGCTTCGACGGGGATTATTTATCATGACCTCTTTGAAAAGGCAATTTTCAACCTGATTGAAAAGAAGGAAAGTCTCCGCGACCTGACACCAGCAGATATTAAGGCAGTTGTTCAAGGTGAATTAGAGCGGCTAGTCCAGGAACCGCCATTTGCTGAGTTAAATGAGGATGGGCAAGGTAAGACAGTGGCCAAGTATTTGGACCAGGTTGCCCAGGAATTGCTCAAGCAGTTAACGCAGGCAGCTCAAACCAACCAGTCTGTCCCAGACAGGGTTGAAACGCTCTTCGGCTTTCCTCAGGGTGATTTGATGGCCTTGAGTTTAGGTGAGGGGGACCGGGAGGTCATCGTCCGTGGTAAGATTGATCGATTAGACCGACAAGATCCAGATGGGAACTTTGCCACTTTGGTTGATTACAAGACATCCAAAAAAACTTTTAGTTATCGTGACGCAGCCAATGGCCTGCAGCTACAATTGCTGACTTACTGGCAGGCTGTTCAGGAAAACGCCAAGCAGTTGGGCATTCAAAACGTTGGCGGGGCTTTCTTTGCCCCAATCCAGCAAGAGGTGATTCCACTGGCTAAATTCCGCGGTGATGTGGATGAATTGTTGGCTGGTAAAGCCACTAGTCAAAGCTTTCAGTACCGGGGCTTGGCCTTGGATAATCCTGATTACCTAGACGAATTGGAACGACTGGCGCCAAAGGAAAAGGCGCGCTACTATCAGTTAACGATGTCAAAGGATGGCCAGCCAACGGCCACATCGGAAACGATTGCCGCTGCTGATTTCGCCCTATTAGCTAAGAAAAACCGAGAACTTTTGCAAGAAGCGGCCGCAAAGATTCAGGCCGGGCAATTTCCAATTCGACCGGTTGAAAGCGCCCTACAATATTCCGCCTATCAGGACATCATGCGCTTTGATAAGGTCTTGGGGGACCATTACCAGGTGCCAAAGTATACCGGTCGGAAGCAAGCAGTTATCAAACAGTTACAAACAGAAGAGGATGGTGAAAATGGCTAGACGATACACCGAAAATCAGGCCAAGGCAATTAGCCATAGCGGCCACAATATCCTAGTGGCGGCCTCGGCTGGTTCTGGTAAGACAACGGTCCTGATTGAACGCTTAGTTCAAAAAATTTTAGCCGGTGCCAGTGTTGATGAATTTTTAATCGTGACCTTTACCAACGCGGCTGCTGCGGAAATGAAGGAACGGTTAGAAGTAGCGCTTACGCAACAAATTGGCCAGGTGACAGATGACCAGCAAAAACGTTTTTTGCTGGATCAGTTGGCACTTTTACCCGTTGCGAATGTCTCGACTATCGACTCCTTTGCGCTGAAACTCATCGATACGTACTACTATAAAATTGGTCTCGATCCTAGTTACCGGCTCTTAGCCGATCAGGCGGAGCTGAACCTGCTAAAGGACCGGGTGATTGGGACGGTCTTTGCTGATTTTTATGACCAAGGCCATCCTGACCATGAAGCTTTTTTGGCCTTAGTCAATAATTTTGCTAATCCAAATCAGGATCAGAACCTCAAAGAAAAAGTCTTAAAACTGGCTGATTTTGCCTTAGCCCGGCCGGACGGTTCAAAGTGGCTGGCCTCTTTGGCGGGTGACCCTGACAACGGTGAGTTGCAGAGTCAGCCGGCCTCGATGAAAGCCACTAACAGCGGTAGTTTACAGACGAAGTTAGCCTTGGAGACTGAGACAGATTCAGAATCAGTGGCTGCTTCAAGGCCAGCGCTAGTTGACCAGAACAACTTTCAAAAGTTGTTAGCACCAAAAATTTTGGCAACTTTTAACCAGGCGGACCAGGTTTTTACTGGAATCTTGCAAGACATCGAGGGTATTAGCGAGTTAGACAAGACAGCCAATTTTGTCCAGAATACCTTGGATAGGGTCCATCAAATTCAACAGGCGTTAACCGAACACCAATCCTTTGATACTCTACGGGGGTTGATTGCAGCCGAATGGGGCAAAATTCCACAAGCGAAGACGGCCAAGGTCTTTAAGGAGGATCCTGACTTAGCAGCACTGTTGGATGAAGCTAGAGCTGGCTTTAGCACCTTTTTTGCTAAATCTGGTCGTGTTGGCGCAGTTATTAACCTGAACCAAACTATTTTTGCTTTGACAGAAAATCAGTGGCAACAGGTCAATGTGGCCGGTGACCGGTTAGTGAGAACGCTGGTGACGGTGACGCAGACGTTTTTGACTGCTTTTGCTGCTAAGAAGCGGGAGGAAAACTTGCTGGACTTTTCAGATGCCGAACAGTTGTCCTTGCTGATTTTACAGCAAGAAGATGTGTTGAACTTGGTGCAAAGCCAATTTCAAGAAATCCTGGTTGATGAATACCAGGATATTAACCGACTCCAGGAAAGCTTCTTGAAAAGCTTGTCAAACGGTGAAAATATGTACATGGTCGGGGATGTCAAGCAGAGCATTTACGGTTTCCGTCAGGCAGATCCGTCGCTCTTTACCGGTAAATACTTTGACTTTGCCAGGAAGGACAGCCCAGATGAACGAATTGAATTGGCTGAAAACTTTCGATCAGAAAATAACGTGACGACGGTGATTAACCAGATTTTCACCCAATTGATGGATGAAGAGCTGGGTGATATTCCATACCAGGATTCTGCTAAATTGATTGCCGCAGCCTCCTATCCGGAAATGGTGCCAGCGATCTTTCAGTTGGATATCATCGAACAGGCAAAGCTGGAGGGAAATGCCTTTGCGACTGATGATCGTGGTGAAAATCAGACGGGGGTAGCAGCCGATAATAGCGAAAAAAGGGCCAGTCAGTACCGCTACTTAGCACAAAAGATCCAGGGATTGATTCAAACCGGGGAAGTCTATGATCAAACGGCCGGTTTGATGCGTCCAGTCAAGTTTTCCGACATCGCGATCTTAACGCGGTCAAAGACTGGTTATGTTGAATTATTGCGCACGTTAAATCAGGCTGGTATCCCAGTTCAGTCGGATGGGGTTGGAAACTACTACCAGGTCATGGAGGTATACTTAGTCCTTGATCTCTTGCGAATTGTTGATAATCCTCATCAGGATATCGCCCTTGCGGCCGTTTTGCGATCACCAATTTTTGCCTTTGATGAAAATGATTTGGCGGAAGTTCGCTTGGCTGATCGCCAGCACGATTTCTATACCGCCGTGGTAGCGGATGCCCAGAATCATGACCGCAGCCAAACTTTCTTGACAATGCTTGGTTCCTGGCAATCTTTGGCTCGGCAAAATGATTTGGTTGGCTTGGTTTTGGCGATATACCAGGATACCGGTTGGCTGGATTATGTTGGTGGCCTGCCCGGCGGGAACCAGCGGCAAGCTAATTTGCACGCCCTGTATGAAAAGGCCGGTGCCTTTCAAGAGAACGGTCAATCAGGGCTGTACGCCTTTATCCAATACATTGAAGAAATTCAAAAGAACGGCCAGGAAGTGGGCGAAGTCGCCCAGGAAGCAGCCGAGGAAAGTGTGGCCTTGATGACCATCCATGCTTCTAAGGGGCTGGAATTTCCAATCGTAATTTTGCCAGAGCTTGAAAAGGAGTTGAATGCCCGCGATATGCAAGGGGACTTCTTAGTGCAAAAAGATGCCGGTGTTGGTATTGATTACTTGGAACCAAATGCCAAGGTTAAGGTAGCGACAATGGCAAAGTATGCCGTCAAGGAAGCTTTGCAACGACAGGCTTGGTCAGAGGAGATGCGCCTTTATTACGTGGCCTTAACTCGGGCCAAACAGCAGCTCTATCTGGTTGGTACTGTTGCTAAGCAAGAAGATGAAAGTGCCCGGCCACGGGCGCTTTATCTTGAGGCGCGGTCAACAACTGGGCAGTTCTTAGGTCGCGACTTACGTCTTCGGTCCAAGTCTTACTTGGATTGGACGTTGATCACTTTGGCTCGGTTGCAGGTGCCAGCGCTGACTGAGTGGCTGGGCGAGGTCCAAACGCCACGGTTGCCATCAACTCAAACGCCACAAACTGGCATAATTCAAGTCGCCATTATTCCAGAAGAAGAAGTTGGCCCCTTGAAGGTGGAATCAGCTGGCTCGTCAGCCATATCACCGGCTGCTGGACCAGCAAATGCTGGCACATCGAAGCAGCCAATTGACAGCGACCTTCTGCGTGACCGTTTGAATTACCAATATCCTAACTGGCCAGCGACCCAAACAGCCGCCTATCAATCAGTCTCTGAAATTAAGAGTCTCTTTGAGGATCCGGACCAAAGTCAATTGGCAAAGTTAACCTTGGATCAGGCCGGTCACCAAATGCTATGGCCGTCTCATTCTGCTGAGACTGAAAATAGCGCAGCGTCTCAGCAGCCGGTGGCGGAAAAGTGGCAGCGATTTGAAGAAAGGACCACGAACAAGCAGCAACCATCCCGAGGCAATGCTGTCAAGGATAATAGTAGGCAAAACGAGCCCAACTTGTTTGCTCAGTCGGCAAGCGAAGAAAGTGCCAGCCACCGTCCTGACCAGCGTGTCTTGGATCCGACGGCTCATGTACTCACGACCGATACCTTACCGGTACCAGCCTTTGAAGAGGACGGTCAAGTTAAGCCAGCGCCAACTGCGGTGGGGACGGCGACCCATCTGATTTTACAGTTGATTGACTTTAACCAACCCTACACGTTGGCCGACCTTGAAGAACTGTTGGCTAGTTTGGTGACGGCTGGCAAGGTTTTGGACCAGGTGGCTACTCTGGTTGATTTGGACCAGATTCTGGACTTCTTACAGACAGACATGGCACAAACAATTGCTCGTCATTCAAAGACACTGCACCGGGAAAATCCATTTTCAATGTTGGTGCCTGCTAACCAGGTCTATCCTGATTTAACTGAAACGGAACCAATTTTAATTCATGGAATCATTGATGGTTACTTTATTGATGACCAGCAAAAAACGATTACGCTCTTTGATTACAAGACAGACTATGTGGCGAAAACGCCAGGGCCAAAGCAAAACGAGGGCTTGACCAAGATTCGCCACCAATATACTGGCCAAATTCGTCTCTATCAGTCGGCTTTGCAGCAGGAATATCCTGGCTACCAGGTCCAAAATGGACTTTTAATTCTTTTGGCTGGTCATAAAACGCTTGAAATTTCTGCTAGGCGGCCGGTGGGGCTTTCGTAATCGGCTTTGTCAGCGTATAATGGCAGGCAAGTGCAAGTCAGGTGGGTTTCGCCGACTGTTTGTTAAGGCCAAAAATTAGGTCTGCATGAAACGGGGAATTTTGATGAAAAATTTTTACGATATTTTACAGTACTTAAAAACTTATGACGTTTTTATTCACTTAGGCAAGCGTCTCTGGGATATTGAAATGGCCGCTTTGGAAGTTGATAACCTTTACAAAGCCGATGTGCTTTCAAAAGAAGATTATCAAAAAATGAAAGTTATCTTGGCCAAGGAGCATGACCAGGAGGCAAAGCTGACTGGGGATTATTCTGGTCCGGAATTTTTAGCCGCAAGTAGTGTACAATAAATTCTATGGTCGGCTGATTTTTCTTTAGTTGGATTGATTGGACAATCAGAATAATATTGTTTGGAAAATAACTTATGTTGTTTTTTGTAAACGCTTGCATAAGGTGGACAACCTTTGTTAAAATAACTGAGTAATCTAAGATACAGGAGGAATGTTCTGTCAGGCCACTGCGGCAGAGCTACAGTAAATTATGGCAAAAGATAAATTAATCGGGGTTGACCTCGGGGGAACTACCATTAAGTTTGCGATTTTGACTGACGAGGGTGAAGTCCAACAAAAGTGGTCAATTCAAACCAACATTTTGGAAGACGGTAAGCATATCGTCCCTGACATTATTGAATCAATTAATCATCATTTGGACTTGTACCAATTGGACAAGAGCCGCGTGATTGGCATTGGTATGGGAACTCCTGGAACAGTTAACCGTGAAGAGGGAACTGTTCAGGGTGCCTACAACTTGAACTGGGCACAAGAACAAGCAGTTAAGGAGCCAATCCAAGCTGGAACTGGTTTTGACTTAACCATCGATAACGATGCCAACGTTGCTGCCTTAGGTGAAGCCTGGAAGGGTGCTGGTAACAACGATGCCGATGTTTCCTTCATTACTTTGGGAACTGGTGTTGGTGGTGGCTTGGTTGCCAACCATGAATTGATTCATGGGGTTGCTGGTGCTGGTGGTGAAGTTGGCCACATCATCGTTGAGCCAAATGGTTACTTGTGTACTTGCGGTAACTATGGCTGCTTGGAGCAATACGCTTCTGCAACCGGTGTTGTTCACTTGGCACAGGACTTTGCTGAACAGTATGCTGGTGAATCAAAGTTAAACCGGATGATTGATAATGGTGAAGAAGTAACTTCAAAGATTATCTTTGATTTGGCCAAAGAAGGTGACTATTTGGCTAACGAAACGGTTGATAAGTTGGCTTACTACTTGGGTTATGCAGCTGCCTCCATTTCAAACATCTTGAACCCATCAGCCATCGTGATCGGTGGTGGTGTTGCTGCTGCAGGTGAATTCTTGCGCGAACGTGTTGAAAAGAACTGGACAAAGTTTGCCTTCCCAACTGTTCGGACTTCAACTGTTGTTAAGTTGGCTGAATTGGGAAATGATGCTGGTGTTATTGGCGCTGCTTCATTGGCTAACAAGAACAAAAAAGAAATTTTGCTCTAATTAACGTTTAAATAATCAACAGAAAACAAACAACTGACCGGTTGTTTGTTTTTTATTATCTCAAGGGGCCAGCAAACTTATGGTAAAATAGGAAGTGATCTTGGCAAGCAAATTGCCAACGTTTCAAGGAGGACCGAGTAGTGGAGTGGGAAAGTTTTTTTGAACCATACACCCAGGCCGTCGCAGAGCTAAAAGTGAAGTTGAATTATCTCAGCGCACAGTACCAAAAGGACGGGCAGCCAACGCCGGTTGAGTATGTTACGGGTCGGGTGAAGTCCCAGGCGTCAATTGAAGAAAAAATTGTGCGTCGGCACTTGCATGAAGACCGTCTGGCCCTCGATTTGCAAGATATTGCTGGTTTGCGGATTATGACCAAGTATATTGAAGATATTTATGCGGTTGTGGAAATCTTACGCAAGCGGACTGATTTTACCATTTTGGAAGAACGTGATTACGTGATGAACGCTAAGCCTTCAGGCTATCGGTCATACCATATGGTGATTGAGTACCCTGTTTCCTTATTAGATGGGGAGCACAAGGTTTTAGCAGAAATTCAAATCAGAACCTTGGCAATGAACTTCTGGGCAACAATCGAACATGATTTGCGCTATAAGCATGGTGAGATTTCACCGGAGATGGCCGAAGAATTAACGGAAATTTCCAATCAGACCTTTTCACTGGAACAAGAATTTTCAGAAATAAAGGCCAAAGATTAAGAAGAGCCGGCTTAGGCCGGCCTTTTGATTAGCAAGCAGAAAAAAGATCTTAGAGGAGCAGGCATGAAAGTCGCCTTATACAATAATGATCAGGCCCAGTCGCTTGCCATTGTGGCCGACCTGAAAAAAGAATTGAAAGCCCAGGGAATTGCTTTGGACCGGGAAAACCCCGATTTAGTGGTTTCTGTTGGTGGGGATGGCACCTTACTTGGAGCCTTTCAAGAATATATCGATGGCAATGACGACCTACGTTTCGTTGGTTTACATACCGGTCATCTTGGATTTTATACTGATTGGCTGGGCAGTGAGGTCAAGGAACTGGTGAAAAGCTTAGTCCAAGATGAAGGCCAGCGTGTTTCTTACCCGTTGTTGAAGATGACAACTGTGATGGCCGATGGTGCCAGGCAGGAATATTTGGCCTTGAATGAGGGGACGATTAAACAGCCAGTTGGCACAATGGTCGCCGATATTTGTTTAAGTGGCCGGCTCTTTGAGGGCTTTCGGGGGGACGGTGTCGCCATTGCAACGCCAACTGGATCGACTGCTTACAATAAGGCCAATGGTGGGGCAGTCTTACACCCATCATTAAAGGCAATCCAAATGTCTGAAATTGCGTCGATTAATAATCGGGTCTTTCGAACGTTGGGATCACCATTAGTGGTCCCGGCGGGACAGAAGATTACCATTCGACCCAAAACCAAAGCTTTTTTGTTGACCTGTGATCAGTTAGAAATTTTGGCCGAGGGCATTGAGGCCGTTGAATTTGAGGTGGCCGAAAAAGAAGTTCATTTTGCTTCCTTCCGTCATTTAGACTTTTGGAGTCGGGTGAAACAGGCCTTTATCGCTGACAGCAGTGATGAAGACGTTGAATAAGTGGCAGGGGTGGTGTCTGGTTGAACAAAGATACTGTTTTTGCATGGAATTGAAAGGAGCTGGTTGACAGACCGGCACAGATAAATTAGTATGAAATTTTCTTGGACATATCAGGGAAAAGAAGAACGGAAGGTCCGCTCTTTCTTACAAAGTCACGGTGTTTCACACCGGATGTTTTCACAAATGAAGCATAATGGCGGTGCCATTTTAGTGAATGACCAACAGGTTTATACCTCCGATTATATTCAGGATGGCGACCTAGTCACGATTGTGATGCCGGTTGAAACGGGAAATGACTTGGTCGTTCCCGATTTCATGCCATTGGCTGTGATCTATGAAGATGAACATTTTTTGGCTGTTGATAAGCCATACGGTGTTACCACTGTCCCAGGACATGCCGATCGACTACATACGTTGGTCAACCAGGTGAAGGGGCACTTGCTTGATGAGGGCGCCGAAGATTTGGTCCCCCACGTCGTAACCCGTCTTGACCGCGACACTTCCGGGATTGTACTGTTAGCCAAGCACCGTTTTGCTCACGCTGTTTTGGACCAACAATTGCAAGATCATTCGGTGGAAAAGTTCTACACAGCCTATGTTTCTGGCCACTTGCCAGACGATCATGGTCTGATCGAGGAACCGATTGGCCGTTTGCCGGGTGACTTTATCAAGCGCACGGTTACACCCGACGGTAAATTATCAAAGACGGAATATTGGGTAGAACACCGGTACACTAATAATGAAAATCAGCCGATGACCCGGGTTAGGGTTCAGTTGCATACCGGACGGACTCATCAAATTCGTGTTCATTTTGCTCACATCGGCTTTCCGTTGGTGGGAGATGACCTGTATGGCGGACCTTTGTGGTATGGGTTGAAGCGTCAGGCCTTGCACGCCTACCAAATGACCTTCTATGATCCTTTTATTGAAGAAAACCGTCATCTGCAAACGGATTTACCGGCCGATTTACAGGCATTAAAGGACATTCAAGGGTAAAAACGTATACGAATGAGGTTGAAGCTAAGCTGATTTTGTAGTATTTTCAAGGAAGATAAACGAAGTGGAAAGGAATCCTTTCATGGAATTAGACAATGAGCAGCAAGTCCAACAAGCTGTCCATGCCTTAACGGATTTGCTCGAAAACGGACAAGACGATGATTTTATGACCGAATTTATGACCCTGCACGACTTTGAAAAGGGGCAGGTTTACGCTAGCTTTTCGAAGAATATTCGGGAGGTTGCTTGGCGGGTCATGGATGACGAAACGCTTGCGACTGTTTTTGATAACTTGGAAGGCGATGCTGAAGAAGTCGTTGATCTTTTGCAGGAGGTGCCACCACAAAAGGGCGCCAACATCCTCGTTGAAATGTTTGCCGATAATGAAGCTGATTTGTTCCAAGCCATGCCGGCCCGGTTAGCTTCAACGTATTTGGCACTGATGCCTGATCGAGAAGCTCAGGAAATCAGAAATTTGATTAAGTATGAGGACCAGACGGCCGGGGCCCTAATGGCGACTGAATACTTGGCAGTAGCTGCTGGCTCAGTAGTCAAAGACGTTCTAGCCCAAGTAAAAAAGCAGGCAGAAGAGGCTGAGTCAATCATTTATGTTTATGTGGTTGATGAAAAACATCGCCTGGTTGGAATTGTTTCCTTGCGGGACTTACTCACACATCCGGATGAGATGACGATTGAGTCAATTACTAATACCCGGGTTATTTCGGTCAAGGCGGGTGATGATCAAAAAGAAGTTGCCCAAGTCGTGGCCGATTATAACTTCTTTGCCATTCCAGTGACCGATGACGATCAGCATTTGTTAGGAATCATTACAGTTGATGATATTGTTGATGTGATTGACGAAGAAGCAGTTGAGGAGTACTCAGGTTTAGCTGCCGTCGATGTTTCTGATACCGATGATAGTCCCTGGCATTCTGCTTTAAAGCGGATGCCGTGGTTCTTGGCACTGTTGGTTTTGGGCCTGATTTCCGTCGCCCTCGTCGCTAGCTTTGAGCACACGATCCGTCAGGCACCAATTTTGGCAGCATTTATCATGGTTATTGCTGGGATTGCTGGTAACGCAGGGACGCAGTCCTTGGCTCTGGCTGTCCGCCACTTTGGTTCAAGCACGGATAAGTCGTTTTGGAAGAATCTGATTTCTGAGTTGCTGTCTTCCTTTGTGTTAGCCATCTTAGCAGGTGTAGTCCTTTTCGGTTTTGTTTTCCTTTGGCAAGATAATGAAGGTTTGGCCCTAGCCGTTGCCTTGTCTGCAACCGTTGCGATTCTGCTTTCAGCCCTGTTGGCTTATTTGGTACCGGCAGCACTGCGTAAAGTGAATTTGGATCCAGCATTGGTGAATGGACCGTTGGTGCAGACCGTGGTTGATTGGGCGGCTATCCTGGTTTACTTTGGGATTGCCACTAGTATGTTGAATGAATTTATTGGAAAATAGTGTTGCAGCGCTGTCATGAACGCATGGCAGCGCTTTTTAGTTAGGACTACTTTTATTTTATTAAATGAAAATTAAGAATAGCTTGAAACCTGCAAAAAAAGAGTTCGATAGTGTAGAATGTTCAGTGATAGGCTTGGCTGAGTTTCTTAGGCTAGGTCACCTTTGAAAGAACGATTAATCAAGGAGAATTTTTTATGAAAAAAATTGGGACAATTATTGGTTTTATTTTAGTCGTAGTTGCCGTTGCTATGGGTGGCTATGCGTTAGGGACTAATCACAGTTCAAAAGAGTCAGCAACTTCATCGAATTCGGCTTCAACCTCTTCAGCAGTGTCACCTGTAACTAAAAGCACTAGTTCAAGTAGTTCAGCATCATCTTCTGCAACGTCATCTGCAACTAATCAAAAGGGTGCTAATCCAGAAACATCAGCTAGCTACGATCCAAATAAAACATTGAACGGTCAAACAGTTGATTCATCAACGATTCAACAGGTAACGGCTCAGCTGAAGGCGGCTGGTTTGCCAGCTGATCAGTGGGCACCAAGTGATATTAAGCAAATTATTACGCAAGCATCACAACAGGGAATGTCACCCGTTGATTATGCTAAGCAAAACTACCACCAATAAGGAATTGAAATAAACATGAATATAAAAAATGGGTTACTGACATTAGCCGCTATCTCAACCTTTGGATTAGTGGTTGACCAAAATCAAATAAGAGTGCACGCTGATGGTGTGCCGAGAGTCACGGGTGGCCAAGCTGGCTTACCCCGTATGGATGTTGTGGATGTTTCTTCAAACAATGGTTACCTTTCAACAAACGACTTTCAAATCATGAAAAATAATGGTGTTAGAGGTATTATTGTTAAGCTGACAGAAGGGACATACTATCGAAATCCGTATGCCTCGAGTCAGGTTAATAATGCGCGTGCTGTTGGTTTGAAGGTTTCAGCATATCACTACTCTACTTTTAATAATCAAAATAGTGCCCGATCAGAAGCAAATTTCTTTGCCGATTATGCCAACCAACTCGGTTTTAACAGCAGCGATTTAATGGTTAATGACTTGGAAGATAGTTCGACGACGGGCGGAGATGTCTCTGGAAATAGTTGGGCTTTTAATGACCAACTTAAAAATCGTGGTTTTACAAACGGAGCACTCTATACGTATACGTCTTATAAAAATAATAATGGTTTAAATACTTGGTTTCTGGCAAACGACCATATCTGGATGGCCGCTTATCCATATTATCCGTCAATCAATAGTTTATGGAATAGTCAATATGGTATGTGGCAGTGGTCGTCTAACGCTGGCTTTGGCGGTATAAGTGGTACTTTTGATGTTTCCATCGATTATAGTGGGATTGCTAGCCAGCTATTAAATGGTTATGTGTATGATGGTTCCCAAGGCCATGATGGTTACCGCTGGTATGATAATGGTCAATTAGGCAACGGGAAACGCTGGTACGCCGGTACATATTATTGGTTTAGTAATGGCGAACGAATCGATAATTCATGGCAGAGTGATGCGACCGGAACGTATTATACTGGGTCAGATGGTCGCAGTTACCAGGGGCTGCAAACAATTGGTAATGCCCAATATTACTTTGGAAGTGACTTTACCTTGCAAAAGAACCAGTATGTGACGTTTGATGGTGGGGCGGCTTATGTGGATAATCAAGGAATTGTAAGGCCTCTTGGTACTGGTTACATTTATACAGGAGCTAGCGGCCATGATGGTTATCGCTGGTTTGATAACGGTCAAATTGGTAGTGGAAAGCGCTGGTATGCCGGCACGTATTATTGGTTTGATCAAAATGGCGAACGAATCGATAATTCATGGCAGAGTGATGCGACCGGAACGTATTATACTGGGTCAGATGGTCGCAGTTACCAGGGACTGCAAACAATTGGTAATGCCCAATATTACTTTGGAAGTGACTTTACCTTGCAAAAGAACCAGTATGTGACGGTCAATGGTCGACAGTACTATGTGAACGCGCAAGGAAACGCAAGGCCTGCAGATACGGGTTATATTTATACAGGAGCTAGCGGCCATGATGGTTATCGCTGGTTTGATAACGGTCAAATTGGTAGTGGAAAGCGCTGGTATGCCGGCACGTATTATTGGTTTGATCAAAATGGCGAACGAATCGATAATTCATGGCAGAGTGATGCGACCGGAACGTATTATACTGGGTCAGATGGTCGCAGTTACCAGGGACTGCAAACAATTGGTAATGCCCAATATTACTTTGGAAGTGACTTTACCTTGCAAAAGAACCAGTATGTGACGGTCAATGGTCGACAGTACTATGTGAACGCGCAAGGAAACGCAAGGCCTGCAGATACGGGTTATATTTATACAGGAGCTAGCGGCCATGATGGTTATCGCTGGTTTGATAACGGTCAAATTGGTAGTGGAAAGCGCTGGTATGCCGGCACGTATTATTGGTTTGATCAAAATGGCGAACGAATCGATAATTCATGGCAGAGTGATGCGACTGGAACGTATTATACTGGAGCAGATGGTCGCAGTTACCAGGGACTGCAAACAATTGGTAATGCCCAATATTACTTTGGAAGTGACTTTACCTTGCAAAAGAACCAGTACGTGACGGTCAATGGTCGACAGTACTATGTGAACGCGCAAGGAAACGCAAGGCCTGCAGATACGGGTTATATTTATACAGGAGCTAGCGGCCATGATGGTTATCGCTGGTTTGATAACGGTCAAATTGGTAGTGGAAAGCGCTGGTATGCCGGCACGTATTATTGGTTTGATCAAAATGGCGAACGAATCGATAATTCATGGCAGAGTGATGCGACCGGAACGTATTATACTGGGTCAGATGGTCGCAGTTACCAGGGACTGCAAACAATTGGTAATGCCCAATATTACTTTGGAAGTGACTTTACCTTGCAAAAGAACCAGTATGTGACGGTCAATGGTCGACAGTACTATGTGAACGCGCAAGGAAACGCAAGGCCTGCAGATACGGGTTATATTTATACAGGAGCTAGCGGCCATGATGGTTATCGCTGGTTTGATAACGGTCAAATTGGTAGTGGAAAGCGCTGGTATGCCGGCACGTATTATTGGTTTGATCAAAATGGCGAACGAATCGATAATTCATGGCAGAGTGATGCGACTGGAACGTATTATACTGGAGCAGATGGTCGCAGTTACCAGGGACTGCAAACAATTGGTAATGCCCAATATTACTTTGGAAGTGACTTTACCTTGCAAAAGAACCAGTACGTGACGGTCAATGGTCGACAGTACTATGTGAACGCGCAAGGAAACGCAAGGCCTGCAGATACGGGTTATATTTATACAGGAGCTAGCGGCCATGATGGTTATCGCTGGTTTGATAACGGTCAAATTGGTAGTGGAAAGCGCTGGTATGCCGGCACGTATTATTGGTTTGATCAAAATGGCGAACGAATCGATAATTCATGGCAGAGTGATGCGACTGGAACGTATTATACTGGAGCAGATGGTCGCAGTTACCAGGGACTGCAAACAATTGGTAATGCCCAATATTACTTTGGAAGTGACTTTACCTTGCAAAAGAACCAGTACGTGACGGTCAATGGTCGACAGTACTATGTGAACGCGCAAGGAAACGCAAGGCCTGCAGATACGGGTTATATTTATACAGGAGCTAGCGGCCATGATGGTTATCGCTGGTTTGATAACGGTCAAATTGGTAGTGGAAAGCGCTGGTATGCCGGCACGTATTATTGGTTTGATCAAAATGGCGAACGAATCGATAATTCATGGCAGAGTGATGCGACCGGAACGTATTATACTGGGTCAGATGGTCGCAGTTACCAGGGACTGCAAACAATTGGTAATGCCCAATATTACTTTGGAAGTGACTTTACCTTGCAAAAGAACCAGTATGTGACGGTCAATCGTCAGCAGTACTACCTTGATGATCAAGGAAAAGCAAAGGCCGTTTGAAAAATACAAAACTCAATGATTTTAAGTGAGAAGGAAGACTAAACATTTTAGTTTTCCTTCTTTTTATTGAATTTTTGGTTTAAAGAGCCGAAGTATAGTAAACTATAACAATATATTTAAATTTTTAAGGACATGTCAAATGCAAGTTGCTAAAAATTATCTTTATAATGCAGCATATCAATTACTGAATATTATTGCGCCCATTATTACGCTGCCTTATTTGGCACGTGTTTTGGGAAAAAATGGTGTTGGAGTGGCTTCTTGGACGAACTCACTAGTTACCTATTTTCTCTTAATCGCAAGTTTGGGGATTGTTACTTATGGTTCTCGAGAAATCGCTTATGTTCATAAGAACGAAGCGTTACGGCAAAAAAAGTTTTGGGAAATTCAGACGATTCACTTTATTGCAGGTTTTGTAGCCTTGATTTTGTATGTGCTATTCATTTATGCCGGTGGTGCGTTTAATCAGCGTATTCACCAAAATGAATTATTTCTCTGGTATCAAATTTGGGTGATTTTTTCAGGTATTGTTGATATTTCCTGGTACTTTATCGGTTTAGAAGACTTTAAAAAAACTGTTTTACGCAACATGATGATTAAGTTAGCGATGACTGTTTTGATTTTTGTTTTGGTAAAAAAGCCAACTGATATTGGTGCCTATATTTTGCTACTAGCCTTGTCACAGGTTTTTGGTAATCTTTCGATGTGGTTCTATTTGATGGGCAAGTTCCGTTGGCCAAGGTTGAAAGAACTTAATTTAAAGTCGCACTGGCATCCTGTTTTCATGATGTTTTTACCAACGATTGCGACGCAAATTTATTTGCAGCTAAATAAGACAATGCTGCCATTTATTACTGGGGCAACTGCGTCATCTGGTATTTACGATAATGCGGATAAAATTATTAAGGTTTGCCTGGCTTTGGTTACATCAGTGGGAATGGTTATGTTACCACGGATGTCAGCCCACTATGCTGCTGGTGAACACGATCAAATGAAGAAGGCAATTCATTCATCAATGGATTTTGTGTCAGCAATTGCCGTGCCACTTGCCTTTGGAATTGCTGCAGTTGGACCAACGGCAATGCTTTGGTTTTTAGGAAAATCATGGGGGGACGTTGGTTCGGCCCTTGTTCTATTGACACCAATCATTGTTTTCATCGGCTGGTCGAATGTTATTGGTAACCAGTTCTTAATTCCTACGAAACGCCTAAGTGAGTATACTTGGTCAGTAACCTTTGGTGCCGTTCTAAACGTGTTCCTGAATTTCTTTTTAATTTTTATTTGGGGCGTTAAGGGGGCGGCATTGGCAACAGCTATTTCAGAATTTGCTGTTATTGCTTATCAACTATTTGTGACAAGAAACGATATGAAAGTGCGAGCCCATTTCGTTGGACTATGGCGCTATTTGTTGGCTGGGCTGGCAATGTATTTTGCGGTGCTATACTTTGTTGCTAACCATGGTATCGGTATCAAGAGCACATTGATTGAAACGGTCATAGGTGGTTTTGTTTACTTGCTTGTACTCGTTATTCTTCGTGCACCTATTTTAAAACGGTTATTGAATTGGCGTTCCTTCCGCTAATAGGGTGATTCTGGTATAATAAGAATTGTTGTGCACTAAATTTTAAATATTGGAGGATGGGGTTTTGAAACAGTTCCTGTTTTATCGCCTTCCCAAACGAATTTTAGATATTGTTGTTTCCTTTGTAGCTTTAATTGTTTTTTCACCAATTTTTTTGGTAATTGCAGCGATTATTAAGTTTAGCAAGGGTACAAGTCATGTTTTTTATGCTCAAGACCGTGTCGGTCAGGGCGGTAAGCATTTTAAAATTTATAAGTTCCAGTCAATGGTTGACAATGCTGATCAAATCCTTAAATCAGATAGCCAGTTGTATCAAAAATTTGTTGATAATGGTTATAAATTGCCGACTAGAGAAGACCCTCGAATTACGAAAATTGGGGCGATTTTGCGCAAAACGTCACTCGATGAATTGCCACAATTCTGGAATACTTTAATTGGGAATATGTCAATTATTGGCCCACGGCCAGTGGTTGAGAGTGAATTGGTTGAATATGGCGACGAAAAACGAATTCAAAAATTTTTGTCTGTCAAGCCCGGTGTTTTCGGCCTCTGGCAAGCTTCCGGACGATCAAATATCGGATATCCAGAGCGGGCTGAAATTGAACTCGATTATGTTGACCGTGCTAACTTAGGTTTGGACTTTAAAATTATGTTTCTAACAGTTGTTGCAATTTTCAAAGGTGATGGAGCCTTTTAAATAAGACTGTATTTTCCAACGAGGAGAAATAAAAATGGAATTTTCATTAACTGACTTGGCTAAACGCTTTTGGCATTTTGCTTGGTTGATTCTACTGTGTGTCGTTGTTTTTGCTGGTTCAGGGTTCGTGTACGCTAAATCTGGGAAAGTCATTACTAATTTTTCGGCCAGTCGAACAGTTTTAATTGCTAAGAATAATACGGATGTCCGTGATCCGAATTCGCGTGTTCAGGCAGACAAGGCATTGATTCCAACTTATCAAAAGGTAGCCCAGGATGACGCCATTGTAACTGCTGTTCAAAAAACACTCCCATTTAAAATGAGTAAGAGTGATGTTTCATCTGCCGTAAATGTTCAAAATCCAACAGATACTGTGGCGCTTGCATTCCAGGCTTCTGGTTCAACAACCTATCGAGCAAAGACATTAGCAAACGTCTATGCAGAAACTTTTGCTAATGTTGGGCCAACTCTGTACCCTGACATGGGAAAGCCAGATGTATTGTCGAAAGCGACAGGGTCGGATGTTACTCGCTCTGCGTTGAAGAATGCAAAGAAATTAACATTGTTTGGAGCTGTTTTTGGTTTTGTTTTGTCAACCGTCATTATCTTGATTTTAGGAATTCGTCAAAATTATGAAGTGGCTCGAAATCGGGAATAATTGAGGATTATGGTTAACTTTCTTTTACCAATAACTTTTTTTTCAAAGACATATTCTTATTCAGTTGCTGAGCCAATGGCAATGGTTAGTTTCCCATTTATGATTATTGTCATTTTGATTCAGCTATATCGTTTTCCAAATAGGATTAAAAATCTTATTCCTACACCTAAAGCATTTTTCCTTGCTGCATTCGTTTGGTTTTTTCAATTATTGGCAATGTTTTTGTCATACCGCAAAACAGGTGAAACTTTGGTAACATGGGGCCTTTTACATTCGCCAATTACCTTAGCGGGATGGACGCTTGCTGTATACATAGCATGGGCAGTGATTCAAGTTACCGTTATTACGGAAAAGGATGAAAAACAATTTATTAAAGCTGGCATAATTGGGCTTTTATTTTATTTAATATTTGCCCTGTTTCCGCAAGTTTTTCTTACATTGCATCTAAATATTTTCAATGATTATGTTAATCTGTTAGCCAAGTTTTTTGAGGAACGTTGGAAATCGATGCCAGGTTATGATTTTTATAGCAATGGTTCTTACTCTGCAACTCAATTAAGAGTGAATGGCTTTGAACCAGAAGCCTCTTATTTGGCAAATTTATTGAGTGTTACGTATATCCCTATACTAATAGGTATAACGGTAACTGGCCAAAAAATTTGGCTTAAAATTAATTCAACAAAATTGCAAATAATTTTTAATGTAAGTATTACCTTTATTGTTTTATTAATTTTGATTTTTGCTAAAACCACGACCGGAATTTTAGCTGCAATTGTTGCTTATTTTATATGGATGTCTTGGTCGCGGGGATTCTTAAGAAAGTCAATTTTGTGGATTGCTCTTGTTGGAATGATTTTGTTAATTGTTGGTTATCTAAAAATTAGCGTAATTCATAGTATGCTTAACCAGTTTTTGTTTGCTAAACAAGGTACTGATAATCGTTGGGGTGGCACAATAGGGTTAGCATTAACTTTTTTATCACATCCTATTTTAGGAGTGGGCACCGGGTTTACTTCATATTTTACGATAGAAAATTTTCCTATATCAGCTTCACAAAATTTTGAATTTCAACATGTTTATTCTCAAACCGGTTTTCCGATTTTGTCTGAATTTCTAGGTTGGTTATCTACTTTTGGAATGATTATTGTAATTCCAGCTTTAATGTTATTAGGAAGGTTAATTGCTCGATCATTTTTAATTGAAAATAAGTTAAATGGTTCTACTACAGAAGTAGTTGATCGATCATGGTCGCGGAGTTTGCATATTAGCTTTATTTCTATGATTATTCTTGTTTTGTTTTCATCGATTTTTATTATTCGGATTTACTTGTGGCCGTACCTTTTAATGTTCTTCTTTTATCGGAAACATATTATGCGTTTGGAGGAGGAACTAAAGCAATGAAAGTCTATATTGCAACACACAAACCATATGCAATGCCTCAGGATCACCTTTATCAACCATTGATGGTCGGTTCGTCTTTGAGAGATGAAGTTCCAGCTGGTTATCAACGCGATGATCAGGGTGAAAACATTTCGACTAAAAATCCCAACTTCAATGAATTAACTGGCATTTATTGGATGTGGAAGAATTCTGAAGAAGATGCAGTGGGTTTGGTTCACTATCGACGCTATCTAGGCCAAAAAGGTGGACATGACTACGCTAAACGGCTAAATCAAAAAGATATTGAAAGCTTGTTGCGCCACCATGATGTGATTTTACCCAAAGAACGGAATTATTACATTGAGAATCAGCGGAATCATTATCTTCATGCTCATGCCCATGAACCTTATGAGATAATGGAGAAGGTAATTCGCGAGAATTACGAAGACTTTTATCCGGGATTCAAACGGATGGAGCAATCAACCAAGGCTCATCTGTTTAACATGTTTATCATGAAAAAAGATGTTTTTGATGATTATGCAGAGTTTGTTTTTGGTGTTTTGGGAAAAGTTCAAGAAAAAGTCGACTTGTCCACTTTGCATGGCCAAGACGCTCGTGTTTTTGGTTTCTTGTCAGAACGATTAATGGATACTTGGCTCAATACTCGAAACTACTCTTATACGGAAGTCCCTGTGATTAGCCTTGAAAAAACGAATTGGCTTGATAAAGGCACACAATTTTTGAAACGGAAGTTTCTTCCAAATTCTAAGAAAAAGGTACATTTCTAATGGCAAATAAGTTTAATACTAAAAATTATGATTACTTAATCGTTGGTGCTGGTCCTTTCGGGATGACTTTCGCTTACGAAGCAGCAAAGCGTGGCAAGCGTTCATTAGTTGTTGAGAAACGCTCATTTATTGGTGGTAACACGCATACGCACGTTGAAAACGGCATTACTGTTCATGATTTTGGTGCTCATATCTTCCATACGGATAACAAGGAAGTTTGGGACTACGTGCAGAACTTTGCGGAATTTAACAATTTCCAAAATCAAGTTGTTGCCAACTATAACGGTAAGCTCTTTAACTTGCCATTTAACATGAACACGTTCTACCAGATGTGGGGAACAAAGACACCTGCTGAAGCCAAGGCTAAGATTGAAGAACAAAAGTCTGCCGCTTTGAAGGAATTGGGTGATCGTCAACCACGTAACTTGGAAGAACAAGCAATTTCATTGATTGGAACAGATATTTACCAAGCTTTGATTAAGGGTTATACCGAAAAGCAGTGGGGTCGTAAAGCAACTGAATTGCCAGCGTTCATTATTAAGCGTTTGCCAGTTCGTTTTATTTACGATAACAACTACTTTAACCACCGTTACCAGGGAATTCCTGTTGGTGGTTATACGCAAATTTTTGAGAACATGGTTGAGCGTTCAAACGGCTTGATTGATGTTTTGACTGATACTGATTTCTTCGATCACAAGGATGAATTTATGGCAGAATTCCCACGTGTTCTTTACACGGGAATGATTGATCAGTTCTTTGATTACAAGTTTGGTGAATTGGAGTATCGTTCATTGCGCTTTGAAAGCGAAACGATTGACTCTGATAACTATCAAGGAAATGCCGTGATTAACTATACGGATGCTGAAACACCATATACGCGTCAAATGGAATGGCGCCACTTTGATGGTTTGGCAGACGAAGGAAAGACAATCATTACGCGTGAATACCCACAAGACTGGGATCGCACGAAGGAAGCTTACTACCCAGTTAACGACGATAAGAACACTGAATTGTACAAGCAATACGTGAAGGCTGCTCGCGAAGAAGCCCCTGAAGTACTCTTTGGTGGCCGTTTGGGTAAGTATCGTTACTTTGATATGGACCAGGTTTTCAATGATGCCTTTAACACTGTTCGCCAAGAGTTTGGTGTGGCAGATGACTTTAACTTTGCACACGATGATGTGAAGTAAGAAAAAAGGTTGCCTTAATCTTGGCAACCATACACATTTGTTTTAAAAGGGAGAGCAGCAATGGACATCAAGGACCAATCAACGGTATTGTCACTTATTGTGCCGGTTCATAACGAAGAAGATACGATTCAAATTTTTTACGATGCTATTCAAAAAGTTAAGCCGGAAGTTGGAGCAACGATTGATTTTCATTTCATTGATGATGGTTCAACTGATGGAACATTACCAATTTTGCGTCATTTAGCAGATCAAGATGATCATGTGCATTACGTTTCTTTTTCACGTAATTTTGGCAAAGAGGCAGGATTGTATGCTGGCTTACAACAGGCAAAGGGTGACTATGTCGCGGTAATGGATGTTGATCTTCAGGATCCACCTGAGTTGCTGCCACAAATGCTATCTGAAGTTCAAAGTGGGGAATACGATGCAGTTGGTACTCGACGCGCTGATCGCAAGGGTGAGGCTAAGTTACGTTCATGGTTCTCTGCTCAGTTCTATAAGTGGATGAACAAGGTATCTCAGACTCATTTGGTCGATGGGGCTCGTGATTATCGGGTAATGACGAGGCAGATGGTGAATGCCATCCTGTCGCTGTCTGAGAATCAACGTTTTTCGAAGGGAATTTTTACTTGGGTCGGTTTTAAAACCAAGTATATTCCATATGAAAACCGTGAACGTATTGCTGGAACAACCTCTTGGTCATTTTGGAAGCTGACCAAATATGCTATTGAAGGAATTGTTTCTTTCTCAACCATGCCGTTAACAATCGTGACCTTCCTAGGTTTACTGTCATTTGGTGCTTCAATTGTAGCAGGAATCTTTATTGTTATTCGAGCTTTAATTTCAAATAGTTCTGTTGCTGGTTGGCCATCGATGGTAACAATTGTTCTCTTCATCGGTGGTATTCAAATGCTTTCTTTAGGTGTTATTGGTCGCTATATTGCCGCGATTTTTATGGAAACCAAGAGAAGACCAATTTATGTGAAAAAAGAAGAGAAGTAGGGTTTTGACAACATGGCCGTGACTATAAAGACCTTTATCAAGGAACATTGGCGTTTAATTGAAGTATTGTTAATAATTGTATTTAGTATTTTGGCGATTGTACCAGCTTTTGTTGGTAATTATTATAATAATTCTTCGGATGGTTTTTATCATTTAAATCGCTTTGAAAACATTGCTATGGCAGTTAAAAGTGGTCATTTACCAGCACTATTTAATTTTGCTAATGCACCAATTAACAGTTATCCAGGAGTTGCAATTAACGGTATTTATCCTTGGATAATGGGACTTATTTTTATTGTACCAAGAGTCATTTTTAACAACCCTTTGTTTGCATTAAAAGTTGGCTTTTTTTTATTAAATGTACTTACGATTGTGAATGTTCGCTTTTTAATGAAAGAAGTCACTGATAGGAAAATATTCATTTGGCTAGGAATTATTATTTATGAATTTAATAATTTTCATCTAATCGATTTGTATTCAAGAACCGCAACTGGAGAAGCTTTCGGTTATGCCATTATGCCTTTAGTTGTGTTAGGGCTTATGCAAATATCGAACAAAAAAGCAAAAGGAACATTGGTTTTAGGTCTTGCAATGGGATTGCTAGCTAATAGCCATCTGTTATCTTTGGCTTTAGCAGTTGGGTTTATTGTTGTTTTTGAAGTGATTGCATTAGTGCAAAAAAAGGTTGACTTAACTGTCATTAAAAGTCTATTTTTAGCAGCTTGTATGGCACTCATAGTTGGTAGTTATTCTCTTGTTAATCTGATAACGATTTATCATCACGCTGAGATTCTTTCCCCAGATCAATATATAGTGCCATTAGATTTTAATAACTTTGTTAGTCAAACATTTCAAAACAACATGGGTGAACAATCATCATGGAGCTATGGACTACCTCTTGTCATTGTTCAAGTTGTTTTAACTGTGCTGCTTTTCAAATCCGAACCAAAACGAAAGCATTGGGCAGGCTGGCTAATCGCTAGTGATATTATTTTATTGATAATTCAAAATTGGTGGCCGTGGGATAAGTTAATTCACACACCAATTGCTTTTATTCAATTACTAGCCAGAATGAATTTATTTATTGTCTTGTTTTTGGCTGTTGCACTCACACTTTATTGTAATCAGCAGTTAAAGATTCAAAATTGGGTCATTGTCACTATAGAAGTGCTAATTATTTTATTTTCTATTACTGGCGCTTACCAAGTACATCGCAATTATTTAGGACCGAATACTTATCACGATGTCATTAAAAAAGAAAATTATCAAAAAATCTTAACAACGCGATATAGTTTTTCTGACTACTTGCCAATTTCTAAAAAAACTCATCAAGTTGTGGATATTCCAAAAAATAAACAGGATGTTCATGTACAAGAAGTGCAGCGAAAATATGATTCGATTACCTACCAAGTTCATGTGAATAGTGCTGGGATGCAGGTGATTTTACCTGTTGTCCTTTACGATGATTTTAATTATGCTATCAATGTGGATGGAAATAATGTGAATAGCCAAACGATTAATTATGTGTCTGTAAATATGACTAATGGAAATCATCAAGTTACAATTCAAGCAAAGGCTTCCAAAAACGTGGGTTGGTTTGTCTTGTCAATTGTAATGATTATAGCTATTTTGATACTGTTATTGATTTACTAGATTGACTATATGCAACAAGAGGAAAATGAAGTGAAATTGCGATTGTCAAATATTTTTTATTATATTGGTATCTGTGTTTTAGCAATTATTTTTTTAGTGGCCTTAGTAATGGATCCGCTACCAATAAAAATTGCTGGTATTTCACAGAATTTAGGTTTTTCTTTCCGACTGTTAAGTTTGTGCACATTGCTTATATGGTTAGTCATTGTAAAAAAACAACAGCTTCGTTTTCAAACAAGTTGGTATTGGCTAATAATTGTTGGAATTATTTGTCTGCAGTTGTTTTTCGTTCTTAATTTTTTTAGGCCTGTTTATACCGATACAAGCTATATTGTTGATATGGCGGCGAGTCTCAGTCATGGAAGCCATGACTGGCCCTTTTATTTTATTACTTATCCGAATAATTATAATATTACCGTTGTGTGGGCCATTATTTTTAAAGTATTATCATTAGTAGGTATCAATAGTGTTCAACTAGCATACCCTTGGATACAATTAATTGCTCTTGATTTCAGTATTCTGATGTTCTTTTGGGCGATTAAAATTTGGTCGAAAAGTTATGCTAAGTGGCTTCTGCTGTTAGCTTTGGCATATCTGCCAATTTTCATGTATACTATTTTTCCCTATAACGACATTTTTAGTGTTTCTTTACTTTTTCTGTCCATTGGATTTTTTGTTCGGTACTTACTGGCACATTCGTTGAAGCAACAATTTGTGTATGGGCTTCTACTGGCATTTGCTATGGCTGCAGCAGTTACTATTAGACAGAATACAATTGTTATTTTAATTGCTTTGTTGATAACGATTAGCATTCTCAAAAGCATTTCGATTAAGCAAAAGGGTATTTTAATCGGCGTTGTTGTGTTATCTACTTTATTATTCAACTTTGCCTTTAAAACCACACAAAAACATTTTAATTATCATCCACAAAAACAATTGGTGACACCAGCAATCCGTTATATTAACATGTCTTGGAATCCTGCGACTTCAGGAGAAATTGATGGAAATGATGCTTGGCGTTATGCTAATCTTGATAAATCAAAACGGAGTGAATTGTTAACAGATGAATTAAAAAGTCGGTTAAAACAATTAGGACCAGTTGGCATTATCAAGCATGTGATTAAAAAAACTGCTTTTATGTTTTCTATTGGTTTTCCAAAGCAAGACATGGACGGGCTCAGTAGCCATTCAACATCAATTAGTACTACAACGCTGTTTACTTTTTTGTCTAATTTTTTTCAACCAATCTACTTAAGTTATCTCTTATTAGCACTATTGGGCGTTACTTTTAAAGTAAAGAATTATGATGGTATTGAAAAGGCGTTGAGTCTTTTTTCTTCTTTATCAATTACAGGTATTTTTACTTTTCAAATTCTTCTTTGGGAAGTCAGAGATCGCTATGTTTTGCCTATGTTACCATTCTTAATTGTTTTGACCGCATTATTTTTTAAGGGACAAGGGAGAAAGAAGAGTGACGGACAAACTTTTTTTCAAAAGCTGACTGCAATGATTGAAAAGCGAAAATCAGAATTAATAGTGAGCGCTATTGGCATACTCGTCTTACTTGCTTTTGGTTTGTCTTATCAACAGCAGAATCACCAGAAAAAAGGCATTATTGAACAAACTAATGTGCAGTATAGTTCAGGTTACTGGCGTTATGCTGAAGGAAATCAAAGTAGTCGCCTTTTGCAACCTGCCACTACCTATCAAACTGCAACATTTCAATTGAAACATGATGCTAACGATTTAACATTGAATACGAATGACTTGGACCAAGGCGCCATTGATCAATTAAAAGTATTTTTGGTTAATCAATCAAATGGAAAACAACACAAAATTCAGCTAACAGCTACGCAAACACATTACCCAGTTTCACTGACGGAGGGGGCTTATCGATTTGTCGTAAAAAATATTGGGCAAACAGACATCCGCAGTGCACTGTTAGTTAGCCAATTATCAAACCAAATTCAAGGGCCTGCTGTCTTTGCAAATCATCACCAACTTGATAAGGAACGGCTTTATTTCACATTGAGTGAGGTCCAGAAACAGCCACTATTTGCAAAAGACGCACTGCGTTGGCTTTATGCTATCTATGCTATAATTGCACTGATAGCACTCGTAATCTTTTGGAAAATATTGATCACTAACCACCATTTAGAAAATAAAGATTTGGAGCAAATTTGATGAACACAGCAGTTTCTGCAGTTATTGTTACCTATAACCGCTTGCCACTACTAAAAGAAGTGATTAAAAGTTTGCAAGAGCAAACTTGTCCACTCAATCATATCATTGTCGTTGATAATGCTAGTGAACAGGATACAAAGAAATATTTGGAATCATTCGGCAATCAAATTGATTACGTTCGCTTAGAAGAAAACCTCGGTGGTGCAGGTGGATTTAACCGTGGCGTTCGTTATTTCATGGAAAATACCACTGACGATTGCGTTTGGCTTATGGATGATGATACGGTTACTCACCCAGATACCTTGGAAAAGTTACTAACTTTTGCTGATCAGCAACCAAATTTTGGTTTTCTAGCGTCGGATGTCCGTTGGACGGACGGACACAGGGCAAAGATGAATCAACCAGCACCAATGAATCGATTGCATACAATTCCAGAAGACCAGGTTGAGCCAGTGCGATTACAAAACGCAACTTTTGTTTCCTTGCTTGTGAAGCGCAGTGTGGTTCGCAAAATTGGCTTGCCTATTACTGATTTCTTTATTTGGGGCGATGATATCGAATATACGGAACGTGCAGGTCGTGTTGCTCCTGGATACTTTGTCCCATCTGCAAAGGTCACTCACAAAATGGGTGCTAATGTGGGTTCAAGTCTATTAAATGATGGTCCTGCACGGACGCCTCGTTATTTTTATTCTTATCGAAATAAGGGATACTATATTCGCAAGCGTGACTGGTATCGAAAGAACCGTGCTCGTTTGCGTACATTCGCTGAATATTGGCAAATTAAGTTGTCTCATACGGATCGTAAGGCTGAAAAGTTGGCGGTCATGAAAAAAGGAATGAAGGCAGGGCGTCATTTTAACCCTGTTATCGAATTTGCAAAAGAAAAATAAATAGTGTCACTAATTAACGATTGAAACGATGAATTTATTCTGAGCGTTGTAGCAGACAACGATTAGTATTGAGTTAGGTTTAAATCGTTTTTTTTATTAATATTTGAAAAAATTAATGATTTTGTTCATAACTAATAAGTAGTAAATAAAGTGGCAGTGTAAAAGATATTGATTCCGCTCAATGTTATGGGCTGAGTTGTCTGTGTGAGAATAGTAGGATAACTATTGTCAAATAAAACATGAAGTAGGTTACTGACATTGGCAGTGATAATAAATGGCTTGGTAAATATAGATTACATAGAAAAAGATAAAAATAGTAATAGTATCAAATATTATTATAGAATGAATGTAGTACCTTTGGGAGTATAAAAAATGACAAAAAGAATTGAATGGATTGATGTCGCTAAAGCTATCGGTATTGTACTGGTTGTTTATGGGCATGTGATTTTAGGCTTGCATGATAGCGGTATTTGGAAGGCTAGTCAAAATTATGATTGGCAGCACTCAATTATTTATAGTACTCATATGCCATTATTTTTCTTTTTGAGTGGTATTTTTGCAGTTCGGTGGGTTGAGCGCCCCGCTAAAAAGGCAATAGGGCAAAAATTACGAACCTTGATTGTTCCTTATTTTATCTGGGGATTTGTTCAAGCCGTTGTTATGCAAGTTTTTGCTAAAAGTACCAATAACGGCCAAGGACTTGGGAATGCGTTACAGTTGCCATGGATTCCTTATGCACAATTTTGGTTTCTTTATGATCTCTTTTGGATGTTTCTTGTCTACTATTTGATTATCCACGTTTTTCATTGGCCATTCCTGTCATTATTAATTTTTTCGTTCTTATTTTTTGGAATTTCGCCTTTTTTGAATTTTTGGGAGTTTTGGCGGATTGGTTATTATTTTGTGTTTTTCTTACTAGGGACAAAAGTGCTTAGCTTAGGATACTATTTGGATAAAATGAATCCAATTGTTGATTTCATTTTATTTATTTTGTTACAGGTAGCTTATTTCGAGTTAGATTTATCAAAGTTTTGGCATAACGTATTTTCTTTTTTTGTAGCTATGGTTGGCATCTTTGTTATTATCCATCTTGCCAAATATGTTAATCATCGGGCTGTTGATTATATTGGCCAAAAATCTATGGTTATTTATGTTTTGCATATTATGTTTACTGCAGGAAGTCGAATTTTTCTAGCCAAAGTTGGTTTGGATAATCTTTATTTTCAAGGAATAGTTGGGCTATTTTTGGGCATTTTGGGTCCTTTAGTAGTGTACCAAGTAGTTCGTAAGGTGAACCTTGATCGTTACTTGTTTTAAAATTGTCTGTTTCAGTAATAATCAACTGTAGAGCCAGTGTGCTGCAACTGATAATCAAATGTTTTTTTCAGATCCTGATTGAAAATTAATAGGTTAAATGAAAAACTAATTGTTTTCGTTGCAATCATCATGTATGCTACCTAATGTATCTAAATTTGATTGAGGGCGATTATGGAAAAACTAATTGATTTTTATAAAAAGTATGAAGAGACTCTTTTGTATCTCTTTTTCGGCGGAGCGACCTTTGTTGTTTCTGTTGTAACCTATGCGCTCTTTTCTGCAGTGCTACATTGGAACTATACTTTGGCCTATGTGGCTTCTTGGTTCTTGGCAGTATTTTTTGCCTACGTAACAAATCGGATTTGGGTTTTTAAATCAGAAGTGCGCGATTTAGCTGGATTATTTCGTGAAATTTGGCAATTCTATTTAGCGCGAATTGTTACTGGTGTGATTGGTTGGTTGATTCTGATGTTTGGTGTTAATTTGTTACATCAAAATGATCTCGTTTGGAACGGTATTCAAAACATCTTTGTGATTATCTCAAATTATGTTTTAAGCAAGCTTTACATTTTCAAAGAAGTAGAGGAAGTAATTGAAGATAAAATTAATAAATAGTTTGGGAAAAGAGCCTGCAATCGTAGGTTCTTTTTCTTTAATCTGAAAGGTAAACGTTATTTTTAAGATACTTAAATAAGCATTGACCTATAGTAACAATGGCTATATACTCAATACGTCAGTTACATTGATGTTGCAATGCAATTAATGTGTAGGAGATAATACGAATATAAGGAGTCTGCAAGATGTTTAGAAAGAAAAAAATCTTGCTAACTACGACGGCGGTAGCTGTCGTTTTAACACTGGGGGCCACTACTTTTATTGTTAATGCAGTTACGAATCCAACTGACCAAGAACAAGGATTTATAACTAAAAAGAAAAGTAGTTCGGCCCAGTCTTTTAGTCAGAAAAGTGTTGCTTCCACTAGTCAAAAAGAGCAA
Organism: Fructobacillus americanaquae; assembly: GCF_024029775.1. Taxonomy (GTDB): domain Bacteria; phylum Bacillota; class Bacilli; order Lactobacillales; family Lactobacillaceae; genus Fructobacillus; species Fructobacillus americanaquae. The sequence continues at coordinate 1,280,502 of NZ_CP097122.1, forward strand.
TCGGCTACTAGCAGTGGTAGCAATCAAAGCGCTGCTACTACTAGTTCTAATACCAATAAAGTGGATGCCAATTCTAGCGCAAGTACTAGCTCAAGTGCAGGCACTAACCCAAGTACGAATTCAACTTCGTCCACTGCGACTCCTGTGGTAAGTAATACTCTTACGCAAGACGATTTTCGTTCTAGTGATGATTTGGCTTATCGGATGATTGCTCTCTATGGCTTGGCAAATGGCGATGATCAATGGCAAAAATTGAGTTTGATGCAGTCAAAAGGAATTATTTTGACAAAAATGGCTAACCAGTCCAATCCGACTTTTACTGCGAAGGTTGTTGGTGGTACCGATAGTGACGTTGCTTATTATAAGTACTTGATGAATGATACAAGTTCGGCAAGCCAAAATGGAACAAAGCCAATGTCCTTTAGCCAAAATAATACCACCGATTATCGAGCATCAATTACTGATGTTTTGAACTATGTGAATTCGATTGGTGGTCGTTCAGTAGTACAGAAAATGAAGTTTCAATTGGTTGAAAATTCAAACTAAGCTTTATTAAACAATCAAATAGATAATATCAATTATGAATAGCTTAGATACTCGAGATTGACTAAAAAAATTGGTCAGGTGCTGGTTTATCTATGCAGAAAGCACGGGACAATTTGGTCTCGTGCTTTTTAATTTAGCTGGGGCGCCCTCAGTTCTGTCATAAAGAATTTGACTAGCAATTGTCTGGGCCGCTGAGTGATTTAAAAATTCTAATTTAGGCGCCAGTATGGCAGCCGGTGACCAAATGTCATGTTAAGAATGAATTTGTTTAGAATTGTCGCTAATAAAGATGTAGAATACTACCTAGGTGGTGTTCAACCGGATAAGATTTAGAGAGTAAACGACGTTACAGAGGGGAGAGAGACATGTTATTACCGATAATGATACTAGTATTTGCAATTGGAATTTTTGTGTACGTAATGCTTTTGGTAGGTTATATAGCCTACAAAATTATTTTCTTAATTTTGAAATTAGTTGTGAATGTCATTAGCGATCATTTGTCAATGAGACGACCCAAAAGACGGAACAAAAGGCAGTCGGAAACAGTCGATAATCTTTCGGATTTTTAAAGCTGATGTTTACAATTCACCTTTTCAACGGCTGTTCTGTTGGTTTACAATATGTATGAACGATTTTTGAAAACAACATACGTAACCAATTCAGGAGGAACAAACGCATGGCAAAAGAAGTAACAATTGGTAAGACTGATGTGAAGACAACTAAGCTTGGTTTGGGGACCAACAAGGTTGGTGGTCACAACCTTTTTCCTGGTTTGAAAGATGAAGACGGCTATGCTTTGGTCAAGGAAGCCTTGGATGCAGGGGTCGTCTTGATTGATACTGCCTATATGTATGGGGAAGGCCGGTCTGAGGAAATTATTGGTGATGTTATCCAAGACTACGACCGGTCAAAGATTGTGATTGCCACTAAGGGCGCTCAGGATGCCAGCAATGGTAACAAGCCCAACAACAGTCCAGCATTTTTGAAGCAAGCCGTTGAGGACTCCTTGAAGCGTTTGAAGACCGATTATATCGATATCTTCTACATCCACTTTCCAGATGAAGCAACGCCAAAAGACGAGGCCGTTGCGGCATTGAACGAATTGAAGGAAGCCGGTAAGATTCGGGCAATTGGGGTGTCAAACTTTAGCCTTGAGCAGATTAAAGAGGCCAATAAGAATAACCAGGTTGATATTGTCGAAGATCACTACAGCTTGGTTTACCGTGGGGCCGAAAAGGATGAGTGGGCTTACTTAAAGGAAAATCAGATTTCCTTTGTTCCGTATTTTCCATTGGCATCTGGCCTTTTGACGGGTAAGTACACGAAGGATGACTACGCCAAGTTTGAAAAGCAATACAGCCAGGACCAATTTACTACTATTTTGTCTGCCTTGGACAAAGTTAAGACGATTGCCGCTGGCCATGGCGTAACTGTGGCCCAAACAATCCTGGCTTGGTACATTAAAAACCCTGCCATTGGGGCCGTGATTCCTGGTGCGCGCAATGCTGATCAGGTCAAGGCAAACGTTCAGGCGTTGGCTGTTGACTTGACGCAAGCTGAATATGAACAAATTGATCAGGCATTTGTAGTTTTTAAGTAATTGCTATTAGAAAGTAATGGGCTATCTTTAGTTGTCAAAGTCATGGCTGGCAGTTTTTAATTGGCGAATCAACAATTAGCTCAACAAAAAAATCCCCCAACTCAATTGAGTTGGGGGATTTCGTTTATCAATTTTAATTGATTACTTTACGTACTTAGCCAAACGTGACTTTTGACGTGAAGCCTTGTTCTTCTTAATCAATCCCTTTGATTGGGCGTGATCAATAGCTGATGATACTTGCTTGTACATTTCAGCAGTATCAGCAGATCCGGCCTTGGCAGCCTTCAAGAAGCGCTTAACGGCAGTGCGGTAAGCTGACTTTTGTGGTTCGTTACGATCGTGCTGCTTAGCACTCAAACGAACTCGTTGAATTGATGATTCAATAATTGGCATATGTCCGTCTCCTTAAATTTGATTCTGGTTATTTGTAAGCAAAAGCTTAACGACGCAAACCTAAGCGCTTGATCAATTCACGGTAACGCGTAACGTCAGTACCACGGAGGTAACGGAGCAAGTTACGACGGCGACCGATCTTCTTCAAAAGACCACGTTGTGAATGAAAATCATGCTTGTGCGTTTCCATGTGACCGTTCAATTCGTTGATGTCAGCAGTTAAAACTGCAACTTGAACTTCCACTGAACCAGTATCGCCTTCATGGCGGGCATATTCCTTCATGATTTCGTTCTTACGTTCTTGTGTAAGGGCCATAATCATTTCCACCTTTCTTAAATGTCTCCAAGTGCTGAGAGAAACGACGGTGAGACGTCAATCTAAGGACTTGGACAGTTGTTTTGACAACATGACTAATTATACGGGTTTTTCAAAAAAAATCAAGAATGCTTGACGTGCAAGCAAAAATCAGCTTTGTCATTTTCTTAATTGGCAAGCATTCTGCCATTTAGCAGGGGCAACTAAGGGCTTTTATGGTAGAATAGAACAGTAATTACATCAGAAAGGATAGCCTTGAAAAAGACGGAAAAATCCACTTTTTCAGGCAGGTGACCCCATGGCAACATCAATTTCAAAAGAAGAAGTCGCTCACGTTGCAGACTTGGCCAAACTGAGTTTTTCCGACCAGGAACTTGAGCACTTTACTGGACAACTCCAGGAAATCGTGGCAATGTGCGAGAAGATGGCAGAGGTGGATACAACCAATGTCGAACCAACTTTTTCAGTAACACCGAATGTGAACCATTTACGAGAAGATGTTGCGGATAATTGGCATGAAAAGAGGGCCTTGTTGGACCAAGCACCAGAAGAGGCAGCCGACTTAATTAAGGTACCCGCTATTTTAAACGGGGAGGATGAAGCATAATGACTTTTAATTATTTTGACAAGACCTTAGCCGACTTGAATGCTGATTTGAAAGCTGGCAAAATCACGGCCGAAGAATTGACCAAGGAAACTTTGGCAAACATCCAAGTAACTGATGAAGACTTGCAGGCTTTCGTCCGGATGCACGCAGACGAAGCTTTAGCTAAGGCTCGTGCCGTTGATGAAAAGGGTGATTTTTCAAATCTCTTGGCTGGTATTCCGATGGCCATCAAGGACAATATTGCCACTAATGGTTTGGAAACAACGGGGGCTTCCCACATTTTGTCAGGGTTTAAGCCAGTTTATGATGCAACGGTGACAACCAAGTTGAATGATTCTGGTGCAGTCATCGTTGGTAAGGCCAACATGGACGAATTTGCCATGGGTGGGTCAACTGAAACTTCTTACTACAAGAAAACGAAGAACGCCTGGGACCACACCAAGGTTCCAGGTGGTTCCTCTGGTGGATCGGCTGCTGCTGTTGCCGCTGGTCAGGTTCCTTATGCCCTTGGTTCTGATACTGGTGGATCAATCCGCCAGCCAGCCGCCTTTAATGGCTTGGTGGGAATGAAGCCCACATATGGTCGAGTATCACGTTTTGGTCTCTTCGCCATGGCCTCCTCTTTGGACCAAATTGGTCCATTGACCCGAACCGTTAAGGACAACGCCTTCGTTTTGAATGCCATTTCTGGTTTTGACAAAAAAGATTCTACTTCTGTTGAATTGGAAGTACCTGATTTTGCTGAAAAGATTGGTCAAGACATCAAGGGCATGAAGATTGCCGTGCCGGAAGAATACTTCCAAGAAGGAATTTCAGTTGAAGTTGCCACACAGGTTAAGGCTGCCATTGCTCAATTAGAAGACCTGGGGGCAACTGTTGACACGGTTTCATTGCCACACACACAATATGGGGTTGCTGCTTACTACATCTTGATGTCATCAGAAGCTTCGTCAAACTTGCAGCGTTACGACGGTATCCGTTACGGGTTCCGTGCACCAGACGCTAAGTCACTGGAAGAAGTTTATAAGAACACCCGAACTGCAGGTTTCGGAGATGAAGTCAAGCGCCGGATTATGTTGGGAACATACTCGCTTTCAGCTGGTGCTTACGATGCCTTCTTCAAGAAGGCTGCTCAAATTCGGACATTGATTATCGAAGACTTTAATCAGGTCTTTGCTGACTATGATTTGATTGTTGGTCCAACGACACCAACCCAACCTTATGGCATTGGTGAAGAAATCGGTGACCCAAAGACCATGTACTTGGGCGATGTTTTGACGATTCCAGTGAACTTGGCTGGTTTGCCGGGATTGTCAATCAATGCTGGCTTTAATGGTGGCATGCCAGTAGGCTTGCAATTGATTGGAAAGCCATTTGATGAAGCAACTCTTTACCAAGTTGCTTATGCCTTTGAACAAGTAAATCACTTCTATGACCAACATCCGGTTGTAGCAGGGGAATAAGGAGGAGACAAATGGCAAACGAAAACTTTGAAACAACAATTGGACTTGAAGTTCACGTTGAAATGCAAACGAAATCCAAGCTCTTGTCACCTTCGCCCGTCCACTATGGGGATGCACCGAATGAAAATACCAACGTGATTGATTGGGGTTATCCCGGGGTTTTGCCAGTTGCAAACAAGGGCGCGATTGAATACGGGATGCGGGTGGCTATGGCCTTGCATGCCGAAATTACAGAAGAGATTCGCTGGGACCGGAAAAACTACGTTTATCCGGATAATCCAAAGTCATACCAGACAACTCAAACGCGAACACCGTTAGGTCGTAATGGTTATTTAGACGTTAACATGCCTGATGGTAGCGTGAAGCGAATTGGGATTGAAGAACTCCACGTCGAAGAAGATGCTGGAAAGAATACGCACGGTACTGATGGCTATTCTTACGTTGATTTGAACCGGCAGGGAACACCATTGGTTGAAATCGTGTCGAAGCCTGATTTGTCTTCGCCAGAAGAAGCCTACGCTTATCTGGAACAATTACGCCGAGTGATCTTGTTTACAGGTGTTTCTGAAGCCAAGATGCAAGAAGGACAGATGCGAGCTGACGTTAACGTTTCATTGCGTCCACGAGGATCAAAGACCTATGGAACGCGAGTTGAAATGAAGAACATTAACTCTTTCCACTATGTTCAATCTGCTTTGGAATTTGAAGAACGCCGTCAGGCACAGGTTATTCGTTCTGGTGGCAAGGTTCGCCAGGAAACTCGTCGTTACGATGAGCCAACCAAGTCAACGCTTTTGATGCGGGTCAAGGAGGTGGCGGATGATTACCGTTACTTCCCAGAACCTGATTTGTCACCAATTCATATTGATCAAGCTTGGATTGACCGCGTTCAAGCTGAACTGCCAAAGTCAGCTGGCGACCGGCAAGTGTCCTATGTCCAAGACCTTGGTTTGGAACAATACGATGCCGAAGTTTTGACACAAACGTTGGCAATGGCGAACTTCTTTGACGCCACTGTCAATGCTGGGGCCGAATCAAAATCAGCTGCAAAGCGTGTTGCCAACTACTTAATCGGTGACGTGAACGCCTACTTGAACAAGAACCAGATTGAATTGCAGGATACTGATTTGACGCCTGAAAACTTGGCTGGCATGGTGAGGTTGATTGAAGACGGTACCATTTCAACTAAGCAAGCCAAGAAGGTCTTTGAGGCCATCATGGAAGGGAAAGAACCAGAAGCCTACGCGAAGGCGGAAGGTTTGGTTCAGATTTCGGACCCAGCCGTTTTGACACCAATGATCAATGAAGTCTTGGATGACAATCCACAGTCAATCGAAGACTTTAAGGGTGGTAAGGACCGGGCAACGGGCTTCTTGATTGGTCAATTGATGAAGAAGTCCAAGGGTCAGGCTAACCCTGGTGTCTTGAATAAACTTTTGTTAGCCGAATTGAACAAGCGCTAACCAATAATCAAGCAGTAATTGTCGGTTGACCAAAGTAGTTGGTCAGGTTACTGTCATAAAAGCACCGCTTTGCGGGCTTTTGTACATATACTTTAGGAGGAAGTCGAGGCTTTACTGATTTGAGGAATGGTCGGGAAGCTTCGCAGGTGAGCCATGAAACGAGCACGAATTATTTATAACCCCAGTTCGGGTCGGGAAACAGCGAAACGCGAAATGCTAGACATTATCCGGGTGTATGAAGAGGCGGGGTACGAAACATCGACCTATGCGACTACTCCAGAACCTTTTTCAGCCCAAAAGGAAGCAACTCGAGCCGCCTTTGAGGGCTTTGATTTGATTGTGGCTGCTGGTGGAGACGGCACAATTAACGAAGTTGTTAATGGGATTGCGCCTTTGAAGCGTCGGCCGAAAATGGCAATCATTCCCGCCGGCACAACCAATGATTACGCCCGCGCCCTGAAGGTTTCCCGTGATGATCCATTGGAAGCTGCCAAGGTAATTTTGAAGGGGCAGACGATTAAAATGGACATTGGTCGAATTTCGACTTGCGGTGGCTTAGTGGAAGCGGACGGGCAGATTTTGGCCCCAGCTGATGCCCGCTACTTCATGAACATTGCTGCTTTAGGTACGCTTTCGGAAGTGACCTATGCCGTACCATCCGTGATGAAGTCACTTTATGGCTACTTGGCCTATCTTGTTAAGGGAGCTGAGTTATTGACCCGGTTGGAACCGGTTCGGGCCAAGGTAGTTTATGATGATGGCGAGTATGATGGGGATATTTCGATGATTTTCTTGGCCCTAACGAATTCGGTTGGCGGCTTTGAATCCATCGTGCCCGATGCTAAATTAGATGACGGTCAGTTTACGTTACTGATTGTAAAGGCCGCTAACTTGTGGCAGATTACGCAGTTGGCTGCTCAAGTTTTGAATGGTTCTCACGTTAATAACCCACAGCTAATTTATAAAAAAACGTCAAAGGTTGAAATCACACCGCTATCAGATGACCATCCAATCAAGGTCAACCTTGATGGCGAGTATGGTGGAGATGCCCCAATGACTTTTGAAAACTTAAAACAACATATTGAATTCGTTGCAGATTTGTCAGCGATTGATGTTGATGCAACGAACGCCAAGATTCAAGAAGAGTTTGTCGAGCAGGTCGAGGCTCTTGAGGCGACCCAGCACGAACCTAAAGCAAATGAGAAGGAAAAGAACTAAGCATGGCTAAAGCCAACCGCACAATTAAACAGGCCGCTCCAATCCATAAAAATGAAGTCATCACTGCTTCGGTGACCGATTTAACCTATCAAGGTCTGGGCGTAGCGAAAGTGGATGGGTTTCCGCTCTTTGTAACTAATGCGCTGCCAGGTGAAAAGGCCAACATTTTGGTGACAAAGGTCCTAAAAAATTACGGTTTTGCCCGTGTACAACGGTTGTTGGAAAAATCAGCGGACCGAGTTGAGTTGACGGATCAGTTGGCCTTAACGACAGGGATTGCGCCATTAGCCAGCTTAGCTTATCCGGCTCAGTTGGCTTGGAAAAAGTCTCAGGTACAGCAATTATTTAAGAAGGCCCGACTTGACGTGGAAGTGGCCGATACAATTGGGATGGCCGATCCAACCCATTATCGTAATAAGGCACAAGTACCGGCCAGAATGCTGAATGGTCGTCTAGAAACCGGTTTTTTCCGTCGTGGGTCGCATAAGTTGATTCCGACCGATTCCTTTTACATTCAAGATCCCGCCGTGGATGAAGCTATTCGTGTGACCCGGGATGTCTTACAAGAGTTTGGTATTTCTGCTTACGACGAAGAAGAGGGCCGTGGTGTCATCCGTCACGTCATGGCTCGCATTGGAAAAGCGACTGGTGAATTAATGATCGTTTTGGTGACGAAAACCAAGAAGTTACCAGAAGCCGGGGCAATTGTAGCCGCACTAAAGGCTCGTTTACCAAAGCTTAAATCGGTCATTCAAAATGTCAATCAGTCCCAAACAAACGTGATTATGGGTTATCAAAATCAGGTATTGTGGGGAAAGCCAGCCATTGAAGATATTTTGCTAGGCAAGAAATACCTGATTGGCCCTAATTCTTTCTATCAGGTTAATCCCGAAACAACAGCTAAGCTTTACCAATTGGCCAAGGAAAAGGCCGAATTGAAAAAGACGGATACCGTGATTGATGCCTATTGTGGTATCGGGACAATTGCGTTGACGGTGGCCAACGATGTTTCTGAGGTCTACGGAGTCGAATTAGTCGAAGCGGCCATCGATGATGCCAAAGAAAACGCCCGCATTAACCAAGTTACCAATAGTCATTTTGTTGCGGCTGATGCGCCAAGTCAGATGCTCCAGTGGGCTGAAGAGGGCCTAAAGGCGGATGTTGTCTTTGTTGATCCACCGCGGAAAGGCTTAACAACTGATTTTATTGAGGCTGTTAGTACAATCAGCCCAAAGCGCCTGGTGTATGTTTCATGTAATCCGGCGACAATGGTGCGTGATCTTAAGGAGTTGGTAGATCATGGTTATGCCCTTGAGGGTCCTATCCAACCGGTCGACCAGTTCCCACAAACAACTCATGTTGAAGCAGTGGCAGTGCTGACAAAATAAGCCTAGTTGTCAGTTTGACAGGTAGGCTTTTCTTGTTTCGAATAACTTTTAGGATGAGGTATCACTCTATGGCAACAGATCAAATTATTTTTCGTCCAGCAACAGCAGCTGATGCGGCCGAATTATTAGCTATTTATTCACCCTACATTCGTGAAACGGCGATTACCTTTGAGTACGAGGTGCCCACGGTTGCTGAATTTCAAGCACGCATTGAAAAGACGTTGAAGACACACCCATACATCGTGGCCGTTTTAGATGACGTGATTTTGGGCTATGCCTATACAAGTCCGATGGGCTCTCGTCAAGCCTATGCCTGGTCGGTTGAAACCTCCATTTATATTCGCCAGGATGAGCGCCATCATGGTTTGGGTAAGCGCCTTTACAAAATGATTGAGCAAATTTCGCGTGATCAAAACATTATCAATGTTAATGCCTGCATTGCGGTGCCAAAAATCGATGATGAACATTTGACAACAAATAGTCGTGATTTTCATGAGCATTTGGGTTACCGCTACGTTGGCGCCTTTGACCGGATTGGCTATAAGTTTGATACTTGGTACGACTTAGTTTGGATGCAAAAGGCGGTTGTGGATTATCCGGCTGAGCCCAAGCCAGTGGTCAGCTTTGCTGATTTATTAAAAGAGGGTTATCAACTTACCGAATAAAAAAGTCTTTTGTCAATCTGACTCGTCAAATGGCAGTGAAAGGCAAGAAAAACGGTAACATCGCTTCAAAACTGTTAAGAGGAGGGCCATAATATGGCGACAAAAGAACCAACCCCGATGATGGTGCAATATCATCAAATTAAGGATCAGTACCCCGACGCCTTTGTTTTTTATCGAATGGGCGATTTTTATGAGCTCTTTGAAGATGATGCGATTAAAGGGGCCAAAATTCTTGAACTAACATTAACGGCACGGAATAAAAATTCAGCTGAGCCGATTCCGATGGCCGGAATTCCCCACCATGCCGTCTCAGCCTATATTGATATCTTGGTTGATGCAGGTTATAAGGTAGCAATTGTCGAGCAAATGGAAGATCCGGCAACGGCTAAGGGCATGGTCAAACGGGATGTTGTCCAGTTAATTACGCCAGGAACGAAGCTTTCCTCCAAAAATGGGGATGGCAAGGATAATAATTTTTTGGCTGCAGTGGTAGCGACTGGATCACGTCTTGGGGATGCTGATCAGGCGGCTTTTGCTTTAGCTTATATTGACCTTTCGACTGGCGAATTGAAGGCAACGGAATTAATGGATGAGAGCGCCGTTTTGGATGAACTTGGTGCTCTGGAGGTTAAGGAAGTGGTTTTAGCAAAAGAGGGTGATTTTTCAACACCAGCATTGGCGGCTGCTATTGGCGAAAAGGGCCTGGTTGTCTCTTATCAGGGTCCGGTTCAGCCTTCCGCTACGATTACTTATCTAACAAAAGATTTAAAAAAACCTGCCAAGCAGACAGTTACAGGACTGCTTCTTCAGTATCTATTTGATACGCAAAAGCGGTCTTTGGACCACATTATGCCGGTGCAAACATATGAGCGCCAGGCTTATTTGGTCTTTAACCAGGTGACACGGGTCAACCTTGATTTGGTTGAAAATGCGCGGACCAAGCAAAAGGCTGGTTCTCTTTTCGCACTCTTAGATCAAACGAAGACGGCTATGGGGGGGCGGTTATTGAAGCAGTGGCTGATTAAACCCTTGAAGGATTTGCAGAAAATTCAGGCTCGGCAAGAGGCCGTGGCTGCCTTTAAAGATGATTTTTTCACTCGAGGAACGGTCCAGGATCAGTTGAAGTACGTTTATGATTTGGAACGTTTAGCTGCAAAAGCTGCCTTAGGAACCATTAATGCCCGTGATTTGGTGCAATTAAAGCGTTCGCTTCAGGCAGTACCGGATATGCAAGCCGCTTTGCAAGCTGAGCACGTTAACCCAATCTTGCAGGCTGCTGGGGCAGAAATCGACCCCTTGTTTGATTTGGCAAGCCTGATTGAACAAGCCATTGTCCCTGAACCACCAATTTCGGTTCGTGATGGTGACTTAATTCAACCGGGTTATGATGATTTGGTTGATTCTTATAACCAGGCATTAGCTGATAACCAAGATTGGCTCGCTGCTTATCAAAAGCAAGAACAGGAAGCAACTGGGATTTCGACTTTAAAGGTCAAATACAACAAGAACTTTGGTTACTTTATCGAAGTAACCAAGGTAAACCTCGACAAATTAGAAGAGGGACGTTATCATCGTAAGCAAACATTGACGAATGCTGAGCGATTTACAACGCCTGAATTGAAGGAACATGAAGACCTGATTTTTGCAGCGCAGACAAAACGTTTTGACCGCGAATATGATTTATTCTTGGCTATTCGCGCCAGGGTTAAGGAAGAAATCAGTCGCTTGCAGACATTAGCACAAAAAGTTGCCCGACTTGACGTTTTGGCGGCTTTAGCTGATGTCGCTGAAAACCGACATTTTACGAAACCAGAGTTTAAAACGGATGGTGACCGGGCACTAACAATTAAGCAGGGTCGTCATCCGGTGATTGAATCCCTCTTGGGACCTGGCGAATATGTTGCTAATGATGTCTTTTTTGATGAAAAAACCAAGATTCAACTGGTAACCGGTCCGAATATGGCTGGTAAGTCTACTTACATGCGCCAGGTCGCCTTAATTGTTGTGTTAGCTCAGATGGGGTCCTTTGTGCCTGCAGATGAAGCGACTTTGCCAATCTTTGATCAAATCTTTACCCGAATCGGGGCCAATGATGACCTCGTTAACGGTCGATCAACCTTTATGGTTGAAATGGCCGAGGCCAACTCGGCGCTTCAGGGGGCAACCTCTCAGTCATTGATTTTATTTGATGAACTGGGACGTGGTACAGCCACTTACGACGGAATGGCCTTAGCACAGGCCATTATTGAGTACTTGGATCAGAATCTTCACGCGACGACGATTTTTGCTACTCACTATCATGAACTAACGGCTTTGGCGGCTAGCCATCCTGCCATTCAAAATGTCCATGTTGGGGCGCAGTTAACCGATGATGGTGCTTTACACTTCTTACATCAGGTTCAGCCAGGAGCAGCTGACCGTTCTTATGGGATTCAGGTAGCTGCTTTGGCAGGGTTGCCGAAATCACTCTTAACAAATGCTGAGGCAATTTTAAGAGCCCTAGAAACCCAAGGGGTAGGGCAAGTTGAAGGTGTAGAAGAGACGGTGGTGAAGCGTTCGAGTGCTGCTGTCAAAGATACTGTTAGCCCGGCAATGAGAAACGCATCGACTGAAGCAACGCCAATTGGGGATAGTCTGGCACAGGACATTCCACTTTTTGAAATTGCCTCTGCTCAAGAGCTTCCAGCAGCGGAAATGGAGTTAATCAATCCGGCTGACCAGAAGGCCCTTGATGAACTTGATCGGGTTAACCTTAACCAATTGACGCCATTGGCGGCTCTCAACTTAATTGCCAAATTACAGGAAATGAGGCAAGAAAATGACTAAAATTCATGAACTGCCTGAATTATTGGCCAACCAAATTGCAGCCGGTGAGGTCATTGAACGTCCTGCCTCAGTGGTCAAAGAATTGGTTGAAAATGCTATTGATGCCAATGCGACTCAAGTAGAAATCGTGATTGAAAATAGTGGTTTAGATTTAATTAAAGTAATCGATAATGGTCAGGGGATTGACCAAGCAGAAGTACCGTTGGCCTTTGTTCGCCATGCCACTTCGAAAATACAAGATCGGCATGATTTGTTTAATATCATGACTTTGGGCTTCCGTGGTGAAGCCTTACCATCGATTGCAGCGGTTGCAGATGTCACTTTGCAAACCAGGACAAAGCTTGCTGACACTGGCTTTCTTTACCAGGTCAAAGGTGGACAGGTGGCCCAGGAGGGGCCAACGGTTGGTCGCTTTGGAACCATTGTTGCCGTTCGTTCGCTGTTTTACAATACGCCAGCTCGGCTCAAGTATTTGAAAAAACCACAGACCGAGCTGTCGTTGATGGTAGAAACAATCAATCACTTGGCCATGGCTTATCCAAATGTTGCCTTAACGCTGAGCCATAACGGGAAAACTCTGGTGAAGACACCGGGTAACGGTGATTTGCGGCAAGTATTAGCAGTTGTTTATGATCGCAAAACTGCTGAAAAAATGGTTGCTTTTGAGGGGGCTTCCGGCCATTTTAAGGTCAATGGTTACTTGTCCTTGCCGGAACAGACTCGGTCTTCTCGGTCTTATTTTGCTGTTTTGGTAAACCACCGTTTTGTTAAAAATTTCTCTGTTTCAAATGCTATTAGTGCGGGTTATGGTTCAAAGTTGATGGTTGGCCGTTTTCCAATCGGTGCCATTAATATTGAGCTGGACCCACTGCTGGTTGATGTCAATGTGCACCCCCAGAAGGCTGAGATTCGGTTGAGTGAAGAGGGAGAACTGACGGAATTGATTACGCAGGTTATTGCTAATCGTCTTCGTGGTGAAAACTTGATTCCTGCAGCGCTTGATAACCTGGGTCAAGGGGAAAAAGAAGAAAACCCGACCGCTGCGATAGAAGAACCCAGTGTCTTCGTGAAAAATCCAGCCACAGAGGTTCTTTCGGTCCCGGTTAAGGCTGACCGGGTAGTTGAAATTCATGATAAAGGTCAACTGGCCGATGCGCCAGTTGCTAATTTTGCCAGTCGCTATGCCAAAGAAGAGTATCAGCCGATCTTTATGGAAGAAAATCAGTCTCAGCCAAAAATTGCTGAACCGTTAGCAGCTTATCAGCCAGATACTTCTATCGACCAGTCAACTAGCGCCGCCAAAGAAAATGGTGGTTTATACAACCATGTCGATACTGGCTTGGCTGCACTAGCAAGTCAGGCTATGGTCCTGGGCGTTGAACAGAGTACACAGCCAGAGGACTCACAGACAAAACAGCAGCAAAATGATTGGTTGAGTGGGCAGCAACATCAGGATCAGACTAAAGTCGCGACCCCTAAGCCGGTTAACCAAGATTTGGACTTAAGTGATCAAGCTAGTAAAAAGACCGGTTTTCCTAATCTGGACTACATTGGTCAGATGCATGGAACCTTTCTCTTTGCCCAAGACCAGGATCATTTGTACTTGGTTGATCAGCACGCCGCTCAGGAACGGTTGAATTACGAATATTATCGGCAGGTGGTTGGCCAGGTAGGCGAAGACCAGCAGCAATTGCTGGCGCCGATTACGCTGACGTATTCTACGGCCGATATGTTAAAGATTGCTGATTTTCATGAGATTTTTGAGCAGGTTGGCCTTCATTTGGAAGAATTTGGCCCAAACACGATTGCTTTGTATGAACATCCAGCCTGGATTTTAGCTGACCAAGCTGAAGGCACCATTGAAGAAATGATTGATTGGGTTCTTCATGATGGTAAGCTGACTGTAGCAGCCTTTCGAGAAAAAGCTGCGATTATGATGTCTTGTAAGCGGGCGATTAAGGCCAATTGGCATATTTCGGATGAAGAGGCGAAGACGCTCTTACGTGATTTAGCACAAGCAGAAAATCCCTATAACTGTCCTCATGGTCGGCCAGTTTTGACCTCGTTTACTATCAAAGAAATGGAGCGAATGTTTAAGCGCATCCAGGATTCACATGAATCGTGGCAAACGTACGATACCCATCCATTTTAAATTGGGTTGCGGTTGCAACGATTATTGATGATGAACTTTTTAACGCGGGCGCTAAAGTACGCTCGATTAGCAGTGCTTTCAAAGGAAAATTAATGAACTATAACGATATAATAATTCGGTTGCGCTATGCACTTGATTTATCTAACCAAGAGGTTATTCGACTTTTTACCTTAGGTGGGGTCAAAATGACGCAAAAGGATTTGGACCGAATTTTGACAAAACAAGAAGAGGATAGTCAACCGGATCAGGCGCTTTCAGCCTATGATTTAGAGGCTTTTTTGAATGGCCTAGTGATTGATCAGCGTGGTGAGCGCTTAGATAAAGACGGACAAGCCGTGCCACCAACTTTTGATATGACCAAAGCTGATTTGGTCAATAATGTGGCCATCAAGAAAATCAAAATTGCTATGGCTTATACATCGGATGATTTACAACAATTATTGGCTTTGGCAGGAGCTAAGGTTTCTAATGGCGAATTGTCGGCAATTTTGCGTCGCCCTGACCACCGGAATTATCGACAAGCTGGTGATCGTTATTTGCGTAAGCTATTAGCGGGCATGGGTAAAAAGTACCGGTAAGACGGTCTTTTGTCTGAATAGTTGAGATGAATTCAAGAAAGACGACGCATTTGCGCCGTCTTTTTTCTTCCTAATAAAAATAGTAAAGTTTGGTATGATAGAGAAAGTAGGATACTAATGGAGATTACTATGAAAATTGCCCAAGGTTTAATACAAAAAAAGCAAGAAATTGCACCTTACGCCTACACCCAAGCCGGTGGCGTAACGGATTATTTGGCGATTCCGACCTCAATAGCTGACTTGACCGCCTTGCTAGATTGGGCTAAACAAGAAAGCTTGCCTGTTTATGTTTTTGGTCGACTGTCCAATTTGGTCGTTCGTTCAGGTGGACTGCGAGGTTTGGTGATTTTAACGACTGAACTAAAGGCTGTTCGACAGGAGAACAATCAATTGTTAGCCCAAGCTGGCTGTGACATTATTTGGTTGGCTGCTTTAGCTCGCGATAAGTCCTTAACTGGCTTGGAATGGTCGGCTGGAATTCCTGGATCCGTTGGTGGCGCGGTCTTCATGAACGCCGGTGCTTATGGTGGACAAGCCGATATGGTCGTTTCCTCTGTGCTAGCGGTGATGCCTGATTTAAGCTTAAGGACTTTTACAAAAGATGAATTAGCGTTTGGTTACCGCCATTCTGTTTTTCAAGAAAATGGCGGGGTTATCGTTCAGGTAACCTTTGATTTGGCACCTGGTGACCAACAGGCTATCCAAGGGAAAATGGATCAAGTTAACTTGGCCCGTGCCAATAAGCAACCCTTGTCATGGCCATCGAACGGTTCCGTCTTTAAGCGGCCAACTGGTTACTTTGCCGGTAAGCTGATTATGGATGCCGGATTGCAAGGTACACGTGTTGGTGGGGTTGAAGTTTCGAAGAAGCATGCCGGCTTTATGGTCAACGTGGACCAAGGAACGGGTAACGACTACGAAGACTTAATTCACCTTGTGCAAGCAAAAGTTTTTGAGGAGTACCAGGTTCGCCTGGAACCTGAAGTTCGTATTTTAGGAGACCGGTAGCCTATGGATATTATTGAGTTAATGATTGTCTTAGTGATTGGTGTTGCTATCTCAAGCATCATCTCTCACTTTGTTCCAGCAGTCCCAATTTCATTATTTCAAATTGCGATTGGCTTTTTATTGGCAACGATTGGTGGAACCTATATTGAGGTGGATTCCCACTGGTTTATGATGCTTTTTGTGGCTCCAATCCTGTTTAACGATGCCTGGCGGTTTCCAAAAAGGGAATTGTGGAAATTACGGGTACCAATTTTGATGAATGCGATTTGGCTCGTCTTGGTGACCACGATTTTGGGTGGCTGGCTGATTCACTTTTTGATTCCAGAGCTACCAATTGCTGGTTCACTAGCCTTGGCAGCTGTGTTATCACCAACGGATCCAGTTGCGGTTCAAGCGATTGCAAAACGGGTGAAGCTTCCTGAAAACCTCTTACACGTGGTGACGGGAGAGAGCCTGGTAAACGATGCGACCGGGTTGGTTTCGTTTAATACGGCTATTAAAGCAGTAGTAGCCGGGACTTTCTTATTGACGGACGCTTTGTTAAATTTTGCTTGGATGACCCTGGCTGGGATTGTGACCGGCGTTGTGATTGGGGCCATCATTATCTGGTTGCGTGATTCTGTTTCACGCTTTGGTTTAGCTGATGTTGTATTCTATACGGTGATTACAGTTTTGCTACCCTTTATTATTTATTGGGTGGCCGAGTACCCCATGCACGCTTCTGGCTTGATTGCTGTTGTGACGGGTGGAATCACTGCTAAAATTTTAAATGACCGCCACGTTGGCCTTTTATCGGCCGAAGCAACGATTGTTTCAGTTCATGCTTGGGAGGTCTTAGTTTACGTCTTAAATGGTTTAATCTTTGTCTTACTTGGTGTTACCCTGCCAAACGCCTTGCATAATGTTTTAGAAGACACCAATATCTCCAACATCCAGGCCTTGACTTATGGTTTAATTGTCTGGTTCATTATCTTTTCTTTACGTGTGTTGTGGGCTTTGGCTATTCAAATCAGTCAGAGGTTCCGGCATCAGGTGAAAGTAGTTTCTCTTAAATCAGCTATTGTGTCGGGCTTGACGGGGGTTCGTGGCGCCGTTACAATGGCTGCGGTCTTGACTATTCCTGTAGTCACCAACAAAGGCACAATGTTTATTGGCCGTGATTTAATGATTTTTATCGCGGCGGTAGTGGTCATCTTTTCTTTGGTAGTGGCTTCTGTCATGCTACCACTGGTGACAAAGCAGAAAACGAAGCACGATTTCACTCAACCGGAGGGCGCAACGGAGGTTGATGAAGCTTTGCCGGAGGACCACCGGGCTGATTTATCAGAAGATCAGGCCCGTCTATGGACTATGCGAATCGGCATCCAAGCATTACGGGATGTCCAAAATAATCAAAATCGGCGAATTGCTCACGAACTAATTACTCGTCGGCAAAAAAAGGTCCGCCAATTACGACGGAAGCTCCATGAAAATCAGGACCAGCATGATTTTGCGGCCGAGAAAGATCTGGAGTTGCAGGAAGTTGCTTTGAAAGCAGAACGTAATCGTCTTCAACAACTATTAGTTGATGAAGAAATTACGCCGATTACTTATTCTTTGCAGGATAGACTCCTTGATCAAATTGAAGCTGATTTGGGAACAACTCGTGAATTCTTTGCTAATAAGCGTTTGAAGTGGTTGTTGCGGCGTTTGGCCGTTAAGGTCCGCATTTGGCTGGCTGAGGAAGAAAATGATCGGGTCCAAGAAGAGGCCGATCATGCTACTCGTGAACTACTAAAGGCTGCTATTGCGGCCATCTCAGCATATATAGAAAAACAAGTTGGCGATACCGTCATGCAGCGCGTTTTACGGCAAGAAGCGTATAATTTAATTGTGATCTACCGTTTTCAAATTGAAAAGACCAAGGCAATCTCGACATTTGATCAACAAGAAGAAGACGATCGCATGCGATTGGAGCTTGAGTTAAAAGCGTTAAATGCGGAGCGGGATTTCATCCAGCAACTCTATGAACAAAACCGGATCTCACGGCAAACGAGTATTAATTTAAGACAAGTAATAAACTATGCGGAAACCAGAGTCTTGGTTGGCCGCAACGAGGAGTAGAAATGGGAATTTGGGCATACATGACCAGTAGCAATCTGGTTCATCTATTAGATGTATTGATTATCTGGTTCTTGTTGTATAAGGTCATTACCTTTGTTGAAGGAACCCGCGCATTACAAATCCTTTTTGGGGTTGGTGCCATTATCTTAATCAAAGTCGTCGCTTGGTATACCGGTTTGGTGGTCGTTTCTTGGTTAATGGATCAGTTAATCACTTGGGCACCAATCGCTTTGGTCGTGATTTTCCAACAAGAAATCCGACGTGGCCTCGAAAATTTGGGCCGGCGCCTAACGGTTCGTCGCCATCACATCGACAATGAACAGGCTCGCGAATTGATTAAGGGCTTGGACATGGCTTTGGAATATATGTCCAAGCGGCGAATTGGCGCTTTGATTACGGTTAATGGGAAAGATACCTTAGAAGAGTATATTAAAACTGGTATTACTCTCGATGCCAAGGTAACAGGGCAATTACTGATTAATATCTTTATTCCCAACACGCCTTTGCATGATGGGGCGGTTATCATCAATAATGACCGGATAGCAGTGGCTGCTGCCTATCTGCCACTATCAGAATCAACGAGAATTCCAAAGGAATTGGGAACTAGGCACCGGGCAGCTGTTGGAATTTCAGAAGCAACAGATGCCGTCACAGTGGTTGTTTCAGAAGAAACTGGTGAAATTTCCATTACTCAGCGGGGAGACTTATTGCGAAATATGGATCGTGACTCTTACTTAAACTTCTTTGAAAAGCAGTGGATTGATCCAGTTGGTAAGAAGAGCAAGAAATCCTTGTTGGGACAATTGTTCCGGGGGAAGAAATTATGAGTAAGTGGACTTCATCAAAAATCGTGAACGTGGCCTTTTCATTTTTGTTGGCACTCTTAATTACCGCTTACGTTTTGTCAACAAAGCCGAGCTACTCGGGATCGAATAATAACCAATATACATCGTTGTTGCCAGAAAAAAAGGCAACGATTACGTCACCCTTGACGGTACAATTTAATTCTTCAGATTATGTCATTGTCGGGGCGCCAAGTTCTGTTGGGGTGACCCTTCAGGGGTCATCAGCCTTAGTAACCGCGGCTCAAAATCATAATGAAATTCAAGCTGTGGCTGACTTGCGTGGTTTAGGAGTTGGACAACATACTGTTAATGTTGCTTTGACTGGTGTCAGCTCGTCGTTGACTGCGACCGCTAGTCCTCAGACTGTAACAGTTACCTTGGCAGAAAAAGATTCTGCTAAGAAAGATGTTCAAGTTCAATATGACGACTCAAAGATTGCTTCTGGCTACCAGGTAACCAACACAACGGTTGATCCAAAGACGGTGACAATCACTGGACCAAAAGAAAACGTGGATGCTGTTGATCATGTTGGTGCCGATGTGACCCTAAACAAAAGTACGAAAGCGAACGTCACACAATCGACTAAATTGACGGCTTATGATAAGAATGGCGACGCTGTTCAGGTAACCTTATCGCAACAAACAGCACAAGTGTCAATGACAATTTCTAGTTCCGGATCGAGTTCAAGTGCAAGCTCCAGTAGCAGTTCACAATCAAGTACGAGTGGGTCGTCTTCGACGACTAAGAAAGTGAGCTTAGTAGGCCAGGCGAGTGCCGGTTCGACGGACAATTTTAACATTAGCTTCAGCCCAAGTGCCGTGACAATTACTGGTTCAAGTGATACACTAAGTAGCATTGATTATTTGCCTGTTAGTCTGGACCTGTCCAATATTACTAGCAAAGTGACCAAGACCGTGAGCCTGACGAAACCGAGTGGCGTTGATAGCCTGTCGGATCAAAGTGTTCAGGTGACAATTAGTCCGAAGTCGTAAGGTCTGATTTGTTTGTGCTGAAATTATTGGCCAACCATAAGTGGAGATAAATAAAAAATGACAGAATCGCAGTTAAAATACTTTGGAACAGATGGGGTCCGAGGCATTGCCAATGAAGGTTTAAAACCTGAATTGGCCTTGAAACTCGGTCGTGCTGGTGGGGCAATTTTAACTCGCCACAATGATAATCCTGATCGACGCCCAGTTGTAATCGTTGGTCAAGATACTCGAATTTCTTCTGAAATGTTGCAAGAGGCTTTGATTGCTGGCTTGCTTTCTGTGGGTGTTGACGTGTTGAATTTGGGCGTCATTACTACGCCAGCCGTTGCTTACTTGGTTGAAGCGTTGGAAGCAGATGCTGGAATTCAGATTACCGCATCACATAATCCAGCCGCTGATAACGGGATTAAGTTCTTCGGTCGAGATGGTTTTAAGCTTTCAGATGAACTTGAGAACGAAATTGAAACCCTCTTAGACGGTGATGGCTATGAGCAATTACCTCGACCAAGTGCTAAGGGTCTGGGTGTTGTTTCTCATTATCAAGAAGGTGCTCAAAAATATTTGGCCTTCTTACAAAAGACGATTCCCAGTGACCTATCTGGCTTTAAGTTAGCCTTAGATGGAGCCAATGGGGCAACCTTTGACCTTCTGCCACGTCTGTTTGCAGACTTGGGAGCTGATTTCAAGACGATGGGGACAGAACCCGATGGCTTGAATATCAATGACCAGGTTGGTTCGACCCATCCAGAAGCTTTGATTGATATGGTTAAAGAAGGTGATTTCTCAGCTGGTTTGGCCTTTGATGGGGATGGCGACCGTTTAATCGCCGTTGATGAAAACGGTGAAATTGTCGATGGTGATAAAATTATGTATATCACTGCCCGTTTTATGAATAACCAGGGTCGTTTGAAGCACCAAACTGTGGTCTCAACTGTGATGTCTAACATTGGTTTCTATAAAGCATTGGAAGCTCAAGGAATCAAATCTGTCCAGACACAAGTCGGCGATCGCTACGTAATGGAAAAGATGGTTGAAGATGATGATAACCTTGGTGGGGAACAGTCTGGTCATATTATTTTCCGTGACTGGGCTAAAACCGGGGATGGTTTGTTGACGGCTTTGCAACTACTCTTTGTGATGAAGGAAACGGGACAATCACTGTCTGAATTGGCAGCCGATGTAACGCTATATCCACAAAAATTAGTGAACGTGAAGGTGCCAGATAAGCAAGCAATGATGCAAAATCCAGTCTTGCTGGCTAAGATTGACCAGGTTGAAAAGCAGATGGCCGGTGACGGCCGGGTGCTGGTCCGTCCTTCTGGGACGGAATCAATTGTGCGAGTAATGGCGGAAGCCAAAACCGAAGAGTTGGTTAACGCTTATGTTGATTCAATTGTTCAAGTCGTTGAAGCTGAAAAATAAAAGTTAAAAACCAAGGTAAGCCAAAGCGCTGATCCTTGGTTTTTTGTCCTTTTTTGCAACAAAAGCTGACCTGAAAATCTGTTATAATAAAAACAACTGAATTTTGAAAGGAAAACACCTTGTCACCATCTGACTTTAGTAACTTTTTAAGAGAAAAGTTTCAAATTAGTTTTAATAACTTAAACCTTTTGCAAGAGGCTTTGACCCAACGCAATTACTTGAATGAACATCCTCAGGAACAGGGCCGGGATTATCAACGACTCGAATTTTTGGGTGATGCCATCATGCAGGCAACGGTGACGGAATACCTCTTTAAGCGCTATCCGGATTGGGATGAAGGTCAATTGACTGAAATGCGAATCACCATGGTTCAAACAAAGTCCTTTGCTCACTTCGCCCAAGTCATCCACCTGAACGAGGCCATTCGTTTAGGTAAAGGTGAAGAAATGAATGGTGCCCGGTCACGTCCTTCACTTTTGGAGGATATTTGGGAAGCCTTTATTGGCGCCTTGTTCTTAGATCAGGGCCAGGCTGCCGTCGTTTCTTTGTTGAACCAGACGGTCTTTGCAGCCATTGATGAAAACTTCTTTGACCAATTTATTGACTTTAAGTCCCGCTTGCAAGAAAAGTTGCAAGCTCAGGGGTCCGTTGACATTACTTATCAAATTGAAAATGAAATCCGTAACGAAGATAACAGTCAGCTCTTTGAAGTTTTCGTTGCGGTTGATGGCAAGACTTTGGCTTATGGGTCAGGACAATCCATCAAGGATGCGGAAAAGGCGGCCGCACAAAAAGCCTATCAAGGTTTAACCGCCAAATAACACACAAGAGTATACAAAGCGCCCATGAAATTAAAGACACTGGAAATTATTGGCTTTAAGTCTTTTGCCAATAAAACCGTGATTGACTTCCAGCAGGGAATGACTGGGATTGTTGGTCCAAATGGTTCTGGAAAATCAAATATTATTGAAGCCATCCGTTGGGTGATGGGGGAACAGTCGGCTAAAGATTTGCGAGGCAATAAAATGGCCGATGTCATTTTTGGTGGAACAAAGAACCGCAAACCCTTAAACCGGGCGGAAGTTTCGATTACCTTTGACAATGCTGATCATTATATTGCTTCTGATTTTACCGAAATTCGAATTACTCGAAGGTTGTACCGGACAGGAGAATCCTCGTATCAATTAAACGGGACGGAATGCCGGCTCAAGGATATCCATGAACTCTTTATGGATACCGGTCTTGGTCGGGATGGCTTTTCAATTATTTCCCAAGGTCAGGTTGAAAAGATTTTTTCAGCGAAGCCGGAAGAACGACGGGGAATCATTGAAGAAGTCGCTGGTGTCTATAAGTACAAGCAAAATAAGGACAAGGCCGAAAAGGACTTGGCTGCCACGGAAGATAACTTGGACCGTGTTGATGATATTATTGCTGAAGTGGAGGGGCGATTAAACCCTTTGGCTGACCAGGCTCTCAAGGCCAAAGACTATTTGGTTAAGCGCGAAAGTTTTGAAAAATTAGACCAGGTGCGATTGACCCGATCGATTTTGTTGCTGCAGGGACAAGTGGCTGAACAAAGTCAGGAGGCCGGTAAAACCAAGGAAGCTGTTGCTTATCAGCAAAAACAGGTAAGCTTAATTCAGGATAATCTTGGTCAAAGTCGTGGCCAATTAGAGGCTATCCAGCACGACCGTGACAACTTACAGGCAGAGATTGTTGCCAAGGCTCAGGAAAAAGAACGGTTGATTGGGAATCAGAAGCTGGCCTCACAAGAGCAGGCCACACTGGTTCGTGATTTAGCCCATTTAGTTGATCAACAAAAAGACGAACAGGTTCAAGTCGAAAAAACGCAGGCTGAGTTAACTCAGGTACAAAAGCAACTGGCGGCCTTAGTCGACCAAGAACAATCATTAAAACAGACTATCAAGCAAATTGACCAGGAGCATGGTGCCACCAAGATTGATGCAGTGCAAAATGAACTGGCTGAAAACCGCAATGCTTATGTGACCACGATGCAAGCGATTGCTTCCTTACATAATAAGCTGACTTATCAAGAAAAAGCCTTGGCCCAAACGGAAGCACAGTTAGCTTTGAAAAAGACGGCGATGACAAAGGCCCAGGATGATTTAAAAGCGGCAGAAAGTGCCTTGGCAGCTTATCAAAAAGAACATCCAGACCAAACGACTGGTGAAAATCCTTTTGAGGACCAAGTGGCACAGGCAAAGAATGCTTTAGCAGATGCCAAGGTAGCGGCTCAGGATCAACAAAAAAGTTGGCAAGAGGCGGCCTATGCCCTCGATCAGCAGCGGTCGCGTTATCAGGCAGAAGCTTCATTAGATGATTATGCTGGTTTTTATCAGGGTGTTAAGAACCTGATGGTGCCTGCTGTGCGGCAAAACTTTCCAGGCATCAAGGGCGTCGTTGCGGAATTGTTAACGGTTCCAAAATCCTACACGAAGGCGATTGAAACCGTCTTGGGTGGGGCGTTACAGCAAATTGTAGTGGACACGACTCAAACGGCTAAGTCGATTGTTGCCTACCTGACTAAAAACAAAAAGGGTCGGGTAACCCTTTTGCCGATTGATACCATTCGCCCTCGTCAGGCCCGTGACATAGCCGCTGCTAGCCGTGAAAATGGCTATATTGGCTTAGCTGCTGACTTAGTTTCCGTGCCGGCTGGGATGGAAAATATCCTCTCTTCATTGCTGGGGACAACCTTGGTTGTTGAAGATTTGGCGGCGGCTACACAGGTTGCTCGGGCTTGTCAAAATCGTTTGCGAGTTGTTTCATTGGACGGTCAGTTGGTCAATGCCGGTGGTTCTATTACCGGTGGTGCTAACTTTCGTCAAGGGCCATCTGTTCTGTCCCGGCAGGCTGATTTAAAGGAAAAAGAAGCGGCGTTAGCCAAGCAACAGGTGCTGGTTGCCGACCTGGCTGAAAAGCGTAATCAAAGCCAAAATCAGGTCAACACCTGGCAAGAAAAATTGGCGGACTTGATGCAACAAAGTCGAGACTTTGTTGCCCAGGGGCAGCAAGTTGATTATGAATTGGCCAGCTTAAAGGATACCGTTGATCGCCACCAAACCAGCGTGCAAACACTATCTTTGGATCTAGCAGATTTGCAGGTTGCTAAAGAGGACGCTGAACAGGAACAGGCAGCGGCCCAAACGGCATTGACTGAAAATGAGGATAAGAAGGGGACAATCGAAGGGAACACCGCTGATTTGACCGCCGAGTTGGACCAGTTAACTAAGGACCAACAAGCTTATCAGGGCCAAAAAGCCGAATTCCAGGCAGAACTCGCGAAAGTTTCCGCTCAGCGTTCGGCTCAGGAGGAAAATCAGCACCGCTTGACCGAAACTTTGACAAAGGGGCAAGACCACTTATTGTCACTGCAAGAGCAGGCTGGGCAGATGCAGGAAAACCTCGACCAGGCAAAGAGCACTGAAGAACTGAGTCAGGCGGTCACTGATTTGTCGACTGCCTTAACAACGGCCCAGGAAAAGGCTGATTTGTTAGCTGATCAATGGGCCAAATTATCAACGACGGTCAAGGAAGAGGAAGAAAAACTTGCCTTGGCCCAAGAAGAGTTGAATAACGAGGTTGTTGACCAGTCAGCTGCTAATCATCGTTTGCAAAGTAGCCAAGAACGCTTGGCTAAGCAAATTGCAACGTTGCGCCAGACCTATGGTCTGACCGTAGAATCAGAGAATGACGTGGTTGCTTCTGATTTGTCTGACCAAGAAGTTGACCAAACATTGGCTGAGACCAAGAAGGCCATCGATGCACTGGGGCCAGTGAACATCGCGGCCATCCAGGAGTATGATGAAATTAAAGATCGCCACGACTTCTTGACCAGCCAAGCAGAAGATCTGAAGGCAGCCAAGGAGACCCTGCAGGATACAATCGATGAGATGGACCAAGAGGTTCAGATTCGTTTTCAGGAAACCTTTGATGCCATTGCAGCTAATTTCTCAGATGTCTTTACGAAGATGTTTGCGGGTGGCCAGGCCCAAATTGAGTTGACCGACCCAGAACACTTGCTAACGACTGGAATTGACATTAAGGCGCAACCGCCTGGCAAAAAATTCCAGCAAATGTCGTTGTTATCTGGTGGTGAAAAGGCCTTGACTGCCATTTCGTTGTTGTTTGCGATTTTGCAGGTTCGCCCTGTACCATTTGCCGTCTTGGATGAGGCTGAGGCAGCCTTGGATGAGGCGAACGTCGACCGTTTTGCGGCTTATTTGAAAAATTTTGCTGGCGATACCCAATTCATCACGATCACGCATCGCAAGGGAACGATGGTTGCTGCTAAAATCTTGTATGGTGTTACAATGCAAGAAGCAGGGGTTTCAAAGATGGTCGCGGTTAACCTGGAAGAGGCACACCAACAACTCGCTTAATCACATAGGAGAGTAGTCTATGGGACTTTTTGATATTTTTAAGAAAAAGAAGGAAGCTCAGGAAAATCAGTCGGCCGAAGTTGGTCAGCAGACAGCACCTGAGTCAACAGTAAGAGACTCAGAAAAGCAGTTAACTGATGCAAATCAAGATCAGCCGGCCGAGAAAAGAGCAAAGGCAGTAACAGAGGATCAACAGGACCAGCCCGCTACAAAAACAGCTACTGAAACAACCGGACCGGCAGGGGCTGACAAAGACAAAGCTGACCAAGAGTCTGCTCAAGTGCTTACAGAGGATAGTGACAACGAACGTGAATTTGATCAACCTGTCACTGCTGAGCATAAGCAGAGTCAGGACCAAGGGCAAAAGCAAGATCAAAACGCGGACCAAGGCCAAGACGAGCAATCCAACCAGGCGGTCTATGACCGCGGCTTGAAGCAATCTCGTCAGGGCTTTGCTGACCGATTTAACCGCTTTTTAGCCAACTTCCGTTCGGTTGATGAAAACTTCTTTGAGGAGTTGGAAGATACCTTAATTGGGGCTGATTTAGGCTTTGATTTGGCAATTCAAATTTCCAACCAAGTTCGTGAAGCTGTTAAGGTGCAAAATATTAAGGATAAGGGCCAAATTCGTTCTTTGATTATTGAACAGATGGTGGCACAATATGATGCTCAAGGTCAAAATGAAGACCAATCCATGCATTTTGCACCAGCAGGTCAACCAACCGTGATTCTCTTTGTTGGAGTAAATGGTGTCGGCAAAACGACGACCGTGGGGAAATTAGCTTCAGCCTATCAAAAAGAAGGTAAAAAGGTCCTTTTGGCAGCAGCGGATACCTTCCGTGCGGGTGCGGTGAAGCAACTGCAGGAATGGGGTAACCGGGCTGATGTACCGGTTGTGGCTGGGCCTGAAAAGGCCGATCCGGCTTCTGTTGTCTATACGGCGGTTGAACGAGCCAAAGAGGAGCACTATGATGTCTTGTTCGTTGATACGGCCGGTCGCTTACAAAATAACGTCAACTTGATGCAAGAGCTAGCCAAGATCAATCGAGTTGTTAAGAAGGTCTTGCCAGATGCCCCACAAGAGGTTCTGCTGGTTTTGGATGCAACGACGGGGCAAAATGCTTTGCAACAGGCCAAGTTGTTCCAGGACTCTTCTGATGTGACTGGGATTGTCTTAACTAAGATGGATGGGACAGCTAAAGGTGGTATTGTTTTTGCCATTCGTGACAGCCTGCATTTGCCAGTCAAATGGATTGGCTTTGGTGAAAAGGCAACTGATTTACGCGTCTTTTCGGCTGAGGACTTTGTTTATGGTATGTTCAAGGACTTGGTCTAGGCGATGGATTTAGACAAAAAAAATCAGGTGAATGCTTTATTACCGTTTTATGGACCGTTGTTGACGGTTAAGCAACAAAATTACTTGCGGGCATATTTTGAGGATGATTATTCCATCATTGAAATTGCCGAGGCCGAAGTTGTTAGCCGGCAAGCCGTTTCGGATAACTTGAAGCGTGGCGTTGATTCTTTGGAACACTACGAGGCCGTTTTAGGGCTCTACAAGGATTCAGTCCACCGGCAGGCGCAAGAACAGGATTTGCTGGATTACGTTGCCGAGCACTATCAAAACGATCAACATTTAAAGCAAATTTTAGACCAACTGGTTAACCAAGAAATTAATTAAGGGGGAAGCCGGAGTCCCGAAGTGGCCCGGCCAAGCAATCATGGCTTTTGAAAACTTGACACAGCGCCTCTCCAAGACGTTGAAAAATCTAACCGGTCAGGGCAAGATTAAAGAAGAAGACCTACAGGCCTCTCTTCGTGAAATCCGTTTAGCCTTACTGGAAGCCGATGTTTCTTACTCGACAGTGAAGAAGTTCATCGACCAAATTCGCCAAAGGGCGAAGGGCCAAGAAATCCTGGAAGGGCTGAATGGCGCCCAACAGGTTATCAAAATTGTTAATGAGGAGTTAACAGCCTTGATGGGGGACCAAGCGGTTCCACTCAATAAATCAGAAAAGATTCCGACAACCATCATGATGGCTGGCTTGCAAGGGGCTGGTAAAACGACCACCATTGCCAAATTGGCTTATAAGTTAAAGCGCGAAAATAACGCTCGTCCACTTTTGATTGCAGCCGATGTTTATCGTCCAGCCGCCATTGATCAGTTGGAAATCTTGGGAAAAGATTTGGAGGTTCCAGTCTTTTCACAGGGGACAGATGTTGATCCACGTGAAATCGTCAAGGCTGGGTTAGCCCAGGCCAAGAAAAACAAAAATGATTATGTCTTGATTGATACGGCCGGTCGTTTGCAAATTGATGCCGAATTGATGGCTGAGTTGAAGGACATCGAAACGATTGCTCAACCAGATGAAGTGCTCTTGACGGTCGATGCGATGACCGGACAGAATGCAACTGAAACAGCCCAAGGCTTTGCCAACGAGTTGCACTTGACCGGTGTCGTTTTAACTAAGTTGGATGGTGATACCCGTGGTGGTGCTGCCTTATCAATACGTGATGTCACGGGTCAGCCAATCAAATTCGTTGGTCAAGGTGAAAAGCCAACCGACCTGGATGTATTTTACCCAGACCGAATGGCTTCACGAATTTTGGGCATGGGGGATATGCTGACCTTTATCGAAAAGGCTCAGCAAGAAGTGGACGAAAAGAAGCAGGCCGAGCAGCTTGAAAAGATGCGCCTGAACACTTTTGACTTCAATGACTTTATCGACCAGCTGCACCAGGTTCAAAACATGGGACCAATGGAAGACTTACTGAAGATGATTCCTGGAATGGCCGGAAATCCAGCTTTAGCGAACCTGCAAATTGATGACAAGCAGTTTGCCCATATGGAAGCGATTATCTCCTCAATGACGAAGGCTGAACGGGAAGATCCCGACTTGTTGAATCCATCTCGCCGTCGTCGTTTGGCAGCGGGTGCAGGGCGGCCAATTGTGGAAGTCAACAAGATGATTAAGCAATTCGACCAGATGCGCAAAATGATGAACCAAGCTTCAAACGGAAACTTCTCCGGCATGGAATCCATGATGGGGCAAACCGGAATGGACATGTCTCAAATGATGGGGGGCATGGGTGGTGGTATGCCAAGTGGCAACTTTGGCCAAAAGGTTCAAAATTTTGCTATGAAGCAAGCAGCCCGGAAGATGAAGAAGTTAAAGAAGAAGCGTGGCAAAAAATAATTAGTGCCTGTTGTTAGTGAAACGATACGATAGCAGGTGACCGGTGGCAGTCATTGCCTATGGTAGAAAAAGAGGCGACATACCCCAGTTATGGAACGTAGCTACAGATAGGAAAATGATGACGATTAAACTAATTGCAACTGATTTAGACGCCACCTTTTTACGAGCGGACAAGAGTTTTGACCGCCAGGCTTATCAGGTAATGGTCGATTTAGCCAAGAAAAAGAATGTAACCTTTGTGGTCGCAACAGGTAATCATCCAGATAAGGTGGCCAAATACTTTGCTGGGGCTAACCAGGACTTTATATTGATTGCTAACAATGGCGCTGAAGTCGTTGAAGAGGGTGAGATTATGAAGACTTACCCAATTGAGCCGGCCGTTTTTCAGCCAATTGTGGAAACCGTTTTAGCTAATCGCGACAGAGTCTCAATGGGCTTAGTCTTTACTGGCGTCACCCAGGCATTTATTCTGAAAGAAATGGCCGCTTTGGGGTATGGTGACCGTAAGGCACAGCAATATTTCCAGGATTTGAAGATTGTGGATAATTTGAGTGAAATTAACGAACCAATTTTGAAGATGACGGTCGATCTACCAGACTTTGAACGTCCTTTCATGGAAGCGGTTAATAACCATCAGCTGCCAATCCACGTCACAACTTCGGGTTATGGTGCCGTCGACTTAGTCAATCCAGCTGTGAACAAGGGTGTGGCCTTAAAGGATTTAGGCGATCAGCTAGGTATTGCGCCAGAAGAGATGGCCGCCTTTGGTGATGGCTTGAATGATTTGGAAATGTTGCAATTGGTTGGTCATCCCTTCGTGATGCCGAATGCCGATTCTGAACTCTTTACTTACAAGTTTGAGGAAGCGGTTGCTGATTCCAACAATGATGGGGTTTTGAAGACTATTTTAGCTAATATCCTTTAAGCAGAGGGAAAACTAGTCATTGATTTTTACTAAGTAATTGGTGCAAATGAGCCGTTGGTTTATTAATCAACATTTAAAAGCAATCGAATGATTGCTTTTTTTAGTGCTGAAACTACGTTTTTTAGGTCAAACGGGACCGGCTAGACCAATCTGTTTTTATGCTATAATAGTGGCATTAAGTCAAACGGTTTAATGCTGATTTTTACTAAAAAAATCAGTATCATGAGACAACGAAAAACTGTCAGGAGGATGCAGCCAAATGACTGACCGCATGAGGAAGTGGGTGCAACGCCTGCTTTGGTTAATAATTATCGGAATAATTGCTTTGTTGGGCTATCGTTGGGCTGAATCACAGCCCGCATTAAGTCCAGTAAAAACGGTGCCAAAACAGCTGTTTGGTCAAACAAAAATTTATAGTCAAAATGATCGACAACAGATTGCCGGCAAAATTAGTGCTCAAGATCAAAGCGCTAAAGGATTAACAAAGCAAGGCTTTGTGGCGATTCCCAAGTTATCGATTTTACTACCAATTTACGATAATGCCTATTCAGCCGTTGCCTTGAATGTAGGGGCTAATACGGCACAAAAAGGTACCCCTGTACCAACAATGGGACAGGGAAACTATACGTTAGCTGCTCATAATTGGGATAATGGTTATACAGCCTTTTCGGCTTTACAACAGAAACTTAATCAAAATGCACCTTATTATCAAAATGGTCAAGCGGGAAATTCAAGCTGGTTAAATGGTCAGTCAATCTACCTGGCTAATGGTGATGGGGTCTTTACTTACCAGATTACCGGTCAGGTTGGTGTTGATGAGAATGATGGCTCTGTTTTGAATCCTGATGACCGTGATGACGGTAAGGCAAAAATTACGATTATTACCTGCCTCTTCCCTGATACGACGAAGCGTATCATTACCAATGCTAAGTTCATGAAGTTTGAATCTTGGGCCGATGCTAGCAATGATGAAGTTGGCTATTTTGATACGAAAAAGCAAAAAATTAACTTAGTTCCGTAATCTGCTTTACGGTAAAATAGATATCCAGGAGTTATTATGTATGAATATTTGCGGGGCGTGATTACCCAGGTTTGGCCAGGTTATATCGTCTTAGAAAGCAAAGATGGTATTGGCTACAAGATTTTTCCGGCGAATTCCTATCACTACACTGTTGACCAGGAAGCCCAAGTTTTCGTCGAACAAATTGTTCGTGAAACGGAGTTAACCCTTTATGGTTTTGCCTCGATGACGGAAAAGGGACTGTTTAACAAGTTGTTAAATGTTTCAGGCATTGGGCCTAAATCAGCTTTGGCAATCCTAGCTGGTGCAGACCCAGCTTCCTTGGTGGCAGCCATTGACCAAGATGAAGTTGGCTATTTGACGCAGTTTCCCGGGGTGGGAAAGAAAACCGCGCAACAGATTATCCTGGATTTGAAGGGGAAAATGGCGGACTTTGCGAACTTAGCTCAAGATCAAGAGCTTCGCTTAGGCCTTGACCTGTCAGATTCTGCTCGCTTGGTTGCCAGTGATAGCCAAAATCTGGCCGATGCCATGGCGGCTTTGGAAGCCTTGGGTTAT
Source organism: Fructobacillus americanaquae (assembly GCF_024029775.1). Taxonomy (GTDB): domain Bacteria; phylum Bacillota; class Bacilli; order Lactobacillales; family Lactobacillaceae; genus Fructobacillus; species Fructobacillus americanaquae. Next base: position 1,312,191 of record NZ_CP097122.1, read on the forward strand.
GCCCAAAAGGATATTAAAAAGGTCAAGAAGGCCTTGGCCGGCGAAAAGGGCAAGACAGAGGAGCTGATTTCAAAAGCTCTGGCCCTGCTAGTTTCAGCATAAAGAACTGGTTAAATGCGGTGTAAGCAACCGTTTGTCACAAGAGCGCAAGCTGGGGTTTTCTTTTCAGCAATGAGGGAAGGCCATGGTAACAAAACAGAGGAGCATGTATGGTGATTATTACAGCAGGAATGATTGGTGTTGGGAAAACAACGTTGACTGGTTTGATTGCAGACCATTTTGAAACGCAGGCCTTTTTTGAACCAGTAGGGGATAATCCGGTTTTGCCACTGTATTACAAGGATCCAAAGCAGTATGGTTTTTTGCTCCAAATTTTTTTCTTAAACCGTCGTTTTGAGATGATTAAAAAGGCGTTGGCTGATGATAACAATGTTTTGGATCGGTCAATTTATGAAGATGAACTCTTTACAGAGGAAAACCATAAGGACGGCAATATTTCTGATATGGAAATGGACGTTTATCATAATTTATTGACGCGCATGATGGACGAACTGCATGCTTTGCCGAAGAAGGCGCCCGATTTGATGGTTTATGCTGATGCCGATTTTGAGACAATTTTAGCTCGAATTAAGAAGCGTGGCCGGGATTACGAACAGTTTGATGGTAATGATGAATTGAAGGCCTACTACCGCAAGATGTGGGAAGCTTATCAGGGGTGGTTTGACTCTTATGACCAATCACCAAAGATTAAGGTTAACTTGCAGCAGTATGATTTGGAAGATCCAAAAAATCAAGAAATTGTCCTGGGTCAGATTGATGATGCTTTGAAGGCAATCCGTTAATTACCCGGATAAAAAAGCCTGTCTTTTAAAGACAGGCTTTTTTATCTACTTTATTGATTGCTAGCAGATTGGGATTGTGAGTCAGTTCCATCTGTTGCTGTAGTTTGGGCGTTGGTTGTTTGCTGTTGATCAGCTAAAATCTTTTTGATGTCTTGAAGTACAAGCAATTCATCGCTTGGAGCTGGTGCGGGTTTTTGCTTTGGCTTAATAATGTACTTGCTGATGATCTTAATCAGAAGAAAAACAACAAAGGCTGTAATCAAGAAATTGATAACATCATTCAAAAAGGCGCCATATTTGAATGTCAGGTGCTTGTAGGGAACCCACTTTAAACTGTTTAAGTCGTTTCCCCCACCAGTGAAAAAGCCAACCAAGGGGTTAATCAGGTTTGTTGTCAATGATTTGACTAAACCAGAGAAAGCACCACCAATGATTACCCCAATTGCTAGGTCAATCATATTACCACGATTAATGAAGGCCTTGAATTCTTTGATGAAATGCATATTACTTACTCCTTACATGATTCAGAATAAGTCTATTTTATCACGAATGTTTCAATTTTTGCACTAAAAGTGGGTCAGGTGTGACGTAAGTAGTCGATTGGCCTTCAAAAATAACGTAACCGGGTTTGGCGCCGTTTGGCTTCCGCAATTTTCCTGCTGGTAAGTAATCAACGGGGACATTGGCTGAATCGCGGGCCTTTGAGAAATAAGCAGCTAATTTAGCAGCTTCTTCGATGGTTTCTTGTGATGGATTGTCAGAATGGATAATGACATGAGAACCAGGTAACTTCTGTACGTGCAGCCAGATGTTCTGGCGGTTAGCCTTTTTTAGGGACAATTTGTCATTTTGGAGATTGTTTTTGCCAATCTCAATCAGCGTGCCATCACTAGCCGTAAATTGGTCGGGAGCAGATAAAACATGTTTTGGTTTTTTCGTCTGTTTTCCCTTGGTCTTGATCTTGACTTTTTCGCGTAGGTAGCCCTGTTCAATCAATTCAACCTTGATGTCAGCAACGTCTTTGGGCGAAGCCACTGCCAATTGGCTAGCGATTTGATTAAAGTAGTCAATTTCTGCTGCAGTAGTTTTCAGCTGCTCTAAGACATAATCCTTGGCTGAGCGGAGCTTACGGTACTTACGGAAATAACGGTTGGCATTTTGTAAACCGTCAAAGCGGGGGTCGAGGTCAATAGTCAGCAACTGGTTATTGTCATAGTAATTTTCGATTTCAACCGAATGCATGCCTTTATGAACGAGGTGCGGATAAGTAATCAGCAAGTCGCCCTTGACCTTAAAGCTTTCAGCATTTTTTGAATCTGTCAGGGTCTGTTGGAGCTTTTTTTCCTTGGTTTGATTTTTTTTCAATTCGTTTTTAACCAGGCGAACTAAGGTCCCGGCCTGCTGGTTAACGCGGTCGGCTTCCGCCTGACCCTGGAAGTAGGCATCCAATAAATCACCGAGTGTGTCATAAGGCTGGCCTGCTTGTTCAGAATCCCAATCAAAAGCGGCAAAGGTATACTTGTTGTCTACTTGATAAAGGGTCGGCTGTGGTGAGTCGAAATGAGCCAACCAGTCCTGAGCTGTTTGCATGGCATTTGCCCCAGTTTCCAAATGCTTGGCCAAATTCTTGGCTGAAAGAGTGGCAAATCCTTGGTAGGTTTGCTGAATGGCTTTTGGCCAGTCAACCTTGTCCATGTCTAGTAAAATTTTAGCCAAAGCCGTCAAATCTTGGCCAAATGGATTGGTCATATTTTGGGCAGGGGGCAGGGTATAGGTCGCACCGGGAATCAATGACCGGACACGGTTTTGGTCAGCTGGGACGTGTTTGATTAGTTCCAAAATGCGCTGATCTTTTTCTCGAACTAAAAAGAGGTTTGAATGCCGACCCATCATTTCAAGCGTTAAAATCAGTGTTTGATCATCGCCCAGTTCATCGTGTGTACTAATCGAGAAGTGAAGAATTCGGTCATTTTCTACCTGTGCAACCGAACTTAACCGGGCTCCTTCTAAGTTACGACGCAAGAACATCGCAAAATTGGGCGGCGTAGCCGGATTCTGGTAGGGAATTCGAGTCACTTGGGCTCTGGCATAGGCTGGGTTAGCCGAAAGCAAGACCGGATAGTTCTGACCATTATTGCGAACGACCATTATGATCTCGTTCGGGTAAGGCTGGTGAATTTTCGTAATACGGCCACCAGCGAGTTGTTCATTTAATTCTTTGGCCAACGAATGGACAAAGAGGCCATCAAGGGGCATTGTCTTTCCTCCTTCAAAGGGGTATCAGTTCTATTATAACGAAATCAGCATCGAAAAAGTGATGAAAGCAAGGAATTGGGCACTGATTTGGTCACAAAAAAACCTCACTACACAGAGTGAGGTTTTTAAAACTTACTTATTTTCGGTCACTTGCTTACCGTTGTACATCCCTGATGGAGAGACGCGATGAGCAACGCGGTATTCACCAGTAGTCTTGTCCAAAACAATGTTTGGCACATTCAAACCGATGTGTCCGCGGCGGTTACGCTTGTGAGACTTAGAATTTTTGTTTGATGGGGTAGCCATGCTGGCACCTCCTTTCGGTTCAATTTATCAACCTGTTAAGTTTATCTAATTTATAAGGGAATGTCAACTGGTGGAATCTTTTTTCCTTGTAAAATCTTTGAAATAATCGGCTAAAAAGGCTTAACGAACGGCCTTAGTTCTGTTAAAATAGATGATATTAAATTATCTCTTCTCTTGGCGTTTAAAGGGGGAGTCAAACGAATGTAATGGGGTACAAAAACGCGATGACGAAACGAAATGTAATGAATATGCTAGTTGTTCACCTGGTCGTCTTGGCCTTTATTTTGTTCGTTTTAGTGACGCCAACCCATTTTGACTTCTTAATGTGGAACGTCTTTTTGGCTTTGTTGCCATTGGACTTCGCCTTGTTGGTGCTCATTTTTAAATCGAAGCTGCTACAAGCATTTTTTTCCTTTCTCTGGTTGTTGTTTTTCCCAAATACCATGTATATGATCACGGATTTTATTCATTTGCAATATATTAGCGATTCATTGGACGTTCGTTATCAGTATTTTAATTATTCAGTTTTATCAGCTGGGATTTTTATTGGTGTTTATCTAGGCATTCTTTCATTGGAATTACTAATTCAAAAGTTCTTTATTAAAAGAAGCGGGTTAACCGTCTTGGTGCTTTTGGCCATTGTTTCACTGGTGTCGTCCATTGGTATTTATCTGGGACGGTTCTTGCGGCTAAATTCTTGGGATGTCTTTACAAACTTTAAGTTTGTACTGGCCAATACACAGGATGCCGTTTCGGCCCACATGGTTGCCTTTGTCCTGCTTTTTGCGGCTGCTCAGTTTGCGATTTTAGTTGTTTATCACTTTGGTGATCGCTTATTGGCTAATTTGGCTGTTGAAGGTAGCCAGCACGATTGAGCTTGAATAAAAATTAGAAAAGTCTTGACTTAAAGATGAAAAGTGCGTATAGTATTGATTGTTGAACAAGTAGGAGCACCCGCTTCTCGCCTCGTGACGATTGCTGTTGCTAGGCAGATACACGTTGTACTTTTTGTACAGTCAGGTAAAGTGGGTGAACTTCGGTTTGCCCATTTTTTTCTTCGTTGTTCACAACAAAATTTTTGGAGGTACCTAGCCATAGCACGTCAACCACGACAAGTTGATTTAGTCAACGATAATATCCGAGCAAGTCGGGTTCTATTAATTCATGACGGTAAGCAAGAGGAAATGTCAACGCGTGATGCACAAAACATTGCCGATGACTTGGGACAAGATTTGGTGCTTGTCCAGGCCAATGCTGTACCACCTGTTGCCAAAATCATGGATTGGGGAAAGGCCAAGTTCGAAGCGCAAAAGCGTCAAAAAGAACAACGCAAGAACCAAAAGGTTGTCCAGGTGAAGGAAGTCCGGATGTCACCAGTGATTGATTCTGGTGATTTCGAAACGCGGAAGAAAGCTGCCATTAAGTTCCTTGAAAAGGGAAACAAGGTGAAGTTGAACTTGCGTTTCCGTGGCCGGATGATTACTCACCAAGATATTGGACGCGAAGTCTTAGAACGAATGGCCAACGAATTGGACGATATTGCCAAGGTTGAACAACGTGCTAAGATGGATGGTCGCCAGATGTTTTTGGTCTTAGCTCCTAAAAAGGGTTAAGCAGATTCATTTTGACCGGTCGCTAGATACTTGAAAAACGATAGGAGAATATGGACTCATGCCCAAGATGAAGACTCACCGCGCTTCAGCAAAGCGTTTCAAGAAGACAGCTAAGGGTGGCTTTAAGTCAGCCTCAGCTTACACATCACACCGTTTCCACGGTAAGACAAAGAAGCAACGTCGTCAATTACGTGGTACTCGGATGATGAATAAGGCAACCATCAAGAAGTACGCCAAGTTGTTGTCTACCCTCTAATTTAAAGGGTCGTTTAATTAATACTATTTAGGAGGAATTACCCATGCGAGTTAAGGGTGGTACAGTTTCACGCGCACGTCGCAAAAAGTTTATTAAGTTGGCTAAGGGTTACCGTGGCCAACGTCGCATCAATTATAAGGTTGCTAAGCAACAAGTCTACAAGTCATACTTGTACGCTTACCGTGATCGTAAGAACCGCAAGCGCGACTTCCGTAAGTTGTGGATTGCTCGGATTAACGCGGCAGCCCGGATGAATGGTTTGTCATACTCAAAGTTGATGCACGGTTTGAACATGGCTGGTGTCGAATTGAACCGTAAGATGTTGGCTGATTTGGCCGTATCTGACTTTGATACTTTTGCTAAGTTGGCTGACCAAGCAAAGCAGGCCTTGGAACAAGGTTCTGTCTTGGTTCAGGAACGTACAGCAGCAACAACTGAAACAACTGTTAAGGTTGAACGTTAATTTTAATGAACGCCTATCAAATCAGACTTAGAATATTCTAAGTCTGATTTTTATTTTCAGCCCAAGCCGTTTCAGGCTTGGGCTTTTTCTTTTTTTGATGTGCATTTTCTAATTTTTTTGCCAATTTTTGCGTTGAATCGGGTCGCTTTTGCCCAAGCTAGGGGATTTTATGTTAAACTAGATGTAATTGAAATCGAGACAAGAAGAGGCCAATAATCCAAGCTGCCTTTTCAAGATGATTCGCTTTAAAAAAGTAGTAACGACAAAAGGATAGAACATGACAGATTTAAGAATAATTCCCTTTGGGGGAGTGCGTGAAAACGGCAAAAACATGTATGCCGTTTCGGTCAACGATGAAATTTTCATCTTAGATGCCGGACTCAAGTACCCCGAGACGGAACAACTCGGGATTGACGTTGTCATCCCTGATTTTGAGTACCTCGTTAATAACCAAGAAAAAATTGCTGGAATCTTTTTGACACACGGTCATGCAGATTCGATTGGTGCTTTGCCATACTTGTTGCAACAGCTGCAGGTGCCAATTTTTGGTTCTGACTTGACCATTGCTTTGGCGAAATTAGCCATCCAAGCAGAAGCTGATTTAAAGGCTTTTGATGATTTTCACGTGGTTAATGAAAATACTGAAATTGATTTTGGTGCCGTTAAGGTTTCATTCTTCAATACCACGCATACCATTCCCGAAGCTTTAGGAGTCGTTTTGGGAACGGATGAGGGTCAGATTGTTTATACTGGTCATTTTAAGTTTGACCAAACAGCAGAAGATTCTTATCAAACAAATTATGCTCGTTTGGCTGAAATTGGTGCTAAGCCAGTTTTGGCATTGTTAGCTGATGCGGCCGGAACTGAAGATATTGGCAAGCCAATGGTGAGCGAGAAGAAGATTCATCAGTATGTTGAAGACAGCTTTGTGGCTGCCAAAGGCAAGCGAATTATTGTCGCTGTGGTCGCTTCTAATATTCAGCGTGTCCAGCAGGTTATTGACGCTACGGCCAAGACTCATCGTCGCTTGATTTTTTCTGGGCAAGATGTGGAACAAATCGTTCATGCTGCTTTGAATTTGGGAAAGTTGAATTTGCCATTGCCAAAGGAAGAACTTTTTGCTGATTTGAAAGATTTAGAGACATTGCCGGCAGGCCAAATCGTTGTTTTGGAAACCGGTAAAATGGGCGAACCCGTTAAAAATTTGCACAAGATGGCTAAGGGTGAAAATCCTAATATTAGCTTGGGCGCTGCTGATTTAGTCTTTATTGCAACAACACCGTCTTTTGCTGTTGAGTCTTATGTGGCCCAAACACGAAACTTGCTCTTCCAACAAGGAGCCGACGTCAAACAGATTTCAGCTGATTTACGGTCATCTGGTCACGGATCAGCTGAAGACGTGCAGATGATGATTAATTTCATGAAGCCAGAATTTTTCTTCCCTGTTTCCGGTGAATTCCGAGTGATGGTGACGGCAAAAACTGCCGCCGAGGAAGTCGATATTCCAGCAAAAAAAATTATCATGGCTAAGCGTGGTGATCAGTACGTTTATGATGGCCAAACTTTTGAAAAGAAGGGTGGCTTTACGATTGGGGAAACCATGATTGACGGTGATTCTTTGAATGACATCGGTAATGTCGTTCTTCGTGATCGTCGGATTTTATCTGAAGATGGTGTCTTTGTCACAGTCGTAACAATTGATCGCAAGAAGCGCAAGGTTGTTTCAAAGCCAAAGATGACGTCTCGGGGTTTTGTTTATGTTAAGGCAAACCGCGACTTGATGAAGGAGGCTGGTAAGCTGACGATTGATGCCATTGAAGACTATTTGAAGAATGCGAAAGCCTTTGACTGGAATGAACTTAAGAATGGTGTTCGGGAATCATTGTCTCGTTTCTTGTTTAATGAAACTCGTCGCCGGCCAATGGTAATGCCCGTGGTGATGGAAGTCAACCAAAACCGCCGACCACACCATTCAAAGGGGCAAGAAACTGCTGGTCAAAAGGGGAAGAAGACCAACGGGAATAAAGACCAAAAAAAGGGTCAAAAAAAGTCGGGACAAGGTAACAACCAAAAGAAACAAAATAATCAAGTAAAGCAAAATAAGCCCAAGAATCCGGGAAGTAAGGGCAAGGGTCAAAAGAACCAAGCCAAGCAACAAACTGTCAACCAATAATTAAAATTTTAGGTGGTTAAACGGGGTTAATTCCTGACATTGGCATTTGCAGCAATTGGCAGTAATAGTTATCAATCATTTTGAAAAAAGACCCGTCAGGGCCTTTTTTCTTTGTTAGAATAGAGGCGCAAGTTGCCTTATTAGAGTAAAAGGAGTTTCACTTGGAAAAGACATTGATTGAAATCAAAGACCAGGCTGAGGCCGAATTTAACCAGGAACACTACCATCAGGCAGCTGGTCTATTTGTGACAGTTTACCAAGAAGAGCAAACTTTGACCCTCAACCGCCAGTTGGTGCTGGCGCTAAAAGAGGACCAACAATACCAATTAGCCAAAGATTATGCTTCTGATTTTTTGTCCGATTATGCGCAACATGAAAATTTGTTCTTGTTGTACTTTGACCTGCTTTTGCAAATACAAAACTTTGTGTCCGCCCAACAATGGGCTTTGCAGAGTCCAAACCAGGAACTAATCGAAGGTCTGTTGGTACAAATTCGAGACGGTGAAAGGAAGGCCGAAAACCAGCAGGGGCAGACGCTTAAGACGATTGCCCAGCATTTTTATCATCTTAGCGACGAATCGATGGTGGCACAACAGGAACGCTACCAACAAGCCTTACACTTGCCCGTAGCTACCTTTGTCACAGGGGCGAAATTCTTACTAGTTGATCCCTTTGCCAGTCCGCTGATGCGCAGTACGCTTTTGAGTGACCTACAGGAGCTTGGGGAGACTGGGGTTGTGACCTACCAATGGCTTGATCAAGAACGCCATCAAATTGATTTGCAGGCTATCTCGCCCGTGTTCACCAATCAGATCTTTCAAAAACTTGTTGCGGCTTTGGATGACCAAGTTGGTCAAGAAGATCCAATTGCCTACCAGGCTTTGTTTGACCAGCTACGTTTAGAAGCCATGCTATTGTTTCCGCGATTAGAAGAAAGTATCTTGGATGCCATGGCCTGGGTGGATGCTGACTTGTCAGCCTTTTACCAAGAGCAGGCACCAGAAGAAGAGACTAAACAAAAACAGGTACACGACTTGGTTTTGCAGGCATTGGCTGAGCTGGCAGGGCAGTAGACTCCTTAGCAAATGGGTGTTTACAAAAATTCGAGAACTTAGTATAATAAGTGTCGGCTTAAGTGCCAGAAAAACGCAGTTTAATGGTTGCCTTTATGGCCCAGGCGTTGTAAAATATAAACATACGATTTTCTCGGGACAAAAACTGAGAGATAAAATTGGAGGAAACTACATTGGCTAAGGAAACTTACGTTCGCAATAAGCCCCACGTTAACATTGGTACGATCGGACACGTCGATCACGGAAAGACTACTTTGACTGCTGCTATCTCAAAGGTATTGGCAGAAAAAGATGGTGGAACTGCTACTGATTTCGCTGAAATCGATAACGCTCCTGAAGAAAAGGAACGTGGTATCACGATCAACACGTCTCACATCGAATATGAGACTGATGCTCGTCACTATGCCCACATCGATGCCCCTGGTCACGCGGATTACGTTAAGAACATGATCACTGGTGCTGCTCAAATGGATGGTGCCATCTTGGTTGTTGCCGCAACTGATGGTCCTATGCCACAAACTCGTGAGCACATCTTGTTGGCTCGCCAGGTTGGTGTTGAACATTTGGTTGTCTTCTTGAACAAGACTGACTTGGTTGACGATGAAGAATTGATCGACTTGGTTGAAATGGAAGTTCGTGAATTGCTTTCAGAATATGATTTCCCAGGCGATGACATTCCTGTTATCAAGGGTTCAGCTTTGAAGGCTTTGGAAGGTGATGAAGAACAAGCTAAGGTCATCATGGAATTGATGGACGCTGTTGATTCATACATCCCAACTCCAGCACGTGAAGATGACAAGCCATTCTTGATGCCTGTCGAAGACGTATTTACGATCACTGGTCGTGGTACTGTTGCTTCTGGTCGTGTTGACCGTGGTGTTTTGACTACTGGTACTGAAGTTGAAATCGTTGGTTTGAAGGATGAAATCCAAAAGACTACGGTTACTGGAATCGAAATGTTCCGTAAGACTTTGGAAGAAGCTCAAGCTGGTGACAACATTGGTGCTTTGCTCCGTGGTGTTGACCGTGACCAGATCGAACGTGGTCAAGTTTTGGCTGCTCCTGGTTCAATCAAGACTCACAAGAAGTTCATGGCCGAAGTTTATGTTTTGACTAAGGACGAAGGTGGTCGTCATACACCATTCTTCACTAACTACCGTCCACAATTCTACTTCCACACTACTGATGTTACTGGTGTTGTTGAATTGCCAGCCGGTGTTGAAATGGTTATGCCTGGTGACCAAGTAACGTTCGACGTTGAATTGATTGCACCAGTTGCCATTGAAAAGGGATTGAAGTTTACTGTTCGTGAAGGTGGCCACACTGTTGGTGCCGGAACTGTTACTGAAATCGAAGAATAATAATTTATTATTTCTTCAAAAGCCCACTTTAGTGGGCTTTTTCTTTTGCTTAAAATTGCACGTTCCAAATTAAAACCCGCTACTGTCAGTAATTACTGAACAGCCAGCGGGCTTTTTTAAGTTTTATTTGTCTTTTTTAATACCCAAAGCCTTGTCTCGCGCTTCCTTATCTTGCTGTGTATCAAGAATGGGTAGGTCGATGAGTTCTTCTAAGGGTGTGTTAATGTGCTCTTCTTGGTTGACAATTCGTCCCATGAATTTTGCCTCCGTTTTATTGATTGGCGTTATTATACCATTTTACCAGTTGATATGCTGGGACTAACGGTCTTTGCGTTCAATCAAATAAGTTAAATCAGAATGGGTTTGGTAGCTGGCCTTATCTGTATCATTTGTGATGGAAACATCGAAGTTGGCTGCCTGCTGGTTCCGGGTTAAGTTGACAATCAAGAGGCCATCATCTTTAAGGTGGTCCCAAAGAAGGGTAATTTGTTTGTTGAGTGTTTCTCGGTTCGGAAGGGAAGTGCCGGTGTCGGATCCATAATCAAGGATGGCAAGGTCAAGTTTTGAAATTTTACCAATTTGTGCCTGCAACTTGTCTTGAGTCAAAACGCCGTTGATAACATCAACGCGGTCTTGTAGGCCGGCCATAAAAAGAGAAGAAGCGATTTGGTTCGCATTTTCTTTCTCTTCGCTAAAGGTCAAGACTTGGCCCTGTGAGCCCACACGGCTTGATAAAAAGCGTGTGTTTAAGCCGATACCAGCAGCACCATCGACAACGAGGTTACCAGGTGCGACTGTTTCTTCAAGTGTACTTTGAATAAAATGTCGATTTGAAATTTGCATCGCGAGCTCCTTTTTCTTTTCTAATCTTTAGTATACGAATTTTTACTGATTTATGCTATAATGAAGGTACTTTTCAACAATAGTAGTGATTGCGGAGCGTCAGAAAGTAAGCGGGGCTGAAAGCTTGCCAACCAAAATCATGAACTCGGTTGAAACCCCTACCGGTGAAGTGGAGTAGTCGGTACGTCTTGCTGCGTTAAGGCAACTTCGAGGTTCAAGCAATTGAACAAAACGTAGGTGGTACCGCGATGATAATCGCCCTATGTTAGGCCCAAGTGGCTTAACATAGGGCGTTTTTTAGTAGATGGAGGAATAAAATGGGATACGATCACAAAACAATTGAGAAAAAGTGGCAAAATTTTTGGGATAAGAATCAAACCTTTGCAGCATCAGATAAATCAGATAAGGAAAAGTTTTATGCCTTAGACATGTTTCCCTATCCATCTGGCCAAGGATTACACGTAGGTCATCCAGAAGGATATACAGCCACAGATATCGTATCGCGTTTTAAGCGCGCTCGTGGCTTTAATGTTTTGCATCCAATGGGTTGGGATGCTTTTGGTTTGCCAGCCGAACAGTATGCTTTAAAGACGGGTCACAATCCCGCAACCTTTACGGACCAAAACATTCAAACTTTTAAGAACCAAGTGAAGTCATTGGGCTTTTCTTACGACTGGGACCGTGAAATTAAGACAACGGATCCTAGCTATTACAAGTGGACGCAGTGGATTTTTGAAAAGCTCTATGAAATGGGCTTGGCTTATGAAGATGAAATCATGGTTAACTGGGCTCCTGATTTTCCAGGTGGTGGCCTGGTCGTGGCCAACGAAGAAGTGATTAACGGCAAGACGGAGCGTGGTGGATATCCTGTTTACCGTAAGCCAATGAAGCAATGGGTTTTGAAGATTACGGCCTATGCTGACCGTTTGATTGATGATTTGGATGACTTGGATTGGCCTGAAGCGATTAAGGAGCAACAGCGCCACTGGATTGGTCGCTCAATTGGTGCCGCTATTCGCTTTGCAGTTGATGGGCATGCCGGTCAGCAGATTGAAGTTTTCTCAACTCGTCCAGATACTTTGTTTGGCGCTTCTTACCTGGTTTTGTCACCAGAACATGATTTGGTTGACCAGATTACGACCGCTGATCAAAAGGAAGCCGTGGCGGCTTATCAAGAAGAAATTGCCACTAAGTCTGACTTGGAACGAACTGATTTGAACAAGGATAAGTCAGGGGTTTTCACTGGAGCTTATGCGAAGAACCCGGTTAATGGCGAATTGTTGCCAATCTGGATTGCCGACTATGTCTTAGCTTCTTATGGAACTGGTGCTGTGATGGGCGTGCCAGCGCATGATCAGCGTGATTACGACTTTGCTAAAAAGTTTGACTTGCGCATTCTTCCAGTTATTGAGGGTGGCAATATCGACAAGGAAGCTTATAGTGGCGAAGGCGTACACATTAACTCAGGCTTTGTCGACGGCTTGGGTAAGCAAGAGGCTATCGATAAGATGATTGCTTGGTTAGAAGAAAATGGTGCTGGTGAAAAGAAAGTTAACTACCGCTTGCGTGACTGGATTTTCTCTCGTCAGCGTTACTGGGGTGAACCAATCCCTGTTATCCACTGGGAAGATGGCACACAGACGTTGGTCCCAGAAGATGAATTACCATTGCGTTTGCCAGAAATGACAGAGGAACAATTGAAGCCTTCTGGTACTGGTGAATCACCATTGGCCAATGCTAAGGACTGGTTGGAAGTGACTCGTGAAGATGGCATGAAGGGTCGCCGTGAGACCAATACCATGCCACAATGGGCTGGATCATCATGGTACTTCTTACGCTATATCGATGCAAAGAATGACCAGGCTTTGGCTGATCCTGAGAAATTAGCTTACTGGAAGAATGTTGACTTGTATGTCGGTGGGGCAGAACACGCTGTTTTGCACCTCTTGTATGCTCGTTTTTGGAACAAGGTCTTGTATGACCTTGGCGTGGTCAAGGAAAAGGAGCCATTCCAAAAATTAGTTAACCAAGGAATGATTTTGGGTGCTAATCACGAAAAGATGTCCAAGTCGAAGGGCAATGTGGTTAACCCTGATGACATCGTCAACGAGTATGGAGCCGATACGCTTCGAATTTATGAAATGTTTATGGGACCTTTGACTCAGAATAAGCCATGGTCTGAAGAAGGGGTGACGGGATCTCGTCGTTGGTTAGACCGTGTTTGGCGCTTGCTCATCAATGAGGATGGTTCTGTAACGGACAAGTTGACGGATAAAACCGATGACACGCTCAAAAAGGAATACAATTTGACGGTCAAGAAGGTGACGGAAGACTTGGAAAACATGCATTTCAATACTGCTATTTCAACGTTGATGGTCTTTGTTAATGATGCCTATAAGGCCGACAAGCTTCCAGCTGCCTACATGGAAGGTTTCGTGCAAATGTTAGCACCATTTGCACCACATTTGGCCGAAGAATTGTGGCAAAAGTTGACGGGTTCAAAGGAATCAATCACTTATGTTGCTTGGCCAACGTATGACGAAAAGGCCTTGGTCGACGATACAAAGGAAATTATTTTCCAAGTGAACGGTAAGGTTCGTTCAAAGCAGGTTTTGTCAGCTGATGCCAGTCAGGACGACTTGATTGCAGCAGCTCAGGCTGATGAAAAAGTTCAAAAGAACTTGGATGGCTTAGAAGTCAAAAAAATTATTGCCATTCCAGGTAAGTTCGTTAATATTGTTGCGAAGTAAGAGCGAACGTGTTATCTTGGTGTTTAGCTGATTTAATTGAAACAATCCAAGAATAGCCCGTTAGGAAGACGGATTTTTCTTCCTAATGGGATACATATTAAAGGTGATACCGGTATGAGCCAGGATTTTTACAATAAACAAGAGGGTGACCAAGAAAAAAAGGACCTGACGCCACTTGATGAAAAACATCTAACGGCTGACGAGCTGCTCGCCAAGTTAGAGCAAAATCTTCGTCCCAAAACCAAGCAAGAAAAAATGGCTGCTTTTTGGCCAAGACGGTCGCAACGACAAAAACAGAATTTAAATCATAGCGGCCCAAAAGATAATCCAAAAAAATTGTCTGAATCCGAGCTTGAAGTCAAACGACCAGCAGTAGCAACAAAAAAATCAGCCTTCTTGAAGCGCCGGTCAACGCAGTCGGCCAACCAAAAAGATAGTGATGAGAACCAGCAAGTTGATGACGTCACAACGGCTTTGGCAGACCAAACAGTGGCTTCGTTGGGACGGTCTGCCAGTGATGAGCAGGCGCTGGACCAAAGCCAGGGCGGTGGGAATACTGCCTTGGTCCGGGGGTCCTTTTGGTTATCATTTGGAAACATTGTTTCTCGCCTCTTAGGAGCAGTTTATATCCTGCCGTGGTTGGCCATGCTTGGCAAGGCAGCTAACCAGGGCAATGCGCTCTTTTCGCAAGGGTATAATATCTATGCCATCTTGCTTTCAATTGCGACATTTGGTTTTCCATCAGCCATTTCCAAGGTAATGGCCCAGCTAATTGCTAAAAAAGATCAGGATGGATTGTGGGCCCTTACTAAGCGCTCACTACAAATCGGGGTAGTGCTTGGCATTATCTTTTCGACCTTGCTGTACGTTGCAGCGCCACTCTTATCGAACGGCAATGCTCAGGGTGTGCCAGTTTTGCATTCTTTGGCACCGGCTGTCTTGGTCTTTCCAGTGATGTCGATGGTCCGGGGAATTTTCCAGGGCCACCAATTGATGCATATTTCAGCCTTGTCTGATATTTGGGAGCAGGTTGGCCGTGTGATTTACTTGCTGTTAGCTACCTGGATCGTCTTAAGCCATGATAGTAGCAACTGGACCGGGGCCGTTGTTCAATCAACCTTTGCTGCCTTTATCGGAGCACTCTTCTCATTGGCTGTCTTGGGTTATGGTTGGGTGCGCTATGCGCGATTGATTCATCCAGTTGCCGGCGTACCGGATGAACAAGCCGCTTTGACAAAAATGAGTGCTGCCAACCAGCCAGCAGTTGCTGAAAAGCAAACAGCGACTGACCAACCTTTGCATCGCCATCAGCAACAAGATGAAAGGCAAGACCAAAAGGCCCAGCCAACTGGGCCGAAAGCATTATCGCTGGTCATCAATATTTTGAAAGAATCATGGCCATTTGTTGTAATAGGTTCCTCAACGAATTTGTTCTTGTTCGTTGACCAGTACACGTTCTTTCCATTGATGAAGGCTTTTTTTCATACGAGTCTTAGTCAGTTACAGATTGATTTTGCCTTGTTTTCGGCCAATCCGAATAAATTAGTGATGATTGTCATTTCTTTTGCCACCAGTATTGCGGCCACGGCTTTGCCAATCTTGGCAGCCAAAAAGGCGGCTAAGCAAATGGGCGCCCTAAAGGAACAGCTAATTGCTGTTTTGCGGTTGACCTCCTTAGTCTTAGTGCCATCTGCTCTTGGTATGTATGCTGTTTCGGATCCTTTATACCGATTCTTTTACCCAATTGATCAAACGGTCCAAGCCGGGGTTTACTTGCTCCAGTTCTCAGCTGTTTTGACGATTATTATGTCCTTCTTTATGCTGTTGTCCTTTGTTTTGCAGGCCTTATCACATGGTAAAGAAGTAATGCGGGCCTTTGGTTATGGCTTGTTCATTAAGGTTGTGATTCAAGCACCGTTGATTTACCTTTTCCAAGGTATGGGAGCTTTGATTGCCACAGCCCTTGGCCTAGGTTGGTCGCTCTACTTGATGATGAAGTACTTAAAGGAACATTACCAAGTTTCGTTGAGAACGATTCAGGATACTTGGGTCAAGACTTATCTATCAGCGGCCGTCATGGCTATCGTTGCCTTTGTGTTAACTTGGCTTTCAAAGACCTTCTTGCTGACAACGGCAACAAAGATCGGTGCAGGTTTAGCAACTGCTTTAGGGGTTGTCGGTGGACTGGCCGTTTTGCTGGTTTTATATCGCCGTTTTGGCCTGTTAAATCAGGTTTTAGATCGTGGGCATGAACCAGACCAAGTTGAATAATTTAATTAATTGTTAGTCAGACCTTTGTCTGGCTTTTTTTATATCAAGAATCAAATCATCATGGTTTTTCTCATCTCTGCTTTTGTTTGGAAAAAGTTGGCTACTAGGCTGAAGATATGGGTCTTCTATGATATTATGAGAGACAGTGATAAATTCTTTTTTGAAAGAGAGGCTCGCCATGCAAGCTTTAACAAAATCTTGGCGTAAGGCGGCACTGACAAGTGCTGTTTTCGTAATCTCCGTTGGACTACAGGTTTTTGGATTGAATTATTTCTTAATCCCCAATAGCATTTTTTCTGTTGGAATTAATGGAATTTCGCAATTACTGTCCCTGTTGGTCTTTGATGCTTGGCATTTACGGATTCCAACTGGATTGTTCTTTTTGATTTTCAATATTCCAATTGGTGTGATGGGCTGGAAACTAATTGGTGGTAAATTTACCATCCTCTCCTTTATTAACGCGATGGTGGTGGCTTTGGCTCTGATTTTCGTGCCAGTCCATCCTTTTACCACTCAACCGCTGTTGGCCTCACTCTTTGGGGGCCTCTTAGTTGGTGCTTCGGTTGGAGTTGCTTTGCGGTATGGTTTTTCAACTGGGGGCTTTGACATTATTTCGATGGTTGTGCAAAAGCGAACTGGAAAGTCAATTGGCGCCTTTAACAACGCAGTTAACTTTGTGATTGTCTTGATTGCTGGTTCCTTTATTGGTTGGCAAAATGCTCTGTACACGTTGATTGGCATTTATGCTACTGGACGAGTAATCGATGCAATTTATACCGGTTACCAAAAACTCACAGCTTTAATTGTTACAAGTCGGGGACCGGAAGTCATCGACGCTTTGCACCGTGATTTGATTCGTGGCATTACTATTTTGCCTTCAGAAGGTGCTTATACGAAGCGGGAGTCAACGACATTGATGATGGTGCTATCTCGTTTTGAACTCTTTGAAATGCAGGAAACTGTTCGCCAGGTCGACCCAAAGGCCTTTATTAATTTCTTGTCAACGGTTTCCGTTGCGGGTGAGTTTTGGGATGCCGACCGGCAATTACAAATGAAAAAGTCAATGGGACCAAAGGCGGTGACAATTGACGCTCAATTGGAGGCTGAACAACAGTTGGCCGATCAGTTGGATCAACTAAAGGATGAGGATTAAATTCTCATCTTTTTATAATTTAATGTTCGGGAATTTTTATTGCTAAATGAGAAAAAACCGAGTACAATTATCAATAATAATTTAAGAGAAATTTACAGATATATCGCTGGAAAATGGCCAGCAGTCTCTACCGCGCCCCAAAAGTCGTGACTATCCGTGAATGCCAATCAAGGTTTTTTGAGGGAGCATTTTGCGGAGCTGTGGTAGCTGCAAAGTGCTCTTTTTTGGTCGATCTTGTAAGCAGGATGGTGAGGAGAATCATGGCAGAATTTAAGATTAAAAATAAGTTCGTCCCAATGGGTTTGACCTTTGAAGATATGAAAATGGTCGCCAAAAATCAAGACGAAATTTCAGTTGATGCCGTTTCTTTGGAAACGGAATTGACGCCTACACTCAAGCTGAAGATTCCTTTGCTATCAGCCGCAATGGATACTGTCACAGAAGCTAATTTTGCCATTACCCTGGCACAGTTTGGTGGCTTAGGTGTTGTTCATAAGAATATGACAATCGCTGATCAAGCCGGTGAAATCAAGAAGGTGAAGGAACACCAAGTTGATTTGAATCAATTCCCCAATGCAGCTTTGGATGCCAAGGGGCGCTTGATTGTTGCCGGTGCCGTTGGGGTAACCAATGACACGGTGGACCGTGCTGGTGCAATGGTCGCTGCTGGTGCTGATGCCATTATTTTGGATTCTGCTCACGGTCAATCAGAAGGGGTTTTGCGTAAGGTTCGCGAAGTTAAGAATGCTTTCCCTGACGTCAACATCATTGCTGGCAACATTGCCACTGAAGGCGCTGCTTCTGATTTGTATGATGCGGGTGCTGATGTCGTCAAGGTTGGAATTGGACCTGGATCGATCTGTACAACACGTGTTGTTGCCGGAATCGGTGTACCACAGTTGTCTGCCATTCGCGATGCTGCTAAGGAAGCTAAGCGCCGTGGCAAGGCAATCATTGCTGATGGTGGTGCTAAGACGCCCGATGACATCATGAAGGCTATTGCAATGGGGGGGAACGCCGTGATGCTCGGTTCAATGTTCTCAGGCACAAAGGAAACCCCCGGGGCAGTCTTTGAAGACAACGGACAGAAGTTTAAGTTTTACCGTGGTATGGGATCCATTGCTGCTATGGAAAATGGTTCAAAGGACCGCTACTTCCAGGGCGAAGTTAACGAAGCTAAGAAGATGGTCCCAGAAGGAATTGAAGCCCGGGTTGCCTATAAGGGTACTTTGGCTGACATTTTGTTACCAATCTTGGACCACTTACGCAAGGAAATGGCCGAAATGGGTGTGCACAACGTGCAAGAAGCCATTGACCAGGCCGAAAACGTTGAAAAGACGACTGACGTCTTTGACTACCAGGCTTCTTTGTAATTTTTACGAACACAAACATTTGATCGGGAGAAATTATGACTGACATGAATACACGACATGGCTTGGGGTACGACGAAACCCTTTTGGTCCCAGCAGCTTCAAACGTTTTGCCACATTTAGTCGACTTGAAGACGCATTTGGGCGTATTGGCGTTGAATAATCCATTGGCAGCTGCAGCAATTAATCCAGCTGCTAATCAACAAGAAGTTGTTTTGGCTGTGGCTCAATCTGGTGGATTGGGCTTGGTTGCTGCTAGTGAAGCTGTTGCAGATCAAGTGGCAGCTGTTGAAGCTGTGCGTGCCGCAACTGTTGATTTGGATCAGCACCCACGGACTTTGGCAACTGAAGATGGTCACGTGTCCGTTGGTGCTGAAATTTGGTTGGCCGCTGATGTGAAGGAGCGCGCATTGGCACTTGCTGGTGCTGGCGCTTCTGCTTTGTTCCTATATTTAAATGATGATTTGACGGCTGATATTGCCGCTGAAATTAAAGACTTGAAGGCGGCCTTGAGCCACGTTACTTTGGCCGTTGGAACCATTGAAGATCCTGCAGTTGCTAAGGAACTCTTCGACTTGGGTGTCGATGCCGTGATTGCTGGTCGTTCAGTTCATTCTGACTGGCCTGATGACATTCACTATCCATTCTTGACGACTGTGATGGGCATTGCTGAAGTGGCAGACTCAATGGATAAGACGGTTATCGCTCAGGGCGGTATCCATTATTCAGGTGATGTTGTTAAGGCTTTGGCCGGTGGCGCTAATTTGGTCATGGTCTCTGATTACCTTGCCAAAGAAGACGTCGCTGAAGACGCTGTTTTCCAAATTGATGGTGGTTTACGGGCCGGAATGGGGTATACTGGTTCACATACGGTTGCTGATTTAAAAGAGTCCGCACAATTCGTTCAAATCACAGATAACGGCTTGAAGGAATCACATCCGCATGATGTGGAAATCACTAAAAAAGCGCCAAATTACGTTGAACAGGAAAGAGACTAAGCCATGACCACAGGTAATGACAAAATCTTAGTATTGGACTACGGGTCCCAATACAACCAATTGATTACGCGACGCGTTCGAGAACTCGGCGTTTTCTCTGAATTGAAGTCATCGAAGATGACGATTGATGAAATTAAGGAATACAACCCTAAGGCAATTATCCTTTCGGGTGGTCCAAAATCAGTTTACGATGACGATGCTTATCCAATTGACCCTGAAGTATTCAAGTTGGGGGTTCCAGTCTTGGGTGTTTGTTACGGGATGCAATTGATGGCCCAACATTTGGGTGGTAAGGTCGAAGCAAACCCTGGAAACGGGGAATTTGGTCAGACCGTCATCAAGCAAACTGCCCCTTCAAAACTCTTTGCTGGTACACCAGAAGAGCAAGTTGTCTTGATGTCACACTCGGACAACGTCACAAAGTTGCCTGACAACTTTGTTGTGGCTGTTGGTTCTGAAAAGACGCCAATTGCAGCGATTGCTAATGATGATGACCGTCTATACGGCGTTCAATTCCACTCTGAAACAACATTGTCTGAACACGGTAAGGAAATCATTAAGAACTTTGTCATTGATATTGCCGGAGCGGACGCTTCTTGGACAATGGCTGGTTTCATTGATGAACAAATCGAAAAAATTCGCGCCGAAGTTGGTGACAAGAAGGTCTTGCTTGGTTTGTCTGGTGGGGTTGACTCATCTGTTGTTGGTGTCTTGTTACAAAAGGCCATCGGCGACCAATTGACTTGTATCTTTGTTGACCATGGTTTGTTGCGTAAGAATGAAGCACAACAAGTGATGGATATGTTGGGTGGCAAGTTTGGTTTGAACATCATCAAGGTTGATGCACAGGATCGTTTCTTGTCAAAGCTGGCAGGTGTTACTGATCCAGAGCAAAAGCGTAAGATTATCGGTAACGAATTTATCGAAGTCTTTAACGATGAAGCCATCAAGTTGAAGGACGTTGACTTCTTGGCCCAGGGAACGTTGTATACGGATGTGATTGAATCTGGTACGGATACGGCCCAAACAATTAAGTCACACCACAACGTTGGTGGTTTGCCTGAAGAAATGAACTTTACTTTGATCGAACCTTTGAATAAGTTGTTCAAGGATGAAGTTCGTGCCTTGGGTGAAGAGTTGCAAATGGATCACGAGTTGGTCTGGCGTCAACCATTCCCAGGACCAGGTCTTGGTATCCGAATCATGGGTGAAATCACTGAGGACCGGTTGGAAACTGTCCGTGAATCCGACTTTATCTTGCGCGATGAAATCGCCAAGGCTGGTTTGGAAGGTGATGTTTGGCAGTACTTCACTGTTTTGACAAACAATAAGTCTGTTGGTGTCATGGGTGATTACCGGACGTATGAATACACGATTGCTGTTCGTGCTATTACTTCTGTTGATGGTATGACAGCGGACTTTGCCCGCTTGCCATGGGATGTGTTGCAAAAGGTTTCTTCACGAATTGTCAACGAAGTGGATCACATCAACCGCGTCGTGTACGACATTACCGCTAAGCCACCTGCAACGGTTGAATGGGAATAAATAATTATAAGGCGCAGAACTCAAAGTGAACAGCATAATTTAATGGCATTTTAAGCAAAGTGCAATTAATAAAGTTTACTTGGTTTGTGGCCAATAGCTCGTTAAATTTTAAAGCCAGTTCTGAAAAATCAGAACTGGCTTTTGTAGTTGGTATAAAAAATGTTGCTAGACGATCAAAAAAATTGACTATACAAGAAACACATAAACATTATAAGAAAATTGTTAACTTTGCAACAGCAAAGGCTATGGTGATTACGGATCATCAGACTTTCATTAGTGACAGAACCGGACAACTGAGCAAAAATAACGTTAAATTGAATCCAGCCATTCGGCTGTTTTTTATTTTGTAGCGCTGATTTATCGGACATCAAATGATTTAGTTGGTTAACCTGATTTTTTAAGTTGTAAAATCGGCTATTAGACCAGAGGGACATCTTGGACCCAACCTTCAGGACCTTTTTGGTCGCCGTATTGGATACCAATCAAGCGGTCATAGAGTGCTTGGGTCTTTGGGCCAACTTCAGTTTCTGAGAAAAAGACATGTTTCTTTCCTTCGTGGGTAATGGAACCAACAGGTGAAATGACGGCCGCTGTTCCCATGGCCCCAGCTTCGGCAAATTGATCCAAATCATGGATTGAAATTGCTTCCTCCACCGGATTCATGCCCATTTCTTCAGCCAAGGCCAAGAGGGAGTATTTTGTAACAGAAGGGAGAATTGATGGTGACTTTGGCGTCTTGAATTGGCCATCCTTGGTAATACCAAAGAAGTTTGCAGAACCGAGTTCCTCGATATACTCATGTTCGCGTGGGTCCAAGTAAACGACATCGGAATAGCCGGCCTTGTGGGCGTTGTCACCGGGCAACATCGAAGCGGCATAGTTACCACCAACCTTGGCTTGTCCGGTTCCACCGTGGGCAGCACGGTCAAATTCAGAAGTTACAAAGGCTGTTGGCGTCAAGCCACCTGGATAGTAGGCACCAACTGGCATGGCAAAGATGGTGAACAAGAAGTCGTGGCCAGGGTGGACACCGATTTCAGGCGAAGTCGAAAGCAACAATGGTCGCAAGTACAAAGAGCCACCGGACTCGTAAGGTGGGATGAAATCCTGGTTAGCCTTAACCACTTCCTTAACGGCTTCAACAAACTTATCTTCTGGATAAGGCGCCATTAACAAACGTTCTGCTGAGTTATGCATTCGATGGGCGTTACGGTCAGGGCGGAAGATGTTCACACCACCATCCTTACGCCGGTAAGCCTTCAAGCCTTCGAAAACTTCTTGCCCATAATGCAAGGCGACAGCTGATTCGCTCAAATGGAGGGTTGAATCAGTAGTCAATTCGCCTGGTTGCCACTGACCATCGTGATATTCGGCCTTATAGCGGTAGGGCAGGTCATGATAACCAAAACCCAAGTTATTAAAATCGAGGTCGCTTTCTTTTGTTTTCGTCATAATAATTCTCCTTCTTTTACTCAATGATTAATCTTATATTAAAATAAAATGAGAAAAAGTCAAGGGGTTTTATGAGATTTCCATCAATCTGCCTTATTGATGGAATATGTTAAAATAAGCGTAACTTAAAATTTCGAGGAAACACGATGGTGAATTATCCCAAGGGTGTCCATGGCGATGGACAGCAAGTGCAAAATCAAATTCAACGTGGCAAGAAGACGCAAAAGGGTCTCCTCTTTGGTCGGCGGGGGATGGCTTTGGAGAGCCTGATTAACGATGCCAATGAATACTATTTGGCCAACCATCTTGCGGTTATTTATAAGAAACCGACACCGGTGACGATTGTCAATGTTGATTATCCAGCCCGATCAGCAGCCAAAATCACGGAAGCCTATTTTCAGCAGCCATCAACAACCGATTATAACGGCGTTTATCAAGGCCGTTATGTTGATTTTGATGCGAAGGAAACCAAGAACAAAACTTCGTTTCCAATGAAGAACTTCCATGAACACCAAGTCCGCCACTTATCCGAGGTGGTGGCCCAGGGAGGCGTTGGATTTGTCCTCATCAAATTCACGCTCCGAGATGAAACCTACCTGTATCCGGCACCAGACTTGATTTACAATTGGCAAGCTCTGAATGGCCACCGGTCATTGCCATATGCCGATGTCGTAGCAGCAGGTTACTTGGTCAAACCAAGTCTGATGCCCAGCCTGGATTATTTGCGGGCGCTTGATGATTACTTGGCAGATTTGTCGGTTGGTAAGCGGGTAGGTCAGCCCAATCAGTCTCAAGCAGTGGGCGGTAATCGTCTAGTCAAACAATCGCAATCCGACGGACGGCACCCGCTATGAGTCGGATTTGGATGACGGGTTATCGGACCTACGAATTGGGTGTCTTTAAGGAAAAGGACCCCAGGGTTCAAGTTTTGAAGTATGCTATCAAAAAAAAGATGATAGAACAGTTGGACCTAGGTCTGGAATGGGTAATTACAGGCGGTCAACTCGGAGTAGAGACCTGGGCGATTGAAGTTGCGCTGGATTTGAAAAGGGATTATCCAAATTTGCAGGTTGCTTTACTTTTGCCCTTTGGTCACTTTGGATCGCAGTGGCAGGAGGCGAGCCAGACGCGGCTGGCTAATTTAAAACAGCAGGTGGATTTTTACGCCGATGTTCATCAGGAAGACTATCAAGGACCATATCAATTGCGCCAGTATCAGGAATTTGTCTTAAACCACACGGATGGTGCGGTGCTCTTGTATGATACCGAATTTCCGGGAAAATCTCAGTACGATTATCAAGCCATTTTAAATTTTCAGGCGCAGTCCCCATATCCACTGGAAATGGTTAGTATGGATGACTTGCAAGAATTTGCCAATGATTACCAGGAAAATCAGCACAACCAATGAGGAGGCGGAGATTTCTGAGACAAGAGGCGGAGCAAACTGATCGATTCGTCTTAAGACGACTTTATCCTGAGTACTAGGTGTTTTTCTGGCTTTAATCTATCCAGAAGCGACAAAAAGTTGGATAAAATGGCGAAAGTTAACGTTTGTTTAATCTGAAACAATTACATTAGTATTACTAGCATGACTGTCAAACTTGCTACTGCCAGGTTTTCCTGGTATTATTAGCCTAGTTCAATTAGAATTTAAAGGAGTGTTTCTTGTGGCTCAAGTAAAGTATACTCAAAAAGATATTTACAACCGTGTTTTTAAGGAAAAGCGCGTTGGTGTTGGCTATGATCCCAATGATGTTGATGGTTTCTTGGATGACATCATTTCTGATTACGGTGTTTTCACTAAGCGCATTGAAGAATTGCAGACACAAGTCGGCCAATTGCAGACTGCTTTGAAGCAGACTCAAGAAGAGTTGAGTGCTAAAGATCACGTTCGTGAAGCTCAACCGGTTGTACCAGCACCGGTCGTCGAGGAGGTGCCAGCATCTGCTCCAGTTCAAACGCCAACCGCAACACCAACTAATCTGGATCTCATTAAGCGCGTCGCGAATTTGGAACGAGCTGTATTTGGTTCAGAAAATGGTGCAAACTAAGTTAAAAAGTGGTAAAATTTTACTGCGATTAACAATGGTTTAATTGTTTAATAGCAGGTACCGAGTAATTGCGCATGATATTTCTCATGTGAGGAAGGTCCATGCTCGCACACTCTGCGATGGGTGTAGTGTTTGTGCTGGGATAAAAAATAAACCCAGGCATGGTGAAAACCATGACGGCGACTGAAATGGCTACGGCTTTGCTATGTCAAAATAGGTCTGAAAGTGCCATAGAAACGGATTCCTAGGTGAAAATTTAGGACTTGAGACGAGGTAAACCCCACAAGCGGGCAACCCAAACTTTGGTAGGGGCGGCTGACCTAGTGAACTGAAATGATGGTCGGTATGGCGGCAACGCTTAGATAGATGATTACTGAAGGTGCTTAATCCCTGGTAAGTACTGGAACAAAACATGGCCTATAGGTACCTGTTACAGGGAGTCCACACTTGGTGTGGGCTTTTTTTTATGGCTTTTTATTGGTAGAATAGGTAAGTGCGAAAAGAGCTTGACCATTTTGCGAGCTCTTTTTTGATGTCTGCCATTGCAATGAATGGTCAGATAACAAACAAATAAAACTGTTGGTTTGTGACTGACAAAAGGATTGAATATGTTCAAAACACTTAGCAAAAAAATGCTGACTTGGTTAACCTTGGCCATCTTAGTCTTGCCTCTTTTACTAGCATCCGCAACAGCCTTCACGACTAAGGTGAATGCAGCTGAAACGGATCCAACTTTGGAGCGAATTCAAAAGAAGGGAACGTTGGTCGTTGGCTTGTCAGCCGACTATGCACCTTATGAATTTCATAGCCAAATCGATGGTAAGGACCAAATCGTTGGTTTTGATGTTTCCTTAGCAAAGGAGATTGCTAAGAAATTAGGCGTAAAAATTCAAATTGAAGACATGGGCTTTGATGCTCTCTTGGGTGCTTTGAAGACCGGAAAGATTGATATGATTGCTTCTGGTTTCTCAGCAACGCCAGAGCGAGAGACACAAGTTGACTTTTCCCATGTTTACCTGAAGTCACCGCAGACGATGATTGTGCTGAAAACAAACAAAGCCAAGTATGAAAGTGGTGAATTGTCAGCCTTCTCCGGTCAAAAGATTGGGGCACAAACGCAAACTATCCAGGAAGATGCTGCTAAGACAATTCCTGGGGCAACAGTTGTTTCACTGCAAAAATATCCCAACCTGATTTCTCAGTTGTCGCAAGGGGTTGTGGCGGGAGTCGTGGCTGAAAAGACGATTGCCCAAGCCTATGCGGATCAGAACCCCAAATTTGCCATGGTTGAACCAAAGTTTTCAACGGATTCCACGGGACAGACGTCGATTGCCGTTCCTAAGAATTCACCAGCCCTGGTTGCTAAGGTTAACCAGGTGATTGATAAAGTGACGACCGATGGTCAGTTTGATGGCTGGAAGAAGCAAGCT
This sequence comes from Fructobacillus americanaquae, assembly GCF_024029775.1. GTDB lineage: Bacteria > Bacillota > Bacilli > Lactobacillales > Lactobacillaceae > Fructobacillus > Fructobacillus americanaquae. The sequence goes on from NZ_CP097122.1 coordinate 1,338,397, forward strand.
CAAAAGCAGATGTTTGCCTCCAAGGACAAGTCCTATTGGCAAAAGTATGGCCACTACTTTGTTGAAGGAACTGGCATTACTTTGGCCTTAGCTGTGGTTGGTGTCTTGATTGGGACCACTTTGGGGACTTTCTTTGCCCTCCTGAAGCTTTCATCTGTCTTTATCCTGAAGGCGATTGGTAATATTTACGTTGAATATATAAGGGGAACACCTTTGCTGGTCCAGGCCTTTATGGTCTTCTTTGGAACACAGGCGATCGGATTACACCTATCAGCCTTTGTAGCTGGTTCACTGGCAATGGGTTTGAATTCTGCTGCTTATGTGGCCGAAATCATCCGTTCTGGAATTGAATCGGTTGATCAGGGGCAAACAGAAGCTGCCCGGTCTTTGGGACTTTCCCATGCAAAAGCGATGCGCTTAGTAATCTTGCCACAGGCTGTCCGAACAATTTTGCCAGCTTTGGGTAATGAATTTGTTTCGGTCATCAAGGAAGGATCTGTTATCTCTGTTATTGGTGTTGGCGAATTAATGTATGAAACGGGCGTTGTTCAGGGAGCTTCTTTTGAACCATTTATGCCACTGGTGATTGCCTCATTGGTTTATTTCGTGTTGACCTTTACTATTTCGCGCGTATTGGGCTATGCTGAACGGCGCATGGATCGTTAATTGAACATTTTTATTGAAGGTCCTTGCGATAGCAAGGGCCTTTTTTCGATGGTTTTAATAAAAAAGGACGTAAAAAAAGAGTTGCCAGAGCAACTCTTTGAAAAAATCAGTTTGGTTTTAACCTTCGAACTTTACTCGGACACCTTCAGGGATGGCAAAGTCTTTTTGAACTAGCGTCAATTCACCGGTTTCTTGGTCACGTGAGAAGACGGAAACGTTATTTGTTTTTTGGTTAGCGACAACCAAGAATTTTTCGGCGGGGTCAAAGTTCATATCGCGGGGAAATGAGCCTTCAGTTGAAACTGTTTGAATTAATTCAATTTCTGCTCCCATGTTGGATGTTTGGAAGACAGAAACAGAATCGTGACCACGGTTTGACGTGTAGATGAAGCGGCCGTCTTCCGTCAAGCGTATAGCAGCAGCACCATTGTGTTCATCCCAGTCAGAAGGGATGGTTGAAATTGTCATGACATGGGCAAATGAGCCGTTTTCTGCGTCGTACTTCAACACAGAAAGCAAAGATGACAATTCCCCTAATACATAAGCATACTGTCCGTCAGGTGAGAAACGCAAATGACGTGGTCCAAAACCGTCTTCTGCCTTATAGCGAGCGACATCGGTCAACAAGCCGGAAGGGTCGACAGCAAGGGTAATGACTTCATCGGTCCCCAAATCAACAACAGCCAAACGGTTGTCAGGTGTTAGGTTGACATAGTGGACATGAGAGCTGTCTTGTTCTGGTCGAGGACCAGAACCGCTGTTATGCCAAGTGTCTTTTAAGACTAAGGAACCATCGGGTTGAATGGCATATACTTCAACTGTACCGCGGTGGTAGTAGCCGGCAAAGACTAATTGGCGGTCTTCATCAACGGCAATGTAAGCGGGGGCAGAACCCTCAGTTACATTCAAACCAATTGCAGACATGGGGCGAGTCGCGTTATCGAGTGAAACTACACCAGCTTCATCGCCACGCTTTTCGACGGCGTAAACAATGTTTTCCTTGGAAATTGCCAAGTAGGTCGGATTCGTGCCAGCAAAAACCAAGCGCGCATCGGACAATCGGCCGGTTGCTTCGTCAAAATCCGCTTCGTAAATGCCCTTTGAACTTTGGCGGGTATAAGTACCAAATAGTACGTGATGAACAGTCATGTTCAGTGTCACTCCTTTTTTAATATTCTAACCAGGGTTATTGTAGCATATTTTTGCAATGGGCTCGACAGAGTAGCTAAAAAAGTAACGACATGTTGATTCCTGATTTTTTGAGGAGAGGGGCTAAGTTACCATAGTATTACCAGGTGGAAAGCGTGGCCAAGGCTCTTTTTGAGGCAATGCTATGGTAAAATGTTTAGTAATAGAAATGTCATGAAAAGGAGCAACTATGCCAAAAGAAAATGGAAAAAAATCGATTGGGTTGACATCGGTTAAGGGACTTAAAACTTTGACCGCAGTGGTCTTAGTCCTATTAATCATTTGGTTAGCCTACCAAGTACGCTTTATTTTTGGACCGATTGAATCCTTGGTTGCTGCGGTTGGAGCACCTATCTTGATTGCTGGAGTCTTTTACTACCTATTGAACCCCTTGGTCACGAAATTAGAAACGAAGTTAGGCTGGAAACGCAAGCACATCGTCTTGGTCGTGATTGTTCTTTTCTTGCTAATCATGGTGGCGGCTATTGCCTTTTTGGCACGGATAATCACGGTTCAAGTAACGGAACTATTAATCCATTGGCCAACTTACTTGCGTGAAGGTCAAAACTGGATTAAAGAGACTTTTGAAGGGCAACAGTATGATCAGTTACGCAATATTCTAGTCACGTCGAATGACCAAATTAACCGCACAGCAATTGCTTGGGTGCAAGCACACATGGCTGCTAGCATTTCTGGTGTTGGCTACTTTGCTGCTCGCTTAAGCGAAGTTGGTGTTGTTTTGGTTTCAACACCTTTCATTTTGTATTATTTGCTAGTGGGCGGTGCTCATTTACCAGAATTTATCATCGATAAGTTACCGCCCAAAGTTCGATCATCAACGAAAAATCTTTTGGCAGAATTATCAGAACAGATTGCAAAGTATATTCGGGGGCAATTGGGAGTAGCGTTGTCCGTAATGATTATGTTTGCCGTTGGTTATACACTGATCGGCTTGCCTTCTGGAATCTTGTTGGCCATCTTGGCTGGTGTCTTGAATCTGATCCCTTACTTAGGCTCCTTCTTGGCCCAGATACCTGTGTTTGCGGTTGCTTTTGTCACCGGTGGGGTGAAGATGGCCGTTTTGGCAGCGATTGTCTTGGCGATTGAGCAGCCACTAGAAGGCCATGTCATTACGCCGAAAATTTTGGGGGATGCCTTGGATATCCATCCGGTGACGGTGATTGTTGTATTATTGGCTTCTGGTCAAATTTTTGGTCTGCTGGGCTTTATTCTGGCGGTCCCTGGCTACGCCGTCTTAAAGGTTTTGGTTGTCCATCTTTATACCTGGTGGCGGACAAACTCAAAATTATTTAAGGAAGAATTGGATAAAGAATTGGGAGAAACGAAATGACGAATCACGTTGTTTTATTTGAGCCGGTCATGCCGGCAAATACGGGAAATATCGCTCGAACAACTGCTGGTACGAATGCTGTCTTGCATTTAATCGAACCCCTAGGTTTTGATATTTCAGATAAAGCGGTTAAGCGAGCTGGTTTGGACTATTGGGACCATGTTGATTTGGTCAAGCACGACTCCTTACCTGATTTTTTGGCTACCTTGAAACCAACTGATCACCTATACCTGGTTTCAAAATTTGCTAATCAGGACTATACGGATCCGGACTACACATTAGACGATGGTGATCATTACTTCCTTTTTGGTAAGGAAACAACCGGGTTGCCTGAAGTCTTTATGCGTCAAAATCCAGAAAAGGCAATTCGGATTCCACAAAATGACGAACATATTCGTTCTTTGAATTTGTCGAACACAGTTGCGATTGTGGTCTATGAGGCCTTGCGCCAGCAAGATTTTGCGAACTTAGATAAGATTCATACCTACGAACAAGATAAATTAAAATAAATTTCTAAAAAAGGGTTGCGATTTAGAGATATGGTTGCTATAATAATATAGTTGTTTGATAGAGATATCAAACAACTGACCATGGCTCGTTGGTCAAGTGGCTAAGACGCTGCCCTTTCACGGCGGAATCGAGAGTTCGATTCTCTCACGAGCTACTAAACGTCATCTAGTGCAAGACTGCACTAGATGGCTTTTTTGTTTGAATAAGGTTTTATATCAACGTTTGTAGCGTGTATAGAAGTATATAAAAATCTATGGTTTTCTAAACAAAATTCGCAAAAATTTGCAGATAAGGGTACTTTTTGCCAAATTTGCAGAGGATTCGCAGTAAAAAACTTTCAAGAAATTCCATCGATTGATTGACTTCGCTATCTTTCAATTCGTCAATCATGTGGGCATAAATTTTAAGCGTTGTTTTAATATCTTTGTGACCAAGTCGTTTCGAAATTTACTGGATAATATTGTGATTCATTAAGAGCATACTAGCATGCGTGTGGCGCAACCCGTGGAAAATAATATCATTAACGTTCAATTCATTGATCAACTTATCTAAATGTTTAGTAGCCGTTGCAATCGATAGCGGATAACCATCTTTCTGTAAGACAAAGAAATGGTTATTGATGGTGTTTGATTTTTTAACCTGCCCCAAAAAAGCTGCCCTCCTCTTCGTAATTCAAAGAGGGGAGCAGCTTCTTGCATATATAAGAAAGGACACTAATAATTGGCGAAAAATTTAGTTTGTAATGAAAATTAGCCTTGGTTGTTCTTCAAGCGCTTATCGGCAGGCTTTACCTCTGGCACACCACCCATGGCTTCAGGATGTTCTTGGTAGGCGAACTTGTGTCCATCCTTGGCTACCTGGCCTTCAAAGGCCTTTGATCCAGTACCGTCGGAGAAGCTCATGATGGTGTGGGCGAATTCTGAATGCTCGATATCGCCCATATCGCCAGGAACGATTACGCCGTACTTTTCTTCTAGTTCTTCTTGAGCCTTCATGAACTGAAGTTGGTGTTGTGTTTCACGAGCTAACAAGAACTTCAACATATCACGGATTCCCTTGTCTTCCGTCATATTGTACAGACGAGAAACTTGCAGGCGGGCCTGTGATTCGCGAACGACGTTGAAACGCATATCGGCCACTAAGTTACCAGATGAAGTCACGTAGCCGGCATTCCAGGCTGCACCGTTTGGATTCGTCAGGCCGGCGTTCAAGCCATGAACGAGTGCGTGTTCGGGGTCCATACCCGATAATGTTGCTGCCTTGAGTGGGTCGCCGGCAACGTCGGCATCAGAAATTGGCGCATCTTCAAGTAAATAGCCAATCATTGTTGAAATCATTTCCACGTGGCCGATTTCTTCGGTTCCAGTGTCTAAAAGTAAGTCTTTATACTTTTCATCGCCAGTTGATGACCAGCCTTGTGAAAGGTATGACATCATGCCGGTTGTTTCGCCCCATTGGCCACCCAAGGCTTCTTGAAGTCGACGGGCCATTAATGGGTCCGGACGGTCAGGCTTGGCGTTGTATTGCAATTTCCGAGTGTGCGTGAACATAATTTCCTACTTTCTGTGCTATCCGTGAGAATATTTGTTAAAAATAAACAGTACCAATTTATATTTATTTATAAAATGATGACTATAAAACGCATATTCTCTAGTAATTAATATCAAAATTAGATGGAATATATAAACCTTTCCAATTTCAACATTTTGCGTTGGAATTAGTTTATCATGGACGACAATCATTGGTAAAGGAGAAATTAGAAAAATGGTCTAGACGGCCACGGATAAAGTCCGTGTTTTTGGTACTGAAAACACTAGGAGTGACAGAGTCGACTGTGCTAAGATAGAAGGAGTAAACTAGACATTTTTAGACCATTTAAACGGTCTGAGGCAAAGGAGAACCCTCATGGCTAAGCAGACGAAACGTCGTAGTCAAAAGAAAAAGAAAGTAAGTCGGGCAGGTACTGCTGGCCAAATTGTTGCCCTACTGATGATTATCTTATTATCAATTTTTGCAATTTTTCAATTAGGACTTTTTGGCATTTATTTGGCCGATATGGTGCGTTTTTTCTTTGGAAATCTATACCAAATTACTTTGTTGCCGCTGATTGCTTGGGCTGCGGTTTATTTGGTGATGGATAAAAGTTATCCCTTTCCCGGTCGCATATATGTCGGAGTGGCGATGATCTATCTGGCAACAGTCTTGTTGTCATCGATGCTTTTCTTCACACAGAACGAATTGCCAGGCGGTGGTTATGCTTCTCAAGTAATTCGATTGATCGGTCAGGATATGACTAACCAATCTGCTGGAACACCGGTTGGAGCTGGTATGCTAGGAGCCCTTTTATACCAAATAACCTTCACTCTCTTATCAAACGTTGGTGCGGCGATTATTATCGTTGTTTTGTACCTTGCAGGTGTGATTGTCACTTTCCGTTTACCTGCTCGTGACCTGGCACAAAAAGGTGTCGTTAAGGCCCATGAAAACTTTGCGGAGTTTCAAAAGCAGCAGAGTCAAAAGCGTGATCAGCGCCAATTGCTGGCTGAGAAGAAGCAACAGAATTTGACGGAATTTGGTGACCACCCATTTGGCTTGAGTAAAATGGAACCAAAGGCAGATGAACCGTCGGCAGATCCATTTTCCCCGGATCCTCCCAAAGATATTGATGGTGCTGATTTGCCAGTAGAAGAAAGCCTGAATATGGGTGTCGACCCGGTTGAACCAACCATTAACTGGCAGGCACCGACAACGCCAAGCCCGGCTGTACCAGCGCAAGCTACTAATCCACAAGAGCATGAAGACGTCCACCTCAATGCCACTACTGTGGACGACGATGATTACCAGTTGCCACAAACCTCTCTCTTAACGAAGACTCAGCCAACCGACCAAACCAATGAAGCCCAAGGCTTGAATGCAAAATCTCGTCTGGTCCATGACACATTGCAATCCTTTGGTGTGGACGCAACTGTATCCTCGGTTTCCTTGGGACCAACGGTTACTCAGTATGAGCTCAAGCCGGGGCAGGGGGTCAAAGTTAACCGGATTGCTAATTTGGCGGATGACCTCGCCTTAGCCTTGGCGGCAAAATCAATTCGAATTGAAGCACCCATTCCTGGAAAGCCCTATGTCGGGATCGAAGTGCCCAACGATACACAGGCGGTCGTTGGTTTCCGCTCGATGATTGAACAGTCTAAAACCTTCGACCAAGGGTTGCTAACGGTTCCTTTGGGCCGTGACGTGGCTGGCAACATTGTGTCAGTGGACTTATCAGCAATGCCGCACTTACTGATTGCTGGATCCACTGGTTCTGGAAAATCAGTTGGGTTGAATGGTATTATTGTTTCTTTGCTTTTAAAGGCCAAGCCGTCCGAAGTAAAGTTGATGATGGTTGACCCCAAGGTGGTTGAGCTTTCAATTTACAATGGTATTCCACATTTGCTGACGCCTGTTGTTTCTGATCCACGTAAAGCGGCGAAGTCGCTACAAAAGTTAGTCGATGAGATGGAAAACCGCTACGACCTACTGGCTCAATTTGGTAAGCGAAATATCGGCGAGTATAATGCAGCCGTAGACGATAACAATACTCATGCCAAGGAAACCGGTAATGCAATCATGACGAAGCTGCCTTATATTGTGGCAGTTGTCGATGAATTTGCTGATTTGATGGCAACGGTCGGCTCTGAAATTGAAGTTTCGATTGCGCGCCTGGGAGCCAAGGCGCGAGCGGCCGGTATTCACATGATTCTCGCGACCCAGCGGCCCGACGTGAAAGTGATTAACGGAACGATTAAGTCGAATATTCCTGGTCGAATTGCTTTTCGAACGGCATCGGGAATCGATTCGCGGACGATTTTGGATACAAACGGGGCCGAAAAGTTACTTGGTCGCGGGGATATGATTTTCGCCCCACCTGGCAAGGCTCATAAACGATTGCAGGGCGCCTTTATTTCTAATCAGGATGTGACCGCCATTGTTGATTTCGTCAAGGGTGAACAAGATGCCGTTTATGATGAAAAGATGACGGTCACTGATGAGGAAGTAGCCCAGGATGAAAATGGTGGTGGCGGTAACTCGGATGATGAATTGTTTGAGGAGGCGCTTGAATTCGTGATTGACCAACAGAAGGCCTCGACTTCATTGCTCCAACGTCGTTTCCGGATTGGTTATAACCGGGCGGCTCGCTTGGTTGACGACCTTGAAAATGCCGGCTATATTGGTCCGGCTGACGGGGCTCGGCCACGCCATGTCAACGTTAGCAAGAAAACCGATGAATAGATGGATAAGTGAAGCTAAGAAAAAAGCGGAACTGCCAAAGTTGATGGTGGTTTCGCTTTTTTTGATACTTATTTTGGAAATAATTTGACGGGACGCATGTTCGGCAAGATGAGGGGGAGTTGCATCAAAAACGCCACTCTCAAGAGCGGCGTTTTTTGATCAATTCTTCCAATTATTCCTGGAAAAAGGGCACGATTTGTTTGGCAAATGAACCGTCGGGGTCGTTGACAAAGGTCTTGTAGGCGGCCCAGTAAGCATCTTCAATGAGGAGCGGTTCAGCAATGTTGTTTGGGATTGCCGTTCGTGGAATTCCACCACGGTTATCGCGAGGACCATCGTATTTTTTTGTGAAGTCGTCGAAACGCTTTTCAATCACAATTGCTTCGGGACCAAACCAGTTATGGGGTTCCTTGGTTAAGAAGCTCTCTTCAATTTGGTAGGGTGTCCAATCGGGGAGGTCGACCGCAATTTTCATTGGGTGAACCAACATTTGTAACTGGACTTGGCCAAGAGCAATATCGGCGATAGCCCCCGCCATGGCTGAAGGCAAATGGCGGGCCTGATTTTCCTTGGCAACCAGGAGAAATTGGCCGGTCATTGTTTCATCGGCTGTGACTTCTTGGCCGGCAAGAACGTTGAGTAATTCGGTTGGGGTAATATTAATAGCTTGCATGAAAGATAGTTTAATCCTGAATTGGAATAAAGGCAAATTGCGTAAAGTCAAAGAGCCCTTGGTCGGTAATTTTCAACGAAGGAATTACGGGCAAGGCCATGAACGAAAGGGTTAAAAACGGATCGAAAGTTAGCGGTGAAATTTCCGCAAAGGCCTCGTTTAGGGTTTGCTGTTTTTGGATTAATTCTTCGTAAGGCAGATCAGACATCAAGCCGCCAATCGGTAATGGAAGGGTCGTCACCTGGCCATTTTTAACAACTACTTGGCCACCGCCGATTTTCTTGAGGGTTTCAACTGCCAAAACCATGTCGTCATCATTAACACCAGCAACAATCAAGTTGTGGGAATCGTGGGCAATGGTGGAAGCGATGGCCCCTTTTTTTAGAGAAAGCCCCTTGATGATCCCCAAACCGTGGCCGAGGTCGTGGTAGCGTTCAATCACGGCTACTTTGGCGAAGGTTTCGTTTGGCGCGAAGTGCCCATTTCCATTAATCGGTACGCTTTCGACCTGGTGTTGTGTCGTAATGTGGTGGGGTTCAATTTCAATGACATGGGCGGGCTTGTTGGCATCTAGTGGGAGAGCTAAATCAGCCTGTTCAAAGGTCAAATTGATTTGTTGACCGGGAAGCAACAAGACATCTTCTTGCCTATTTTTAAAGAATTGGCCACCAACCATGACCTGGTCGATAGTAACTTGTTTTGGATCGGTTAATATGACCAAATCAGCCTCAAAGCCTGGTGCCAATGCCCCAACATTTTGCAGGTGGTGGGCATTGGCGCCGTTATAAGATGCAAGGGTGTAGGCCAATTCAGGCGCGAGACCATTCTTGATAGCTAAGGCGATATTAAAGTTGATTGTTCCTTCTTTTTGGATGTCTGCAGCTGATTTATCATCGGTGGCAAAAGCGAAGTGACCCTCGTTGGCTTTGGTTATGGCAGGGAGGAGGGCGCGCTCGTCACGTTCAACAGTTCCTTCACGCAAGAAGACGGCCATTCCGGCGTTGACGCGGTCTAATGCTTCTTTTTTGCTGGTGGCTTCGTGGTCAGTGTCGATACCATAGGACCGGTAGACGGCTAGTTCCACAGGACCTAACCCTGCCCCGTGACCGTCGACGTGTCGGTGGGCCTCTTTTGCATCTGCAATTTTTTTCAACATGTCGGTCTGACCGTTAGCAACTGCTGGAAAATCCATCACTTCGGCTAAGCCGGCAATTTCTGGGTGTTGGTAGAAGGGACGGAGAGCATCTGCATCCAGTGTTGCGCCAGCGTGCTCAAATGGAGTCGCTGGCACGGAAGAGGGCAACATATAGTGGATATGCAGAGGTGTCTTTTTGGCAGAGTCGAGCATATATTGGATGCCTGAAATGCCGGCCACGGAAGCAATTTCATGTGGGTCAGCAAAAATGCGAGTAACGCCGTTTTCCAGAGAAAGCCGACCAAATTCAGACGGGGTTAACAAGGAAGATTCAATATGGAGGTGAGCATCGATAAAACCGGGTACGAGAAAGCGGTCACTGCAATCAATGGTGGCTTTGGCCTCTAAGTCTTTGTTATCACCGACAAAGACAATTTTTTCGCCCTTAATCCAGAGATCCTTTTCCTCAAATTCCTGATTAAAGACGTTTAAGACTTGGCCACCGGTGAGGTGGTGATCGACTTGCTGTACCATTGTGCACTCCTTTTTTATTGTGAATTTTATCTAGTTTAGCACATGTCAACAGAGCTTTGGCGCTGATTTAAGCATTGGGAAAATCAGTTTTGTGAAGAAAATTGACTACTACCAATCATTTAGTCTATACCAATTGTTGATTTTGGGATTGACTAAGTGACGAATACTGATAAAATAGCAGTTGTTAACTTAAAAAGTATTACCAAACCAATTTTTTTTGAAAGCGAGAAATTTTGTATGTGTGGAATTGTTGGAGTAACCGGTGTTGAACAAGCTTTGCCATGCCTTTTGCATGGTTTGCAAAAGTTGGAATACCGTGGTTACGATTCTGCCGGTGTTTATCTGATGGATAATGCAGGCAATGATGCCTATATTCGTGAGAAGGGACGAGTTGCCAAATTAGCTGAAAAGGCTAAGGCCAACGGCTTTATTGGGACTTCTGGTATTGCGCATACTCGTTGGGCAACTCATGGTAACGTGACCATTGAAAACGCCCACCCACAAAAGTCATCCGATGACCGTTTTTACTTGGTTCACAACGGCGTGATTGAAAATTACCAAGAGTTGAAGGCCGAATACTTGTCTGGTGTTCACTTTGTTTCTGAAACGGATACGGAAGTTGCCGTTCAATTGGTTGACAAGTTTGCTACCGAAGACGGTTTGTCAAACGTAGAAGCCTTCCGAAAGATGATTTCTTTGTTGGGCGATAACTCAGCTTATGGTTTCTTGTTAATTGATACGAAGGAACCTGGCACCCTGTTTGCCGCAAAGAAAAAGTCGCCACTTTTGGTTGGTGTTTCTGACCATGGTAATGTGGTGACGTCTGATGCCGCAGCGATGGTTGATGTGACAAAAGAATTTATTGAATTGCACGATGGTGATATCGCCATCATTAAGCCAGACTCAGTCGCCGTTTATGATGCTCAAGCAGAACCAGTTGATCGCCAACATTTTACATTAGAAATTGACCCAGAAGATACTGATAAGGGTGCTTATCCCTACTACATGTTGAAGGAAATTGATGAACAAGCAGTCGTTGCTCGTAACATAGCTGCTCATTACTTCGATGAAGAGGGACAGTTGCAGGGAATCGGTTGCGCCATCACCGACAAGATGAAGGAAGCGGACCGTTTGTATATCGTAGCAGCTGGAACTTCTTACCACGCCGGTTTGGTTGGTAAGCGCTACTTCGAACAGTGGGCGAAGATTCCAACAGAAGTGCACATTGCTTCTGAATTTGCTTACGACCAACCAATGTTGTCAGCTAAGCCCTTCTTTATCTTCTTGTCTCAGTCAGGTGAAACAGCTGATTCCCGTGAAGTATTGTATAATGTTAAGAAGCAGGGCTTCCCAGGCTTGACGTTGGCTAACGTGATGAACTCAACGTTGACCCGCGAAGCTGATTTTGCCTTGCCAGTTTTGGCCGGCCCAGAAATCGCCGTAGCTTCAACAAAGGCCTATACGGCTCAAGTTTTGGTGCAGGCCATCTTGGCTTCAGCCTTAGGGAACCCTGGCTTTGATTTGAAGGCAGAATTGGCTAAGGTTGCTGTTGAAATCTCAGCTATTACGGATGAAAAGGAAACTTTTAAGAAGATTGCCGAAACGGCCCTGAAGGACCAAAAGTCAGCCTTTTATATTGGGCGTGGCTTGGATGCTGCAGTTTCTTTGGAAGCAGCTTTGAAGTTAAAGGAAATTTCTTACGTGCAAACAGAAGGGTTTGCGGCCGGGGAATTGAAGCACGGTACGATTTCTTTGATTGAAGACGGCACACCGGTCTTTGCGCTGTTGACGCAGAAGAAGACGGCCGGATTGCTCCGTGGTGAAGTGGCTCAGGTGGCCGCTCGTGGTGCCAATACGGTGGTGATTACCTCAAAGAGCTTGACCAAGGATGGCGATGCCTTTGTTTTGCCTGAGGTGGCAGAACTGTTGATGCCAATCTTGGCCGTTATCCCAGCCCAGTTGATTGCTTATTATGCAACATTGGATCGAAATTTGGATGTTGATCGTCCTCGTAACCTGGCAAAATCAGTCACGGTTCAATAAGCGTGTGGCTGCCCAATCATCAAAAAACAACACTAGTAACCAAAATGTCGGCGAATTTCAGCCGGCATTTTTTTGTTTGCCTGCTTTTTTCTGGTAAAATAGTGAAGAATGAATTAAATAACGAAAGTCGGACGGAGACAAAAAGATGAGCCTGTTGGCAAAGGTATTTTCACATAAAAAAAAACATTTAGTTGGCCACCACTTGGTCTTAAATGAACTAAAAATTCCAAAGCACTTAGCCATTATTATGGATGGCAATGGTCGTTGGGCCAAACAACGGCATATGCCCCGGGTTGCGGGTCATAAGCAAGGGATGGAAACGGTCAAGACGGTCACTAAATTAGCCTCCTCTGCCGGTGTTTCAGTTTTGACCCTCTATGCTTTTTCAACTGAAAATTGGTCACGACCCAAGGATGAAGTTTCTTTTTTAATGAAGTTACCGGTCACATTCTTTGATACCTTTGTACCAGAGTTAATTGAACAAAATGTTCGAGTAGAAACCATTGGCGCGATTGATGCCTTGCCAGAAGCAACTAAGCAGGCAGTTTACGATGCTAAGGAGAAAACCAGTCAAAATACTGGGATGGTTTTGAACTTTGCCTTAAACTATGGTGGCCAAAAGGAGATCGTTGATGCGGCGGCAATACTCGCTCAAAAGGTTCAAGGCGGCGACATGGCGGTTGAAGACATTAATCCGGCGACCTTTGCTGCTGCATTAACGACTGGCTTCTTAGGTGACTTGGCTGATCCTGATTTGATTATTCGGACTTCTGGTGAAGAACGGCTCTCAAACTTCTTGCCTTATCAGGCGGCCTATTCAGAGTTTTACTTCACACCGGTTCTTTGGCCTGATTTTGACCAAGAACAGTTTGAGTTGGCCTTGGAAAGTTTTACCAAGCGTGACCGACGCTTTGGCAAGGTGAACTCATAAAACCAGTAACAACATCTAACAGCCACCCGGATGAAAAAGTGGGTCGGTAGAAACGAAAAAAAGATTTAAATTGTGAAAGTGAGAAATTCCGATGAAAACGCGGATTATTACGGCCGTTTTGGCTTTGATTGTTTTTGTTCCTTTAATTATTGTTGGTGATTTACCATTGCTAGTGCTGACCATTGCCCTAGGAATTGTGGCGATGAGTGAAGTCTTAAAGATGACCCACACGCTATTGGTTTCTTTTGAAGCGCTGATTTCTTATATCGGAGTTGTCGCCATTATCTTGCCAAAAAATTTTTGGCAAAGCGGTTTTTGGCCGGCAACGGTGAACAGCCAATCTGTGATTTACGGCCTGGCCTTTTTGTTTCTTGCTCGAACGGTTTTTGCCAAGAAGAGCTTTAATTTCCAAGATTCCGGTACGCTCTTTTTAGCCATGGTCTATATTGGAACAGGGTTCCACTACTTCTACTTGGCTGATTTCCGTGGCTTGCCCGTCTTATTCTTTGGTATGCTTTTAGTTTGGTTAACGGATTCTTTTGCTTATTTTGTCGGTCGGTCCTTTGGTAAGCACAAGCTGTCACCTAATCTTTCACCTAATAAGACTTGGGAAGGTTCTGTTGGTGGAACAGCCATTGCTGTGGCAGTTGTGGTTACCTTGTATGCTTTGACTAATGCTTTGCCATATGCCGTCTGGGATTTGGTGATTATGGCTATTTTGCTGTCGATTGCTGGTCAAATTGGCGATTTGATTGAATCTGCTTTGAAACGCCACTTTGGTGTTAAGGATTCTGGCCGAATTTTGCCAGGTCATGGTGGAATCTTAGACCGCTTTGACTCCATGTTGGTTGTGATGCCACTGATGGCTGTTTTGGGAATGCTTCAGTAGCAGCGAAAGCCGGTTGTCTGGCTGCTTTTTTCAGCAATAACCAGAACAAGAACTTTGTAGCTATTTTTAAGGATGAAATAAATGAACATCACTGCGATAATCGCTTTTTTGATTGTTTTTGGCCTGTTGGTCGGTTTCCATGAATTTGGACACTTTATTGTCGCCAAAAAAGCAGGTGTCTTGGTTCGTGAGTTTGCCATTGGCATGGGCCCAAAAATTTTATCATGGTATAAGAATCAAACGGCTTATACGATTCGTCTCTTGCCCGTTGGTGGCTATGTGCGCATGGCGAGCGAAATGGAAAAGGATGAGCTGGAAGCAGGACAACGTTTTCGATTGGTTTTAAATCAGGCCGGCGAGGTCGAAAGTATGGATGAGCGGGTTGACCAGGATGGCCCGGGTTTCTTTTTTCAAGTCGATTCAGCTGACTTAGTCCATGAGATGGTCATGACCGGTTACCGTCAAGATGAGGAAAACTTGTTGACGTTGAAGGTTGCCAAAACAGCGATTAAGACCGACCAAGAGGGGATTACCACGCGCATCGCTCCCGCTACCATGTGGGTTGAATCAGCGCCTGTCTGGAAGCGGTTGTTAATTAACTTTGCGGGACCGGCAATGAACTTTATTTTGGCGATTTTAGCGGCCGGAATCTTAAGTTTTGCCTTGCCATCCGTTCATTTTAATGAACCAATTATTGGCCAGGTGGTCAAGAGTGAACCGGCTGCTCAGGCAGGCATCCAGTCTGGGGATCAGATTCTAGCTGTCAATGGTCAAAGTGTCCAGAACTTTACTGATTTTGCCAATGAGGTTACCAAAAAAGCTGATCAGCCATTGCAATTGAAAATCAGTCGTTCTGGTAAGACACTGAATAAAACGGTCACACCGGAATTGATTGAGATTGCAGGACAAAAACAAATTCGAATCGGGGTTGGGGTCAAAAGTTATCGCGATCCACTAGCAAGAATTAAGTTTTCTTTCCTTAATACTGGTACATGGTTTACCCAGGTAGGTAATGGAATCAAGGATCTCTTTGTGGGTGGCTTTTCCATTAATAAGCTAGGTGGCCCCGTGATGTTAGCCAAGACCACTGCTCAGGCATCACATCAAGGATTTGTAACGGTGCTGGCATTATTGGGCATTTTATCGGTCAACCTAGGCTTAATTAATCTTTTACCAATTCCGCCTCTAGATGGTGGTAAAATCTTTTTAGACCTTATCGAGGGAATCTTTAGGCGACCTGCGCCTGCCTGGTTGGCAACAATACTGACTGGTGCTGGAACAGCCTTACTGGTTGTCTTGATGATCTTAGTGACCATTAAAGACTTGGGTCAATAATTATTTCAAATAACGTCGGTCGCTTGTTCATGATAGACCATTGCCTATTAAATTAAAATTAGTCGAAAGAAGGACTTTATGAAACAATCACAGCTTTTTATGCCAACCTTGCGGGAAGTTCCTGCTGACGCTGAAGTAAAATCACATCAACTGCTCTTGAAGGCCGGTTACATTCGACCTGTTACAGCTGGGATGTTTGCTTACTTACCATTGGCAAAGCGTGTATTGAACAAAATTGAAGCCATCATCCGGGAAGAAATGGAAGCAATTGATGCCAACGAAATGTTGGTACCTGAAGTTTTACCTGCTGAATTGTGGGAACGATCAGGTCGCTATGCAACTTACGGTCAAGATTTATATAAATTCAAGAACCGTCAGGACCGTGATTTTATCTTGGGCCCAACGCATGAAGAGACTTTTACGGAACTTTTTGCTAACGATGTGAAGTCTTACAAAAAGTTGCCATTAATGGTTTATCAAATTCAAGCCAAGTTCCGTGATGAAGGTCGTCCACGTTTTGGTCTTTTGCGGACGCGTGAGTTTATTATGAAGGATGCCTATTCATTTTCAGCTAATCAAGCTGGCTTGGATGCTGCCTTTACTAAGATGGAAACAGCTTATGTCAAGATTTTTGATCGCATTGGAATTGATTACCGGGTAATTGTTGGTGATGCCGGTGCCATGGGCGGTTCGGATTCAAAGGAGTTTTCGGCACCTGCAGCTGCTGGAGAGGACACGATTGTCTACTCTGACCAAAGTGAATATGCGGCAAACTTGGAAATGGCTAAGGATGCTTACGTTCGAAAAAGCAATGCACAAGAGGATCAAGAATTAGCAGAGTTACAAAAGATTGATACACCAAATGCAAAGACGATTACAGAATTAGCAACTCTTTTGGACGAAGATCCGGCTCAGCTAGTGAAGACTATTATGGTGGTCACGCCTGATCAAGACTTGGTTGCAGTTGTGACGACCGGTGACTATGAAGTAAATATGGTCAAGGTTCAAAATCATTTGGGTTATCCAGAAGTGGAACTGGCTGATGAAGGATTAGTCAAAGAAACTGTCGGGGCATCATTTGGCTCATTAGGACCCGTTGGTTTGCCAGAAAAGGTTCAATTGTTGGTTGACGAAAGAGCTGCCGATTTGGTGAACTTTGCCGCTGGGGCCAATGAAGATGGTCAGCACCTCTTGAACGTGAACTGGGGTCGGGATGTTGAATTGAACGATGATCAGGTTGCTGATTTCCGGACGGCCAAGGAAGGTGATCTTTCCGTTGATGGTAAGGGAAAGCTACAATTTACCAAGGGAATTGAGATTGGTCACATCTTCAAATTAGGCACAAAGTATTCAAAGGCCTTGGGAGCGCAAGTGCTTGATGAAAATGGTCGTAATACTGACATGATTATGGGTTCTTATGGAATTGGCATTTCTCGTTTGTTGGCAGCGATTGCGGAACAAAAGAGCGATGACAGGGGACTGGTTTGGCCAGCAAGTGTTGCGCCATTCGCTGTTCACCTTGTACCAATCAACTTAAAGGATGATGACCAGGCGAAGGTGACAGCAGAATTGGAAGAATCACTGACTGCCCAAGGACTAGAAGTTTTGGTTGATGACCGTAAAGAACGTCCAGGTGTAAAATTTGCCGATGCTGATTTGATTGGTTTGCCAATTCGCATTACGATTGGCAAGAAAGCCGGTGAAGGGGTTGTAGAAGTCACTGTCCGTGCTACTCAATCTGAATTTGAAATGCGAATTTCAGAAGTAAATGAATCGATTGCCGTCTTACTAGATGAACAAAAAGATGCACAGTAAGTTTGACAAAAAGCCGATGTAGATCGGCTTTTTGCTGTCATAGAAAGGTTTTGGTATGCCACTGAGCCCAACAGAACAATTAGAACAATTACTGACCCAAACAAAGCAAGGGGAAGAAAACCGGGCGTATTTTCAAGGTGGATACTTAAAAGCGGTTGAGGTCAATCCGGTTGAAAAGTCCTGGCGCTTTGTTTTAGCGTTAAATCAGGTCTTACCCTTCCAGGCTTATCTGAGTCTTTCCCAGGGTCTGCAAGGAAACTTTCAGCATGTTTCCTCAGTTGACTTGGCTGTTGAAGCAGCTGATACAACAGTTAGCGACGAAGTGATTCGCAACTATTTTCACCTCGCCTTAACTAAAACTAGTCTGCCTTTTGCCGTTGGGCAACAGTTAGCGGCTTCTTCTCAAATTAGCCTGGTAAATGACCAGGAGGTGTTGATTGCCACGGCGATGCCAAACTTAGCAGCTACCATGACAAAGGCTGTTCTGGCTGAATTAGAGGAAGTGTATCAAAGCTTTGGCTTGCCTGATCTGGCCTTTACTGTCCAAGTCGATGAAAAGGTGCAGGAAAAGCTTTCACAAGATTATCAGTCCCACCATCAGGCTGTTCAAGAAAGTATTAACCAGGCCATCGAAAAGGCCAATGCGGCTAAGCCAAAGAAGTCTGCTTCCGGGGTTGCCCTACGCCTTGGCCGGGCAATCAACTCGGATTTCCCGGTTACTCGCTTAGAGGAAATCGACGGTGAAGAATCGCGGGTCGTTGTCGAGGGCTTTGTCTTTGCTGATGAAGTTCGGGAACTGCGGTCTGGTCGCCAGTTGATGACTTTAAAGATTACGGACTATTCCTCTTCTATTACAGCAAAGAAGTTTTCAAACAATGAACAGGATGAGGCCATCTTTGATCAATTAAAGGCGGGACAGTGGGTCAAAGTTCGTGGAAATGTTCAAGAAGACACCTATGCTCGTGAGTTAGCCTTAAATATCTATGACCTGCAAGTCGTTGACCATGAAAAGCGGGCCGAACCCTATGAAGGTGAGCAAAAGCGCATCGAACTGCATGCCCATACCAATATGTCTGGGATGGATGCGGTCACTGATTTTAATGGTTTGGCTGGCTTGGCTGAAAATTGGGGCCAGACGACGTTAGCAGTCATGGATAACGGCAACGTTCAAGGTTATCCAACAGCGATTGCTGGGGCAAAAAAGCATCATTTGAAAATGATTTATGGCATGGAGGCCAATGTCGTTGAAGATGGTGATCCGATTGCATATAATTCCCGAGACTTAGACCTCTTGGCTAAGGATCAAACCTACGTCGCTTTCGATTTGGAAACGACGGGGCTGTCAGCCGTTTCGGATCGCATTATTGAATTATCGGCTGTCAAGATGGAATTAGGCAACGTGGTTGATAAGTTTTCAGAATATATCAATCCCGGCTTCCCACTATCCGAATTTACGACAAATTTAACGTCGATTACCGATGCCATGGTGGCTAATGCCAAACCGGAAAAAGATGTGATTAATGCCTTTAGGGAATGGTCCGCTGGAACGGTTTTGATTGGCCATAACGTGACCTTCGACGTGGATTTCTTGAATGCTACTTATGACCGGTATGGTGAAGTAGCAATTTCAAATCCTGTGATTGATACGTTGACCCTAACGCGCTGGTTGTATCCTGACTATAAGTCTTACCGCTTGGGCACTTTAGCCAAGAAGTTTAGTATTGAGTTGGAACAGGCTCACCGAGCCATTTATGATTCCGAAACGACTGGTCACTTGGCTTGGAAGTTACTAAAAGAGGCCAAGGAACGTTTTAACTTATCAAATCTTAATCAATTAAATGATCATATGCTTGATGGTGGGGCTTGGCGCCATGGTCGACCATTTCACCTGTCTTTGTTGGTGCAAAACGAGACGGGCCTGAAAAATCTGTATCGCTTGGTTTCGGAATCAAACGTTCAATACTTTAACAAGGTGCCACGGATTCCGCGGTCCGTTTTGGTGAAGTATCGCGAGGGACTGTTAATCGGAACGGGTGATACAAATGGCGATGTTATTGTCACCCTAATTGAAAAAGGCTATCAAGCGGCTAAAAAGAAGGCTACTTTTTATGATTACCTGGAAATTCAGCCATTGGCAAACTATCAGCCAATGTTGGATAGTCAACTAATTGCTAATAAAAGTAAGCTGGAAAAGTTAATCAAGGAAATGATTCAGCTTGGCCAAGAATTAGGTAAGCCCGTTGCGGTAACGGGTGACGTCAAGTATACGAACCCTGAAGATAAAATTTATCGAAGTATCTTGATTGGGTCACAGCCGGGAAATCCGTTGAACCGGACGAACTTACCGGACTTGCACTTCCGTACGACCCAGGACTTGCTCGATCAATTTGCTTTCTTGGGTGATGATGAGGCTAAACAAGTTGTCATCACGAATACGCATGAAATCGCAAATCAGATTGAGGATATTTCGCCATTAAAGGAAGGATCATTCCCGCCAAAGATTCCAGAAGCCGGTGACGAATTGCGCGAAAAAACCTTTGCCGCTGCCAAGAAGGCTTATGGCGATCCCCTGCCCGAGTTGATCCAGGAACGAATTGACCGCGAATTGAAGTCAATTATTGGGAACGGCTTTGCGCCTCACTACATGATTGCCCAACGCCTGGTGGCCAAGTCCAATAAGGACGGCTACCTGGTTGGTTCTCGTGGATCGGTTGGCTCATCCTTCGTGGCGACCATGTCTGGAATTACCGAGGTTAATCCTTTACCACCACACTATCGGTCGGCTCATGGTGATTACTTTGAGTTAGCCGATGAAAAGCAGTATGGTTCGGGCTATGACTTGCCTGACAAGGAAGACCCAAACCATCCCGGTGAAATGCTGATTGGTGACGGGCAAAACATTCCCTTTGAAACCTTCATGGGCTTCACCGGAAATAAGGTGCCTGATATCGATTTGAATTTCTCGGGTGATTACCAGCCAATTGCCCATAACTATATGAAGGTGATGTTTGGTGAAAAGAAAGTTTATCGTGCCGGCACGATTGCGACCGTAGCCGAAAAAACGGCCTTTGGTTATGTGAAAGCCTATGAGCGTGACCATGATCAGCACTACCGTGGCGCTGAAGTGGAACGTTTGGCTTCTGGTATTACTGGGGTCAAGCGGACAACGGGGCAGCATCCTGGTGGCATCCTGATTGTCCCGGCTGATTATGAGATTTATGATTTTACGCCGGTGCAATACCCAGCTGATGACCAAACGGCCCTGTGGCAGACGACTCACATGGATTATCATTCCATTCACGATAACCTTTTGAAGATGGATATTTTGGGACATGATGATCCAACGATGGTTCGTACGCTCAAGGATTTGTCTGGGATTGATCCACAGTCAATTCCAGCCAATGATCCGGGTGTTTTGAGCCTCTTTACCTCAACTGAAGCCCTGGGGGTAACTCCTGAACAAATTAATTCGAAGACCGGAACCCTTGGGTTGCCCGAATTTGGAACGAACTTTGTGCGCGGGATGCTAGAAGACACGCAGCCACACACTTATTCGGAATTACTACAGATTTCTGGTCTGTCCCACGGAACGGATGTGTGGCTTGGAAACGCCCACGACTTGGTTGAAAACGGCACGGCGACAATCGCTACGGTGATTGGAACCCGTGACAAAATCATGACCGATTTAATTGGCTATGGTCTGCCTTCAGAAGATGCCTTTAACATCATGGAAAAGGTTCGAAAGGGAAAAGGGATTACTGATGAGTACCAGGCTCTGATGCGTCAGCATGAGGTGCCAGAGTGGTATATCGAATCTTGTTTGAAGATTAAGTATATGTTCCCCCGAGCCCACGCGGCGGCTTACGTTTTGATGGCACTGCGGATTGCTTACTTTAAGGTCTACTTCCCAGCGGTCTATTACGCAACTTATTTCTCAGTCCGCGCCTCTGCCTTTGACGTAGTTGCCATGGCTCGTGGTAAGGAAGCAGTTAAATCATCTATCGCCAAGATTCGTGATCTTGGCAACGATGCTACCAAGGGTGACCAAGATTTGCAGACCGTCTTGGAAATGGCTAATGAAGCATTAGAACGGGGGATTTCATTTAAGATGGTCGACCTTTATCGGTCGGAAGCGACGGATTGGGTCATCGATGGGAATGAGTTGATCCCACCATTCTCAACAATTCCTGGTTTGGGCGATAACGTGGCCAAGCAGATTGTGGCGGCTCGTGTCGAAAAGAAGTTTATTAGTAAGGAAGACTTGAAAAAGCGGGGAAAGGTTTCGCAGACCATTATTGAGTTCTTAACGTTGCACTCGGTCATCTCGGATTTGCCGGATGAAAATCAGTTGTCTTTGTTTGACTTTTAGCTCTGGCCAGCGGATAGTTCACGTCGGATGTTTTCGATGGAACTGTTAGGCAGTTAATGCTTGATTTTTAAGTCGGTTCGCGAGATAGTTAATGTTTGCTTTTTCAGCAGGGCCGTGAGATAGTTAAGACAAAAGTGCACCACTGCTGTGGCGGATATCAGCAGTTATCAAAAAAATAAGAAAAGGAGCCGGCGCTTTGCCAGCCGGATAGCATGCAATCATTTTTTAAACTCAAAGAAAACAACACCACGGTACGCCGTGAGGTGGTGGCCGGGATTACGACTTTCGTGTCCATGGCTTACATTTTCTTCTTGAACCCACAAATTTTGGGTCAAACGGGGATGCCAGCTTTGGCTGTCTTCGTGTCAGCCATTATTGTGGCCGTTTTTGGAACTTTGGCGATGGGCTTGTATGCCAACGTTCCTTTTGCTCTAGCCCCTGGAATTGGGATGCAGGCCTATTTTACTTATACCATCGTCTTTGGCTTTGGCTTTAAGTGGCAACAGGCTTTGGCCATTGTTTTCTTGGTTGGAATTTTGGATGTCATGATTACGTTGACCCATGGTCGCCAAGCAATCGTGAAGGCGATTCCAACTGAGTTAAAAGCCGCAATTGGTGGTGGGTTAGGTGTCTTTGTGGCCTATATTGGCTTGAAGAATGCTGGATTCATCAACTTTGTTATTGATGGTAACAACTTGATTACCGTTAATGATCAAGCCTATCATGGTGGATCAGTTCATGGTCCATTGACCTCCTTGTTGGCTTCTGGTGGGGTAACACCAGAATTAACGAAATTTACGCAAGCACCAGCACTTTTGGCCTTGATTGGCTTGCTGTTGCTAACCTTTATGTTGATTAAAAAGGTCCCAGGCGCATTTTTGATTACGCTAATCGCAACGACTTTGATTGGTATTCCAATGGGGGTGACAGATGTGCAACTGTCATCAGCAACTTCTTTGTCACACGCCTTTGCTGAATTTTCATCTACCTTTGGTGCTGCTTTTGGTCCACACGGTATGCAGTCACTCTTTGGTACTTGGCAAAAGACCATTTTGGCGGTCGTAACGATTTTCGCAATGGGCTTAACTGGTTTGTTTGATGCGATTGGAACTTTGATTGGCATTGGTAACCAGACCGGTATTTTCTCTAAGGAAGACCAAGAAGCCTTTGTTGCTGATAACTCCTTTAATTCGAAGATGGACAAGGCCTTGGTTGTCGATACCTTTACGACGACCTTAGCGGGAGCTGTTGGAACTTCGAATACGACAACCTTCATTGAATCAGCGACTGGGGTCGCGGCGGGTGGCCGAACTGGTTTGGCCAATGTCATTACCTCGATTGGCTTCATATTGATGCTTTTCTTGGCACCATTGGTATCGATTGTGCCAACGGCCGCTATCGCACCACTGTTGATTGTGGTTGGAATCATGATGATGGCTGAGTTTAAAAAGATTGATTGGGCAGATTTGGCGGTCGCCTTGCCAGCCTTCTTTACGTCAATTTTTATGGCCTTCTCTTATTCAATTTCTTATGGAATTGCCGCAGGATTTATCTTTTATATTGTTGTCAAGATTGCCCAAAAGCAATTCAAGACGTTGCCACCAATTTTGCTGGTGATTACCGCCTTCTTCTTGATTAACTTTATCTTGATTGCGATTATTTAAAGCAAAACAGGATTGAAAGACGACTTTTGTCGTCTTTTTTTTGGTCAATTTCAGTACTGATTTGACAGAAAGAAGACTTTTACTAAGCGATTCAGACCGTTTTTTGCTATAATAGAGCTATGAAATATGGAACAGTAAAAATTTGGCAAGCCGAACGTGGCTATGGCTATATCACACCCGATCAAAAGGGACCGGACGTTTACGTCCATTTTAACGGCATTGCTGGTGATGGTTTTAAATCCCTTCACCAGGGGCAACGAGTTGCCTACGTCCTGGTTCAAGGCAAGGACGCCTTTCAGGCTGCCCAAGTCCAGGTTATCGACAGAAAGGACTAAGCATGGCGGAAAAAGAACGGTTTTTATCAAAGCAAGATGTTTACCAAGGCAAGATTTTCTCTGTTGAGAAGCGCCATGTGGAACTTGCTGACGGAAGTAAGGCGCAACGTGATATCGTCCACCATGCCTTGGCCGTTGGAATCTTGCCACTAGTAGATGCCGATCACGCTATCTTAGTTCGTCAATGGCGCGCTGCAGCCGATGATTTTGTTCTAGAAATCCCGGCTGGCAAAGTTGACAGTCGCGACCACGGAAACCAAGAGGAAGCCGCACGGCAAGCTGCTATCCGGGAACTCAACGAAGAGATTCGTTTTCATCCCGGTTCTTTGACGGCATTTGCGACTGTTTATGAAGCCATTGGCTTTACGGATGCAAAAATTGTCCTTTACCTAGCAACCGATATGACAGCTCTGGTAAATGCTAAACAACTGCCACAGGACCACGGCGAATCTTTGGACCTCTTGACGGTTTCCTATGATGAAATGGCCGCGCTTTATCAACGAGGCGAACTCAATGATCAAAAGACGTTGACGGCTTATTTCTACTGGACAAATTGGAGATTAACAAATGGCAAATAATCATTTTTTCACCCGGTCAGGGCAAAGTCGTGAAGATAAGAAGCGGGCAAAGATACGCAAGCAAGTTGAGCGTGAATATGAAAAGGCCCACCCGGATCAAATTACAGTGGTGGAGCCGGAAAACCGAGCCGAGATGCGCCTGACTAAAAAAGGTCGCTTTGAACTGGGATCAAATGGTGAATTAACAGAAAAGGGTAAGACAGACCGTCTAGCATACCGCTATAACCGTGGGATGATTTTAGTAGCAGTTTTGATTGTTTTGACCTATCTTTTCTTTTTCTTTGTCAATTTTAACTAAAGATCAGCGAGGAAACCTACTTTGAAGATTGGAATTATTACCCCAATGCCGGAAGAAAAAAAGGCATTGACGAACGCTATCCAAAACCCAGTTGAAAAAGACTTTGCTGATTTGACAGTTTTGGTTGGTGAATATGCTGGTCAAAAAATTTTTTTAGCGGAATCAGGGATTGGTAAGGTCGCTGCTGCAACGGCAACGACGATTTTAACCCAGGTTTTTGACGTGGATTTGGTCATCAATACCGGCTCTGCCGGCGCATTGCAACCAGAATTAGCCATAGGTGACCTGGTGATTGGTACGAAATTAACATACTTTGATGCTGACGTTACGGTCTTTGGCTATGACTTCGGACAGTTGCCAGCCCAACCAGCTTATTTTGAAGCTGATGCAGACTTGGTTCAGGCGTTTGAGGCCTTGACGGATAGCCAGGCCGGTTTGATTGTCTCTGGTGATAGCTTTGTTCAACAAGACAAAAAAGAAGAAATTAAACAACACTTTCCGCAGGCCCTTTTGGCCGAAATGGAAGGGGCAGCCGTTGCCCAAGTTGCAACGCGTTTTAACGTACCGTTTATTGTCTTGCGGGGCGTTTCTGATTTGGCTAATGGTGAATCATCTGTGACTTTTGATGAATTCGTTGTCGAGGCCGGCCAAAAATCAGCCCAATTATTACTGGCTTACCTAGATTCATTGTCTGCCTGAAGAGCGGATAGCCAGCAATTGAAAAAAATTTTGAGATAGAGGATAAAAAATCATGATTGCAGTTTATAATCAGGCAGCAGTTGGCGATATTTTAATGCTAACCTTTGCGCCAGCGACAAGCAAGGTGACCCAAGAAACCAAGGGACAGGTGACCAAGGTGGTTGATGCGCAAAGTAAGCAAACATTGGGCATCAATATTAATGGGGTCGGCCCAGCTTTAGCATTGACTGACCAAGCCGGTCAAGTTTTTTTGACGGAAAGCCAAGTTGCTCAAGTGAACCAGATTCTGCAAGATGCTGGTTTTGACGATGCTATTGCCGTTGAACAATCAAACTTGGTTGTTGGTGAAGTCGTTTCAATGACTGGACACCCTGATTCTGATCACTTGCACGTGACTCAGGCAAACGTTGGTAATGGGAAAAACCTCCAAATAGTTTCTGGTTCTCCGAACATGCAAGAGGGAATCCGTGTTGTTGTTGCTAAGCCCGGCACAATGATGCCTTCCGGTGCCATTATTTGGGATGGCGCTTTGCGTGGTGTGCCATCAGCTGGGATGATTGTTTCTGGCCGCGAACTTAAGTTACCAGGTGCACCTGATAAGCCAGGTGCACTAGTTCTGCCAGCTGATTTTGGCCAAATTGGCCAGGCTTTTGATGCTGTTGCTGCCCAAAGTTTGTATGCGGACGGCTTGATTGATACAAACTATTAAGAGGGGCGATTGTCATGTCAGAGAAGTATTATTTGATCGGGATTAAGGGTACTGGAATGGGACCTCTTGCCCAAATTTTGCATGACCAAGGTAATGAGGTCTTGGGGTCGGATATTGACCAGTTTACCTATACACAGGCGCCACTTGAGCAGGCAGGCATTAAAATTTTACCTTTTGACGCTCAAAACGTTTTGGATAATCAGGATGCGACTTTTATCCGTGGTAACGCCTTTGAGGATGACCAGGTTGAAGTTCAGGCCGCATTACAAGCTGGGGTTAAGATGATTTCTTATCCGGAGGCCGTTGCTAGGCAAATTGACCAGGCCACGACTATTGCGGTCGCTGGGGCTCACGGTAAAACATCAACTACCGGTCTTTTGTCACACGTCTTTAAGAACGTTGCCAAGACCTCTTACTTGATTGGGGACGGAACTGGCCACGGTGTGGCAGGTTCTGATTTCTTCGTTTTAGAGGCTGATGAATACCGGCGTCACTTTGCTCCATACCATCCGGACTATGCCATTTTGACCAACATTGACTTTGATCATCCGGATTACTACCATGATTTGGCAGATGTTCGCTCGGCTTTTGTTGATTTTGCCAAAGGTGTTAAAAAGGGCATTGTGGCTTGGGGTGATGATCCAAGTTTGCAGAAGTTGGGAGTTGACGTGTCCGTTTACTATTACGGTGATCAGGCCGGCCGTGATGACTTCTTGATTAGCAATGTTAAGAAGACGACTGCTGGCTCAACTTTTTCAGTCAGCTTTAAAGGGCAGGACTTGGGCGAATTTGCGATTCCAATTTTTGGTCAGCATAACGTCTATAATGCCACAGCGGTCATTGCCGTTGCATACCTGGAAGGTTTGGATTTGGCGAATGTTCGCGCGCACTTGTTGACTTATCCTGGGGTCAAGCGCCGCTTTTCTGAAAAGAAAGTTCAGGACATTGTCATTATTGATGACTACGCCCACCATCCAACGGAAATTCAAGCGACGATTGATGCTGCTTGGCAGAAGTACCCAGCAAAGGAAATTGTGGCGGTTTTCCAGCCGCACACATTTACTCGGGTGATTGCTTATAAGGATGAATTTGCCCAGGCTTTGCAGGCGGCTGATACGGTTTACTTGACGCCAATATTTGGTTCTGCCAGAGAAAGCAAAGGAACAGTTTCTGCCCAAGACATCGCCGATGCTTTGCCAAATGGCGCTGTTGTCTTGAAGGAAGACGATATATCACCACTGTTGAAACACCGTGACGCTGTTTTGGTCTTTATGGGAGCCGGTGATATTCAAAAGTACGAGTACGCTTATGAAAAACTGCTTGGCCAAACTTTGCCTGATTTGAATTAAGGGAAGACCCTTTAATCTAAGATTAAGATTTTTTTGTTATCATATAGATAGAAAAATTGACAATACCAATGGGAGGTATCTGATGGATAATTTTGATATGAACGCTCGCCGCGATGTGACGGGCGCTGATGAAGGCATGAAGTCCTTCTTCCAGCGTGTTTATGGCTATATGGCAATTGCCTTGGCTGTAACGGCCGTTGCCGGCTATGTCGTTCAACATTTCTTTTTGCAACAAGTTGCCCAACTCTTTTTGGGTAGCTGGATTGGGATGGCAGCGGTTGTTGTCGTTGAATTGGTCATTGTGGCCATGATTCGCAACGCTTCATTTGCCAATGATCCCTCCAAGGCCTTTGGTCTTTTGATGGCCTTTTCGGCTGTCCAAGGCTTAACGCTTGGTTTGATTTTGGCTGTTTACACGGTTGCTTCAGTCGGTGCTGCCTTTATTTCAACTGCGGCTTTGTTTGCCGGTATGGCTGCCTATGGTTATTTTTCAAAGAAGTCAATGGCTTCAATGGGCCCAATCCTCTTTGGCTCACTGATTGGGATCATTGTGGCATCAGTAATTAATATCTTCATGGGTTCTTCAATCATGCACTTGTTGATTTCAGTGGCAACTGTTATCGTCTTTGCTTTGTACACCGCTTACGACAACAATACATTGCGTCGGGTTTATGTTCAATTGTCAGCTAACGGTGCGAGTGAAGCTCAGACAACCGGGTTGGCCGTGTCTGGGGCTTTGATGCTCTACCTTGATTTCATGAACATTTTCTACGCTTTGATCCAACTTTTCGGCGATAACCGAAATTAACACGTCAGAAAAACTAACATCGCTCGCTTCGGCGAGCTTTTTTTGTGCTAAACTACAAACAAGTTAAATAAGGACTAACCAATGACTAAAAAACTACTCTTAATTGATGGAAATTCGCTGGCGTTTCGGGCTTTCTACGCGATGTACCAACAGCTAGACCGAATGGTAACACCGGAAGGATTACATACCAATGCCCTTGTGGCTTTTAATAACTTTTTAGAATCAATCGTCTTACCAATGCAACCTGACTATGCTCTTGTCGCTTGGGATGCTCAATCAGGTAAGGAAACCTTTCGTGGTGATCTTTATGCTGACTATAAGAGTGGTCGGGATAAGACACCGGTTGAATTTAAGGAACAATTTCCATACCTGCGTGAAATGGTGTTAGCACATGGTCTTCATAACTATGAACAAAATGGTTTGGAAGCAGACGATATCATTGGGACACTATCAAGGGAAGGAGAAAAAGCGGGTGATGACGTCACCATCATTACCGGAGACCAAGATTTGACGCAGTTGGCTACCGATCAGGTGACTGTGAAAATTACCAAAAAAGGTGTGACTCAGATTGAAGAATACACACCTGCTCATATAAAAGAAAAGTTCGGGCTGACACCAGCACAGATTATTGATAAAAAGGCTTTGACTGGTGATACATCTGATAATTATCCTGGGGTAACAAAGGTTGGTGAAAAGACAGCTTTAAAACTGTTAACTGAATACCATGATCTGGATAACTTATACGCCCATGTTGACGATATGAAAAAGTCCAAGATGAAGGAAAATTTGATTGCGGATAAGGAAGTTGCCTATCGCGCACAAAAATTGGCCACAATCATTACTGATGCTGATTTATCAATTTCCTTGGGCGACTTAGCCTACAATGGACCGAAAACCAAGGGCTTGGTTGAACTGTTTGAGAGCTTACATTTCAAATCAGCGCTGGCCAAGCTTAAAGCGCATCAATTGGTTGGTCAAGATGATACTTCCGTTGAAGAGGTCGAGTCACGAGACGCTAATTTTCAGCCAGTCAAGGAATTGAACGATGTGGCCTTAGCTGCCCTTGCCAAAGCAGATACCTTAGCGATTCAGATCGATACAGATGCGGATAATTATCATACAGCTGACATGTTAGCCTTTGCTATCGGTAATGATGATTTGGGGTACTTTGCCAGTCTTGACTTTACCTGGTTTGAAAATCAGACACTCCGTGACTTGATTGAAAACCCAAAACAGAAGTTACGACTTTTCAATGCCAAGGAAGTTTGGGTTTTGATGCATCGCTTGGATTTGCAGCTTGCTGGTGTTGATTTTGACTTTATGCTCGTCGCCTATCTGCTCGATACAGTTGGCAATGACAATGTCTTGTCAACCCTAGCCGCTCGCTTCGGTTTGTATCTGCCAGCTGATGAAGATTTTTATGGCAAAGGTGCCAAGTTTGCTGTGCCCACTGATGATCAGGAGGTTTATGATCACCTTGGACACAAGGCGGAAGTGCTTTATGGCTTGCGTGACAAGGCCTTTGAGGAATTGGCTGAGCACAAGCAAACAGATCTCTACCATGATGTTGAGTTGCCATTGTCATTTGTCTTAGCCAAGATGGAAGCCCAAGGGTTTGCCGTTAGGGAAGACCGTTTGGAAAAGATGGGCCAGGAACTTGACGAAAAAATTAGCCAACTCAAGGAAGAAATTTATCGGATTGCCGGTGAGGAATTTAACATTAATTCGACCAAGCAGTTAGGGACGTTGCTCTTTGAAAAGATGAAATTGCCAGTGATTAAGAAGACAAAGACCGGTTATTCAACTGCTGTTGAAGTCTTGGAAGAATTGGCACCACAGGCGCCAATCGTTAGCCATATTCTTGAATATCGGCAACTGGCCAAGATTAAATCGACTTATGTTGATGGCCTCTTGGCCGTTGTTGATCAAGCTGATCAAAAAATCCACACCCGGTTCTTACAGACGTTGACTCAGACTGGTCGGCTGTCATCGGTTGACCCGAACCTGCAAAACATTCCGATGCGGACGGAGGAGGGGCGTAAAATTCGCCACGCCTTTGTTCCCAGTCATCCCGACTGGTTGATTTTCGGTGCGGATTATTCGCAGATTGAATTACGGGTCTTGGCCGCCATTACTGGTGATCCAAACATGAAGAAGGCCTTCATGGATGATGATGACATTCACGCCGAAACGGCTCGCGCCGTCTTTGGCTTGAAGGCCGATGAACCGGTTGATGCTAGCCATCGCAGAACGGCTAAGGCCGTTAACTTTGGCATTGTCTATGGTATTTCTGATTTTGGTTTATCAAAGAACCTTGGCATTTCGCGCAAGGACGCTAAGGCCTTTATCGAAACTTATTTCAAGGAGTTCCCTAAGATTCATGGATGGATGGAACAGATTAAGGATCAGGCTCATCAAGATGGTTTTGTTGAAACGATTGAACATCGCCGTCGCTACCTGCCAGAGATCAATTCCAAGAACTTTAACCGTCGATCGTTTGCTGAACGAACAGCAATGAATTCGCCAATCCAAGGTTCGGCAGCTGATATTATTAAAATTGCCATGATTAAGGTTGACCAGGCCTTAACCAAAGAGGGCTTACAAGCCAAAATGCTTTTGCAAGTTCACGATGAACTGGTCTTTGAATGTCCAAAAGAGGAGTTAGAGCAAGTACGAAAGTTAGTAACCTCCGTGATGGATTCCGCCGTTCATTTGTCCGTACCATTGAAAGTTGAGGACCATGCCGGTCCCACCTGGTACGAAGCCAAGTAAGGTTTTCATCACCAGCTGAAAGGAGTTTTTCATGTCCAGTTCTGAATTGCAACGTAACCGAGCCGTTTTACCAATGTCAGCCGTCCGTGAGTTGACTCTTCTAACCGACCGCCAGATTCGTTACTATGAACAGCACGAATTAATCACTCCAAAACGTGGTAAGGGTGGTCAACGGCGGTTTTCTCTAAATGATATTGACCGCCTCTTGCAAATTAAAGATTACCTCGATGCTGGTGATTCTACTGCCGATATCAAAGAACTCTTTGCTAAGGCCGAGCGGAAAAATCAGCAACAGATTGGTGCTGATAGCAGTCTGCGCCGTTCATTGCAAGATGAATTTGCTCAAATTGCTCGCTTTAATAACCACTGATTTTGACGGTTGATTGACCGAACAAAATGTATTTTGTGAACAATGAATTGATGATTGAAAAAGCTGACCAGTTGGCCAGCTTGGCTGGAGAAAGCCTTCAGCCAAGAAAAAATGTACCCACTATAGCAGCCAAGTAAAGGAGTCTCCAATGGCAAAACCTTCTTACACAAAAGCAGACATTAAGCAGATCGTTCAAGACGAACAAGTTGAATTCATTCGCGTGACATTCACTGACGTGTTGGGCGCTATCAAGAACGTTGAAGTGCCAGTTTCACAACTGGACAAGGTCTTAGATAATGACCTGATGTTCGACGGTTCTTCAATTGAAGGATTCGTTCGGATTAACGAATCTGATATGTATCTTTATCCTGATTTGTCAACATTCATGATTTTCCCATGGGCAACTGACGCGCATGGTGGAAAAGTTGCTCGTTTGATTGCAGACGTGTATTCAAAGGACCGGACGCCGTTTAAAGGGGACCCACGAATTGCCTTAAAGGCTGCCGTTTCACGCGCCGAAGCCGAAGGCTTTACTGCTTTTAACGTTGGTACTGAACCAGAATTCTTCTTGTTCAAGTTAGATGAAAAGGGTGAACCAACCATGGAACTAAACGACCATGGAAACTACTTCGACTTGGCTCCATTGGATCGTGGTGAAAATGTTCGTCGTGAAATCGTTTTGACACTGGAAAAGATGGGCTTTGAAGTTGAAGCTGCCCATCACGAAGTTGCTGCTGGTCAGCATGAAGTTGACTTCAAGTATTCGGACGCTGTTGACATGGCTGACAAGATTCAGACTTTCAAGTTGGTTGTGAAGACAATCGCCCGTAAGAACGGTTACTATGCTACCTTCATGCCAAAGCCAGTCTCTGGTATCAATGGCTCAGGAATGCACACAAACATGTCTTTGTTTGATAAGCAAGGCAATGTTTTTGATGGTCATGATGCTGACAAGAATTTGGGTTTGTCTGATACAGCAATGCATTTCTTGGGTGGTGTTTTAAAGCACGCCCCGGCCTTGACTGCCTTGGCTAACCCAACGGTTAACTCATATAAGCGTTTGACGCCTGGCTTTGAGGCCCCAGTTTATGTTGCTTGGTCAGCATCAAACCGTTCACCAATGGTGCGAGTACCTGCCTCACGTGGTTTAGCTACTCGCTTGGAATTGCGTTCAGTTGACCCAACAACCAACCCTTACACCGTTTTGGCTGCAATCTTATCAGCAGGTTTGGATGGTATCGATAACAAGTTGGAACCATCGACTGCAGTTGATAAAAACATTTACTTGATGGACGAAAACGAACGTAAGAAGGCCGGGATTGTAAACTTGCCCGATACGTTGTTGGCTGCCCTTGATGAATTAAGTAATGATGATGTTGTCATCGATGCAATTGGTACTCATATTACTGATAAGTTTATCGAAGCAAAGCGCATCGAATATACGTCATATCGTCAATTCGTTTCACAGTGGGAATTGGATAACTATTTCATGAACTATTAATCCATATTTTAAAACCGGCTGTAGGTCGGTTTTTTTATAAATGAAGTAGATTTATTTGTTATTTGATATATTGAAAAAATAAAAGCATTTGTTATAATGTGTTTGTAACATAAATAATTTAATAAATGTATAAGGAAGATTTGTATGGAACAGAAAATTGAACATTACAAGATGTATAAATCAGGGAAAAAGTTGGTATATGCTTCAATTGTTGTTTTTTCATTGTTTGCAACGAGTGGATCTTTAGCCAATCAAGAAAAGGTCTCGGCTGATACAACACCATCAAGCAGTACAGCTTCGGTAGATGCTACAAAATCTGATGACACTCTTGTGCGAAGTGGGCAAACTTCAGCTGATAGTTCAAACCTTTCTGGATTGCAAATTTCAATTTCTAACGAAGCTCAAACCTTGGCTGCTGGTAACACACTGAATTTAACAGTGAATGTCAGTTTTAATTCTTTGGCCACTTCTGTTAAAGCCGGTGACAAGATTACGTTGACTATTCCTAACAATTTGGTTAATTGGGATGCGGTTACTACTACCGGTGGTAATCAATATGGAACTTTTTCTCATGACGCTTCATCAAATACGCTGACTTTTACTTTCTCTAAGAATTTTGAAAATCAAGTTGGTTCATTTGGTTTCGGAGTTCATGCCCCCATTAAGTCTGATGCACCCGATACAAGCGATAATGTGATTACATCTACATTTGTTGCTTCTGATGGGAAAAGTTTAACCATTCCAGTTTCTTATGCCAAGTTTAGTACAGGGGCAGTGCCTCCTGCACAGCCTCTGCCGGCTGGTACTAATCGTATGCAAGCCCCTGGAACTGGTGTCGGAAATAATGATCACAAGTATAGTGGTGATGATATTACGACTAATGATGCGGTTAGTCACTGGCCAGAAGTTTTTTCTAATCAGATTAATCAAGATGGGAAAACTATTACAACAAATGTAATGAGCCTTTATGATATCTTGCAACCGGATCAAGATAACTCAAAATCATTGACCGGTCGAAAATATCTGTTTAAAGTTTCTGGTCCCGATGCTTCGATTGATTACAATTCATTCCGTTTCAAGTTACCAAAAAATGGGACTACCACTGCAGGTCAGGGCTGGGGTACTTTAAGTCAAATTCAGAATGGAGATGTTGACGGACAGGCCCATCCAGGTTTTATTTTAGTTCCTTTATCCTCAACTGAAGCACAATTGATTATTCCTGATGGTATGAACATTCAAAACATGACCGTTTTCTTTAATCTAATTGCTCCAGATTATCAGGGAACTTATACTTATGATCAACCCTATACTGATAATCAAGGAACTGGTAGTTGGGATGTTTCATACAAAATGACTTGGCAAAATCCACATGATTATTTTGCTGCGGTACCGGTTCTTTCAGTTCCACAGTCTAAGTTCGCAATGACTACTGATAACATTCCTGATGTGAACGCTTGGCTAAAATCAGATGTAACGGCCAGTGTCACAACAGATAGTGGTAACGTTGATCTAACCAAGGATATTCAGATACTAAACGATGGTGGTGCAACGGCCGCTTGGAATAATAAGCAGCCAGGGACGTACACAGTTAGCTATCAAGTTGTTTATCAAACGACAGATTCTACCGGCAAGACCCTCTATTCAATGGCGAAGGCAACAGGTAGTGTAACGATTGCTTCTCCATCTAGTCCTAATGTTCAACAGGGCAGAGTGATTGTTCGTTATACGGACGAAAACAATCAAGAGATTGCTGGAATGCCTGAAAAAAAATTGATTGGTTTGACGGGAACTGTCTATACTGTTGATACACCAAGTATTAAAGGTTATCATTATCAAAAAGCTGATGCGGCATTAGTCGGTGCCTTTGGAACAAGTGATCAGCCAACGACGATAACTTTGTCGTACGCTAAGGATGCTCCAACCGTAACCAATGAAACGAAGACGGTTAATGAAACCGTGCATTATCAATATGCTGATGGTGGACAGGCTGCTGCTGATTACGTTGCCACTCCAGTTACTTTGACACGGACGGTTTCAACAGATGCTGTAACTGGCGAGAAAACTTATGGTAACTGGACTGCAGATCAAAGTTTCCCAGCTGTAACCAGTCCAGCACTGAAGGGTTATACCGCAAATCAGCCCGAAATTGCAGCTCAAACAGTTGATGGTGATTCAAAGGATTTAGATTTCATCGTTACTTACACTAAAAATGCGCCGGCTGAATCAACTGATACGAAGACGGTTAATGAAACAATTCACTATCAGTACGCTGACGGTAGTAAGGCAGCTGATGACTATGTGGCTACGCCAATTATCTTCACTCGTAGTGTCTCAACTGATGCCGTAACTGGTGAAAAGATCTATGGTAATTGGATAGCAAATCAAAGTTTTGCAGCAGTAACCAGTCCGACATTACAGGGTTATACGGCTGACCAAACGAGCATCGCTGCTCAAAATGTAACGCCAGATTCAAGTGACTTGGTTTACACCGTTAAATACACGAAGGATGAGCCTAAGGGCACGACAACGACTGATTCCCATGATGGAAATGTGGTTGGTCAAAATCAAATTGACAAAGTTGTTAATCCTCAGGCTGACACCAATCACGTTTTGCCAAATACGGGATTGAGGTCTGAACGAAGTCAGTCCAATACGAATCTTTTGTTTGCTCTATTTGCTAGCTTTGCAGGACTTGGAATTTTCTCACGTCGTAAGAAGAATAAGTAATAATATTA
The DNA here is from genome assembly GCF_024029775.1 of Fructobacillus americanaquae. GTDB lineage: Bacteria > Bacillota > Bacilli > Lactobacillales > Lactobacillaceae > Fructobacillus > Fructobacillus americanaquae. Next base: position 1,373,929 of record NZ_CP097122.1, read on the forward strand.
GCTAAATCAGAAGGCAAGAATCGTCTCTACGATTCTTGCTTTTTTTATGAAAAAAATACGAAATTCCTTGTGGTTAGTGGCAAAAGTAGGGACGTATTTTGTATAATAGAGAATACGAACGCCTGTTCTCTTTGGGCGAGTTGATGAAAAGACAGTGGAAGGAAGACTATGCTTAGTTTTATTCATGCCGGGGATGTTCATCTGGGCAACCCCTTTACCGGATTGAGCCAAAAGCTGAGCCCGGACTTTCAAAAAAAGGTTCAATTGGCGACTTTTACGGCGCTGAACCGCTTGCTTGAATTTGCGGTTGACCAAGAGGTTGATCTGGTTTTATTCCCAGGTGACCTGTACCACGGTGCCGACAATTCACCACTTATTCAGGAGCACTTAACGAAAGTCTTGACGCAGTTGAATCAGGCTGGCATTTGGTCCGCCATTTCCTTTGGAAACCACGATTTCCAGCAAGGACAGCAAGTCCATCCAACTTGGCCAGAGCGAGTTTTGGTTTTTGGCCCGGAAGTTGAAACAAAGACAATTACGACTAAATCAGGTGCAAAAGTTTCCATTTCAGCCTTTTCCTATACGAATCAACACCATCGTCAGTCAGCTTTGCCGAGTTATCCGGTCAAGCAGGCTGGAGTTGATTATCATTTAGGGATGTATCACGGCGTGGTTGGCCAGGAAGGTGAGAACTATGCGGCCTTCTCATTAAAGGACATGATGGCAAAGGGGTATGATTACTGGGCCCTTGGCCATATTCATGTTCGTCAAATTTTGAACCGTAACCCTGTAGTTGCCTATTCTGGTAACCTCCAGGGTCTCAACCACAATGAGACTGGCGAAAAAGGTTTTTTCCTAGTGTCCGACCAGGATGGTCAAGGTCTAGTACCGGAGTTTTATCCAGTTGCGCCTGTTTTATGGCAGCAAGTCGAAATCTCGAACTGTCCTGATTTGGTAACTTTGCAGGGCCAGTTAAATGCTTACCGCTGGGAACAGCCAACCTTGGTGATACTAGAATTAACCGGGCAGGTTGGTCCGGATATTCAAGCTGCCGCGCGCTTTGGAACCTTATTGGAAACCTTACAAGCTAGCCGAAAAAGTACTAGTGACTACTGGCCGGTCAAAGCTCAGGTTGTGACAAAGGCTGCTAATCAGAAACATTCACGTCCAGGATTGCCAGCTGATGTTGACCTACAGGCAGCCATTCGCCGGGTCGTCCAGGCAGACAGTATTGGGCAGTGGCTTTCTGATCAGGCTCCGACGTTTATCAGAGATTATTTTTATTCAGAAGAGGGGCAGGCCGACTTAGCCGACCGTCTTTACCAGGACCTAGTGGAAGGAGGCCAGGATGAAGATTAAAACTATTCATATTTCTGGTTTCGGCCGTTGGTCAGATTTAACACTAACTGATTTGGCCGACTTTCAGGCTTTTTTTGGTCAAAATGAAGCCGGAAAATCGACCCTTAAGGCTTTTATCTTGGGCGTTTTTTTTGGCTACAAGGCCCGAGCTAGTCAAAAATATGAACCACGGTCGGGAGCGGCATATGGTGGCTACCTGGACTTAGAAATCAGTCAGCAAACCTATCGTATTCAACGAATGAATCGAACACAGTCGGAGTTAACGGTCGTTAACTTGGCGGACGGTCAGGCTCTGGCTGATGGCGAAGAATTTTTAACCCAACTATTTGGACCACTGAGTCGAGTGGACTATGAGCAGATTTTTGCCTTCGATGCCAAAGACTTACAGTTAGTCAATCAGTTGACGGGTCCTGATTTGGAAAAACACTTGTTGACCTACACGCAACCGCGGGCGTCAAAGTGGTTAGCCTGGGCAACTGACCAGCAAAAAGAGGGGAGTCAACTCTTTACTAAACAAAAAACAGGTAAGCGCCCGCTGAACCTAGCAAGTCAGGCTTACCAGCACCAGCAGGAAAGCCGCTTCGATCTGGCACAATCATTAAGCCAGTATCTTGAAAAAGGCAATCAGGTGGAAGGCCTACAGAAACAAATTGCGGGCCAAGACCAACAATTAGCAGTGACTAAGGAGCAATTAATAACGGCTCGGGATTTGTTGTCCTATTGGGAGCTTTATCAAGAAGCACTGGCATTGGAAGCCGCGGGGGCTGATGGTGGGCAGCAAGTCAACCGTTCCCAACAAAAAATTAGTGCCGCGGATCAGGAACAGTTAAAGCAATTAGCCCTGCAACTCGACTGGCTGAACCAGCAACTAGAGGAGGCCAATGAACGTCGAGCTAAACTTAAAGATAGTCAATTGACTAGCCTTAATCAGGCCGAAGTTATGGCCGTGCTGGAGAAATTGACCGAAACCAGCCAATCTCTCAAGGGAGTACTGGGACAGATTCATAGTGCCGACCGGCAAGTTGAAAAGTTTAAACAACAATTTCGTGGGAGAGCACCAGAACCGCTTAATACCGCTGATTTCCGTCTTCTTCAGGAACAAAATTATTGGCTTGGTGGAGCAGCGGCCAGTGGGGTGCTGTTAATCGGATCCTTTTTTCTACGATTGGCCCTACCGGTTGAAGTTCTTTTAGCCGCTGCCACTTTCGTCGCTGGCTATTTAGCCAAAGGTCATCATGACCGAGTTGCCGCAGTGATGGCTCCCTTTGCACCCTGGGATAAGGAAACGATTCTGGCAGGCCAGTACGCTGCCACGTTGGCTCAAGATGCTAAAAAGTTGTCTCGTGACCTAGGCCGTCAGACCCAGAGGTTAGCCAGCCAAATCAGTCACCACTTGAACCAAATTGACGCCAAGCGCTTTACCCATCTCCATGAATCAATGGAAGATAATTATCAAGATTTGCTGGCGGCCGTCGATCAGGCCAGTCAACTGTACGGCTTGGATCCGGCTGTCGGCTTAAAGCGCCGGGTAGAAAAGGATCATGTGGCCGACCTTGAACACCAACTTTATCAAGAACGTGATCAAGTGCAGGCACAGATACAAAAAATTTTGCAAGAAAACAGGTTAACCTCACTTGGTCAGTTGTCCACTGCTTTAGCTAAGCAAAATGACCGAGATAAGAACGACCAGCGCCTGGCTGATTTATACCAACAGATTGGTGCAGACCGTCGTCAACGTTTGGTCAAATATCGAAACCGTCCTGCCTTAGAAAAGGCAGTAACGGATCTGGTAGAAAACCAAAAGCGCCTTGAGTTTGCTCAAGACCAGGCTAACCAGCAAGTCCAAGCCCTGCAAGTTGACCAGGCTGCCTTGGTTTCTGAAACCCAGTTTCAGGATTTGACCCAGGCGGTGGCTAACCGGGCGGCACGCTTGACCGAAGACTTTGGTCGATACCTAGAAAAGTCGCTTTTACCGGCTTTGATTCAAACTATTTTTAATGGTCAGGACCAAGCTTTGAGCAGTCGGGTTCAAGATCAAGCGGGAACTTACTTGCAGCGTTTGACCCTGGGCCACTACCCAAAAATGCAAATTACGGAGAAACAGGTCCAAGTTTTTGACCGAAACAATCAGTCCTTCACTTTGGCTGAGTTGTCGACCGGAGCTGCAGACCAGGCTTATTTGGCTGTTCGCTTGGCCTTGATTACAAGTTTGCAGTTAACAGAAGGCTTGCCAATCCTAGTTGATGATGCCTTTGTAAATTTTGATGAGAACCGTCAAGCGGAAGTGCTATCCTTATTACAGGACTTGGCGCAAGACCGGCAAGTTCTTTTTTGGACTTTTACCGGTCAGCAAGTAGCCGACCAGCAGATTAATTTAGGAGAGATAAATGGCTAAGTTATTATTACAGTACCGCGAAAATGATCCGGTTGATGCCTTTGCCTTGTTAAAGAAGGCTGAAGTTCGTCAAACGAAGACTGGCAAGGATTATTTGGCTTTGACCTTTGCCGATAGGTCGGGTGATATTCCTGGAAACCTGTGGGATGTGACTAAAGAAGGCATTGAACAGTTTCAAGCTGGCCGAGTCGTTAAGGTTACGGGTACTCGGTCAGCTTTTAAAGGCAACCCGCAAATTCAAATCAGTCAACTTCGTTTGACTGATAATGGTGAACCTAGTTCAGCAGCAGATTTTATCAAAAGCGCCCCTGTTAAAAAAGCTGATTTAGAAGCAGAGCTAACGGATACAATCTTTAAGATTACTCAGCCAATATGGAACCGCTTAGTTCGCCAATTGTTCAAGAAGTTCCACGATGACTTTATGGAATTTCCTGCTGCCAAGACGAACCACCATGCCTTTGCTCGTGGCTTGGCCTTTCATAGCCTGTCAATTGCGCGCTTAGCGGAAACGGTTAGCGATCTTTATCCTCAGTTAAATAAGGACTTGTTGCTGGCCGGTGCGCTTTTGCACGACTTGGGCAAGGTGATTGAGCTTTCAGGACCGGCCTCAACGGAGTATACTCGGGCCGGCAAGCTGATCGGCCATATCACGCTGATTGACGAGCAACTGGTTTTAGCAGTCAATGAGCTGAAGATGGATTTGAATCAGGAGGATGTTCTGATTTTACGACACGTTGTGCTGGCCCATCATGGTCTTTTGGAGTATGGATCACCCGTTCGCCCCCAGATGATGGAAGCCGAAATTCTGCATCAGTTAGATGAGATGGATGCTTCAATTCAAATGCTGACGGGTGCTATGGAACAAACAGAACCTGGTGAGTTTTCCAAGCGGATTTTTGCCATGGATAACCGGGCCTTTTACCGTCCGGAAGGTGTTCAAAGAGCAGAGGGGCCAACGGATGACGATTTGCCACCGCTACCACCAGAAGACCCTGAAGCGGGGTCGCCAATTGACCCAACGGCGCTGTTCTGAATTTTAAAAAGGGTGTGGGTAAATCGGTACCAAGTGAAACCTGGCCAGATGTTCATGCGTGTTTAAGCAAGTTTTGCCAAAGGCTTCGTGTGTCCGGGAAACTCTTAATGAAGCGGGGCAACCAAGTGCTCTTACAAGCTACAACACTAAAAAAGAGGATTCCAATCGGAATCCTCTTTTTGTTTGTAAACTATCACTGATTGATTAAACGCCGGCAGTTAAGTAACCTGACAAGGCATTCTTCAAATCAGAATCTTTGATGGTGACATCGTTCTGACGGAGAATTTTACCAACAATCTTTTGAATTTCAGTTGAGTTGTTTGAATCGTTCAAGAAGTCGCTGATCAACTTATCTTTCAACTTTTGTTCAACCTTGCTCTCGGCGGGCTTACTTGCCATATTATCAGTACGGACAACGTAGTAGTTTGAGCCAGATGAAGGCTTAACTGGTGATGATGAATAAGTACCGTTATCCTGGTTAAAAGCGGCCTTCCGAATTTCAGAATCAACTGTCGTATTTGTTGAATCAAAGGCAGGCAATTGACCGGACTTATTGACTTGGGCGTTCTTTGATGAATACTGCTTGTAGACATCATCCCATGAAGTTCCGTTGTTCAAGGCATCGATTGCCTGTTGAGCGGTATCCTCGTCTTTGGCTGTAATCAAAGAAATTGTAGTATCAGGGACGTAGTTGTTATAGGCGTCGTTTAACTTATCCTTTGAGATCTTATAGTTGGCCTTAACGGCTGCGTTCATGACAAGCTTTTCACGCAATGAATCCTTGTACTGAGTGTCTGTCAAACCTGATTGTGACAACATTGAAGCAAATGAATCGCCATATTGAGCCTTGGAAGTCGTGTAGGCATTGGTAACATCTGATTTTGAAACCTGTGAGCCGTATTGTTTTTCCAAGACCTTATCAATCACCATTTGGGCGAAGACTTGCTTACCAGCAGACGAGGACTTGACCTTGTCGTAATATTCTTCTTGGGTAATCTTACCGGCATCGGTTGTGGCCAATGTCTTTGACGTTGACAAACCGAGATAGGCAACGCCAGCAATAAAGACGATGACGATGAATCCCCAGATAACTTTGCGGTGCATAAAATTAGTTTCCTTCCGAATTGAAATAATTGATACGAAGACTATTCTATCACAGTTTCGAATGGTTCGACTGAGTTGTCTTCATTTTTTCCTGAACATCTTTGATGCGATCGAGGTGAACTTGGTTCTCATATTGGGTGCGCTTAGCTGCCCGTTTTAGTTCTGCTAAATCAGCCTGGTTTGCTTCGAGCGATTGTGTCAAGACGGTGACCTGTTTTTTTGCCTTCTGACTAAGGCGTAAAATCGTCTTAAATTCTTTAAGAGTTGCTTTTACTCGTGCAAATGCCATGATTTACTCCAATTCTTTCTTAATATTTTGAGCTAGTTCCTCGTAGCGATTTTCATCGTACTGGTCGGAGTTATCGATCGTCGGTGCCAGGGCATCATTTAGCCCGTCACCATCACGACGGGGAATCAAATGCCAGTGAGAATGGATGACGGTTTGACCAGCGGAAGGACCATTGTTAGATGAGATATTGATGCCGGTAATTGTCTTATCGGCAGCCTTGATGGCACGAGCTAAGGCCGGTAACTTCAGCAAAACCTTTTGGGCAATGACATCATCGTAGGCGAAGATGTCATCGACGTGCTTTTTGGGAATTAAGAGCGTGTGACCAGGGGTAACCTGGGAAATATCCAAAAAGGCGAGTAAGTCGTCGTCTTCATAGACTTTATAAGAAGGAATTTCTCCTGCGATGATTTTGTCAAAAATATCTGCCATAATGGCCTCCTTTTTCCTGTGTTTCTTTATTTTCTATTATAGCAAAATTCAGGTAAAACAACCGTTATCAGACTAGAACCTGGTATAATAAAGGCTATGGGACTATCAATTAAAAAATTATATGGGGGCTACGCTGGTCAGGATGTCTTAAAAGACGTCTCCATCACGGTACCAGATGGGCAAATTGTTGCATTAATCGGCTTAAATGGGGCCGGAAAATCGACTACCTTCAAGCACGTTATTGGAGAACGTCCAATTCGATCAGGTAAGGTTGTTTTCAACGAGGTGGACCTTGTTGAAAATCCAACTGCCTTTAAGGAGCAGTTAGCCTATATTCCGGAGCAGCCGATTCTTTATGACGAGTTGACCCTAGCGGAACACATTCATCTAATGTTGGCTAGCCACGGCCTCGATGACCAGGAGCATTGGCATCAGGCGATGGCTTTGTTGGTAACCTTTCGCTTGGATAATAAGTTACACTGGCTACCCAAGCATTTTTCCAAGGGCATGCAGCAAAAGGTAATGTTAGTGGCGGCTTTTAGTCTTAAAGCGCCATTAATGGTCATCGATGAGCCATTTCTTGGTCTGGACGTTTTGGCTCAAAAAGCTTTGGTTCAACTCATGGAGGAGCGAACCAAGGCAGGCGGTGCAATCCTTTTGACGACACATTTGCTGTCCTCAGCGGCAGCCTTTGTCGATCAATTTGTCTGGTTGGACCAGGGCGAGGTTCGAGAGCAGGCAAGTCCCGCAGAATTAGCGGCTGAACACCAGATATCCTTAGTTGAAATGGATGAACTCTTTTCATGACGGCGGCCACTAAGAAACTTGACTTAAACCGGCTTTACAAGGACCGGTCAGCGGTTATGAATCGGCAAAATCAACGTTACCTTCGCCTGCTGTTTAACGATCATTTTGTCGTCTTTCTGTTAATCATAATTGGGGCGGCTATCCTGTCGTTTCAATTATTAGCTCAGCAATCCCTGGAAACACCAATTGCTTTTTTACCATCCTATTGGCAGTTGGGACTCATTTTTTGGTTAGTTTTGGCTCAACAGTTCGGTTCTTTTGTGACTTATCTTAAGCCGGCCGACCGGATTTTTCTATCGGCTGGAGATAACTTTCTGACGAAAACTTACCTCAACCAAGCTTGGCGCCGGTCCTTCATCTTGGCAGCCGGTTGGCAGATTGCTTTTCTTGGTCTTGCCTGGCCAGTAATGAATCTTATTGGTCTCGGCAATCCTGTTGATTGGTCGCTATCCTTGCTGACAATGGTAGCCAGTAAGGCCTTTATGCTTGTTCAAGCCCTTGATCGCCATGAGCGGGGAAATACTTGGACCGGTTTTGATCAAACACGAGCAAGTTGGCTAATTCGCCTCGCTATGCCGTTTGTTTTGGCTTTTTCGATTGTTTTGTTACCTCATTCATGGCGACTCTGGGTTCTGGCAGGATTTATCGTTATTTTGACTGTGGCTGCTTTGACCTGGTTTTTTCAGCACCAACAAGCTCGGCGCACAATCGATTGGCATGTTGCTTTGACCACAAGCCAACGGCATCTTCAAGTTGTTTGGCAGTTTTACGGTCTATTTGCTCAGGTACCAAATCAGGAGGGAACGGTCAAACGTCGTGCGTACTTGGATAACCTTCTCGGCCGATTTTCTTTTCAAAAGGAACCGGTGCGTCGACTGTTCTGGATTAAGCTCCTACGCGGTGGCGATGAGTTTGTCTTAGTTCTGCGCTTGGTCATAATCGGAATGATTTTACTGGTGGCTTTACCTAAAGATGGTTATTACTTGCAGGCGGCAGGAATGGTTTTGTTGGTTTACTTGATTAACTTTCAGTTACTTCCTGTCTTTGAAAAAACGCGGGCAGTGCTGTGGACTCGGTTAGCCTTTGCAGATAAAAAGCAGCAAGAAAAAACCTTTTTGGTTGTCCTCACCGAAATTACTAGTACTGTTATTGGTTTGACCTTCTTGGTCATGTTGTTGATAGCCGGTCCTGCAGCTGCCTTAGCCGTTTTGATTGGTGGTCTACTTTTAACCTTGGTTCTTTATGGACTTTGGCTGCCAAAAACTTTGCACAAAAAGAATTAAAAGGAAATACTTATGCATTTACGTTCGAAACCATGGGCCAAGCCTTGGCTTGAAGCTCATACAGATTTGGTTATTGACCAGGAACAAGCACAAAAGTTGCGTGGTCACTGGCAAGAAATCTTTGACCAAGACCAACCAATTCACGTTGAAATTGGGTCAGGAAAGGGCCAGTTCATTATGGAAATGGCCAAGAAGAACCCGCAGATTAACTATATTGGGATGGAAATTCAAGAAACGGCGGTGGCGATTGCGGCCCGCAAGTCTTTTGAGGCTGTTGGCGTTTTGCCAAACTTGCGTTATCTTTACGGTAACGGTTCAGGAGTGGAAACTTATTTTGAGAAGGGTGAAATCCAAAAGATTTACCTGAACTTCTCTGATCCATGGCCAAAGTCACGACATGAAAGCCGTCGTTTGACTTATAAGACTTTCTTGTCTTCTTATCGGGCAGTTTTGCCAGAGGGTGGGGAAGTCGAATTTAAGACTGATAACCGTCATCTTTTCGAGTATTCTTTGGTTTCTTTCATGGACTTTGGAATGCGCTGGACGCCAGAAGACTATAGTTTGGACTTGCATGCTGATGCTGATAAGGTCGCCGGTAACGTTGAAACGGAATATGAACAGAAGTTCATGGCCTTGGGCCAACCAATTTATAAGGTGAAGGCTCATTTTTAAAGAAGTAGCTAAAAAGGCCGGAAGGCCTTTTTTAGTGGATTAGTATTAGTATTTGTCAAAAATAGCTGAAATGTTGAGTCGATCTAAATACTTAAAAATCCATTTGTACAGGTGATCAAAGACTGAAGCCGACAGCCAAGAGATATAAATGTCACGGTTGATCTAACAGGTGTCAGCCGGGCAATAGTGATGGATAAAATTTGTTAAAAAGTCTGTGCCATTGATTTCACAGGTGGTGTTAAAACTATCGAAAAAATTAGGTTAGATTTAATAATATAAAAAATCCTCTTATGGACTTTGATTGTCAGGAAGGGTTGTCTTCAATCGATTTGCTCGTAAGAGGATTTTTTATTAGTGATTTGCTCTGTTAAAGAAAGTTTCTAGTGTTACGGAATCCGTCAATGGCCAGCTTTGCTGAAAGCTGGTCAGGGAAACGTTGAACATGGAGGTTAATGATGTCAGAGTTAGCAAAAAGTTCGACCCGTTGAACGAGGTAGTGGGGCATGTCGACACCGGTTGTTAATGAAATGATATCACCGCGACTAGGAGTGATAGGAAGCTTGACATCCGTTTCAACACGAGCTGAGGCAAGAATGAAATTATATTGAACCATTAACTTTTCCTTTCGTAGCTTTAATTTATGAATTAAAGCTGTTAATGCATTGAACTACTCTCATTGTATTTGTTTTCGAACGGAATGTAAAACGTTTTCAGCAAGCAATCACTATTTTTAATCCACAGATTGATTAGCGATTTTGGACCAGCCCTTTGGACTGAACATGGTGTTATCAACATGTTTTGAATTGTTGTTTGAATGAAATTTATAGCTCCGAATGATTTGCTCGACCTGGTAGGGACAAGTCTAAAACACCGAAGTTATCTGCGTTTTTTGGCCAACGATAGCGGTTGCTTCACCATTATAATCAAAATAGACACGCTCGTTGCCCAATTGACGCCAACGTCTGCGTGAATTTTCAGGTGCTAAATCTTGGTCATGCTCATGCATTCGTTCTTGAATCCAGCAATTTAAGCCGGAGTCAATTCTGGTAGCAAAATTACCATAGGCATTTGATGAACTAACAATGCCAATGACTTGGTTGAACGAATTGAGCAGTGGGCCACCACTACTACCATGTGACCAATTTATATTCGTTGTTAATAGCTGACGACCGGTGATGGCTGAAACGGTACCGTAATCAGCGTACATACGATCATCCTGGTTCTCCGGTTCATTCATATTTCCAGGACCAAGTGTTGCCGGGAAGCCAATGGCTGAGACAATGGAACGGTTTATGTCTTGCGGACGAAATTCACCTAGCGGTAGTATCGGCGCACCTTGTACGGGTTGATTTAAGTGGATTAATGCAATATCGTTATCACCAGCATCACCATTGGGTCGAAGGGCAGCCTCGAAGTATTCTGCCGGAATAGCAACTGTTTGACCGTGATAATGCCAACTGAATGGGTATCTTTCGACTGTTGAGCCAGATTCCCCGCCATAGGCCGGCCGAATTGATAGCGCGCTGGGATTAATTAACTGTTTGGGCCAGTCTGAAAAGGTTGTTCTGTCACTTTCATCACGTTGACGTAAAACAACGTGGGCGGCGGTTAAAACAGTGTCGGGGGCAATCAACACACCATTAGCCGAATCACCCGTTTCGCCATCAACGATAAATACGACTGAGGAAAAAGGCGACCGTCTTGTATCTGGAACTTGACCTTTTTGAAACTTAGCTGTATCAAAAACATAAGCAGATGCCTGATTGTCCGTCAGTTGCATGCCGAGTAACGTGGCTAGGGTCAAAGTGGCCAATTCGCCCCATTTTTTAATATTATTCATGAGTTCTCCTTTACCGAACGTTAGTGTGACACAGTTTGTATGATAAAAAACTACCGAAGAAGTGGATGTCATCGTAACGAAAACTGTTTGCGGAGGGCTGCTGGCCAAGCTTTGCTTTTAGTTAAGTTGACTAGATTTTGTACAAAATTTTTTGCTTTTTTCATCCAAGCACCTCCTTGGGTGTCCTTAATATAGCACATCCCTAAATCAGGCGTAATCGTTGTTATGAAAGGCTTTTGAAGGGGGATTGGCTGAAAAATAAGCGCTTTTTACCTGTTGAAATCAGGTTCATATTATTTTATTTTGGAATAAATTGAAGGTGGGGACAAAGATACGCATTGTTGGTAGCTAACTGGGTACATTTGATTCAAAAGTGATGTTTCGAGGGCATAAAAAGAAAAAGCCAACCATGCTTGAGATAATTCTTGCAGTAAGTGCACTACTACAAGCTATTGCTCAACTGATTAGCTCTTTAAAAAAATAAGAAGTGAGGCCCGCAAGGGTCTTCTTCGTGTACGCTCGTTTTAACATCTTTATGAAAAATAATAAACCTTCATTGGTAGGCTGGACGGCTTTAGTGCTGTTGGTAGTTTCGTTACTAATATCAATTTATGGTGTAATTAAATGACAGATAAAAAAGTAGAGCGACCAGCAGAGTATGAAAGCTCAACGACTGCGCAAAATGAAACAAACAAGCGCTGGGCTGAAAAGAACAAAGAACACAAAAAGGATCTATCGTATAGAACCGATTCACGATCGTTCATTCGCAAGTTAGCAACAGAAGACGACTTCAATGAGTTAGAACAACTTATTCAGGAAAGGCGAACCAACGTAAGCTATGATTGATAAATTGTGATTAAGCGTGACAATAAAAAAACACCCTAGTCTCTTAATTAAGATTGGGGGTGTTTTTTAATGTGTTAGTTCTAATTGTCGTGTAAAAGTCGTGTGGATAAGTTAAAAACGTTGATATATCAACGTTTTCGATGCACTGAGGGGACGTATTTGATGTTTTGATGCAAATGCCTATCTAAAGCCGTTATGTTTACAAACGTTGATTTAAAGGCGTTTATAAGGTGTTTTTTAAAACGTGTTAAAACGTGTTAAATACAAGTTAAACGATTGTTTTTAAAAGGTTGTCCCCCATTTGTCCCCCATTATTTATTGAGTATATTTAATTTGTTCAAAGCTTTTAAATTTTCTTCGCTTCGTTTGTCTTCAAGAAGATGAGCATAAATTCCGAGAGTGATGTTTGTGTTAGCGTGTCCCAAACGTTCACTGACGTATTGAACCGAAATGTCATTAGCCAGTAGATAACTAGCGTGAGTGTGACGCAAACCGTGGAAGGTGATTTGTTTTGAATTATCTTTTTTCAAATAATTTTTTAAGGTATGATTGCAGGCAGCACTTGTGGATGGATAACCATTTATCCCTTGAAAAACGAACCCATCACCGAACTCCCATTTCTTGAATAAGTCTACTAAATCATCAGGCATCGATATGGTTCGAACGGATGATTTTGTTTTAGTTGGCTTAAACTCGTGGCTGATTTGGTCCCACGTTTCCACAATACTGATTGTTTTGTTGTTTAGGTCAACGTTTTTTGGCCTTAATCCAGCTATTTCAGCGTATCTCATGCCAGTCAGACAGGCGGTGATTATCATGTGTGCAGAAATTGAGTTGCTTTGTTTAGCACGTTTTATTAGCTTTTGAAATTCATCGTTTTCAAGGAATTTCATCTCAGCTGTCTTACTTTCAACTTTGCCAGTATTGTAGACGTTGCGAGTAAAATCACGAGTTGTATAGCCTTCGTCAAAGGCGTAACGACCGAACTCTGAGATAATATTATTCACTCGTTTGGTTGAAACCTTAACGTGTGTCTGGCCGTATTTATTTAGCAATTCTTGGAAGTCTGATGAACGAATATCTGACACTAATTTATCGGGCCACTCTTTTTCAACTAACTTCAGCACGGTATTGAACCATAGTTTTGTCGAACGGGCTATTTTTGGCTCTTTGAAAATTTGATACCATTTAAGCATCGTTGGATAGAATAGCTTTGCTGTCGTTGATAATTCGCCAGAATATTTTTTAGATTCTGTTAGGTTTGCCCATTTTTGAGCTTCAGATTTTGTTGTAAACCCAGATTTACGTTTTTTCTTTCGAACACCATCAACACGATAGACAATTTCAACTGTCCAATTGTTTGATCGTTTGTAAATACTCGCCATAAGTGTTCCTTTCCTAAAATTGGCACAAATAAAAAAGCCTAGGGCTTAATCATTAGTGAATTTTAATTCTGATAGGTCAACTGTTACTCCAAATTTTCCATATCCTTCTTTTATCTCTGCTTTTACAATGGTTTCTTCATCAAGTACTAAACCGATTCCCTTTGGTAAGTAACCAATTCTTCCGCTTCTTGATATGCGTGCTCGCTCCGGCGTTTCATATCTTGAGTATACGGCAATAGCATTTGGGTCAACTTTATTATCCGGGTCTGGTACAAGTGAAAGAAAAATATCATGCTCAGTATATCCTCCAGTATTCCAGAGACCACCTTTGTCTTTCACAATATTTCTAAGTATTTTGTCAGCATCGGTATATGTAGTGCCGACAACTTTTACTTTTCCTTTGTTTGACACGTTTGTTTTTGGCGAACTGTTAACAGTTGATTCGATGTGGTCAAATGAATTGAAACCTAATATTTTTGGTTTGGTTTTTTCTCTTTCAAAATCTTTATCTTCATTATCAGATTCTTCATTTAAGGGATGATAGCTGTTATTATTTTCTTTTTTTAACCTACGCTTTTCTTTTTGATCAGGGCTTAGGTATCCAATAAGGAAAAAAGATCCTAAGATAACCATTATTAGAATTCCCCAAAAACTAAAAATGAAAGATACAACCCAAAATAAAAAGACCAATAATATCAGTAAATAAATAAACGGCATATTTTCTCCTTAAAACTGCTGACTGTATTCAGTCTCTACATACTCTTCTAACCATGATGGAATCTTATAAACTTCCATGAACGTTTGAACGCTAGTCGGTCGTTTAATGCCCATCAACATATCAATAGCGTGTTTGTGCATCTCATATTCTTCGCCACGTTGGAAGTAGGGGCTAAATCGATACACAGCGTTAGGTAAATTATTACCATACATAATATGGCTTAATTCATGAGCCAAACGAAAAGCATAACTAGACTTTTTATAAGCCGGATTCATGAAAACAATCTTGTTATCCGGCATTGATGTATCAGAGTCATCATCATCTAGGCTGTCAACGTCAACGATTGTAATAGTGTTTTGTTTTGCTATTTTTTCAAGCGAGTATATGATTTCTTCCACTTATTTACCTTTCTTGTCAGCCATGATAAAACGGGCATATTCTAACAACTTTTCTCGTGTTTCGTCAGAAACGGGCTTACCATCGAAAGCCATGATTAATGTATCGTCAGCAATATCAGTTGTTTTATCTTTTGAGTCGTAACTATTCATTTGATTAGTACGGCCTAATAGGTAGTCGGTAGATACATTCAATACGTCGGCAACCTTCTGTAAATTATCAGCTTTTGGTGTCGATTTTTTCCAACCGTAAATAGCTTTATTGCTCAATCCTGCTCTGTCATTAATACTATCTATTGATAGTTTTCTGAGTTCTGCAACTCTTTTTATTCGTTCAAAAACCACTGTCATATCAACGTGTCCTATCTTAAAACATAATAAAAGTTTGGAAAAAAGAACAAAAGTGTTGACTTGTTGATTTTATCCAACTATACTATGTCTTGTAAGTTAATTACGCAAACAAAAAACAATTAAAACTAAAGTGTCTTGGCGGGCTACTAAAGGTTATAACAGGTCTTTTGTTATGCATTTACTTTGTCATTATAGTTGGTTTTATCCAACTTGTAAAGTAAAACTTACAAACATTTGTTACTGAAAGGAGAGAAGAGGAGATGAAACTTTCAAAAGCTTTATGCCTATTGTTTAAAAGCAAAAAAGGTGTGCAGATATTTGAAAAACGGAAAAGCTATGAGCCTGGTTATGAATTCGAAATTACCCATGTTTACGCCAAAACAAAAAGGCATCCGAAGATGCCTGATGATTATGTTGTAGTAGTTATCCCAAAGTAAAAAGAAAGAGAAAACGTATGAATTTAATTAAAGCAGTTAAAAAATGTCGTAGTGGTAAACGAGGCTTTCAACTTAAAGGTTACCCAACCGATTTTATTTTTGTTCCTGATTTGATGTCTGGCGGAAGTATTTTATTTCGAAATCAAGATGGTTCGTTTATTGAAGCGCCAAATCAAGCAGATGGTCCAGCATTGTGGAATCCAACCGTTAGTGATTTTGAACGAAAAGACTGGGTAATTGTTGAATTTAAAAACCAGCTCCCTAAGCGGAAACTGGTTAAAAATTACAAACAGTTAAATAACCCACATAATCATCAGTTTTCAAACTGAAAGTCTTTTGAAAGTGATACGGCAGTAATCTTATTGCTTCCCGGAATACCTTCAACACCAATAATACGAACAATCGATTTTACAGCCGAATAGAATGCAGGACTATCATCAAAACACTTCATATCTGAACAAACAACAGTGGTTGGTAATCCATTCTTCTTGGTGGCATCAATCAATTCAAGAATAATTGATTTTTCGTAGTTCATAACAATTCTCCTTTCAATTTACTAGACAAATGAGTCAGTAGTTAAAGGATAGCAAAAACAGAAAGGAGGTTTCCATGTCAGTAAAAGAAGCGAAGAGAATTCTTGAAGAAGAGCGTTTTAAGTTTCAATTTCATTTAAAGATGAAAGGAATCAAGCAAGCCCAGTTGGCAAAAGTCGTTGATTCATCACCGTCTTATGTGCGCCAATTGTTGAGTGGTAACGCCAGTGGCCCAGCTGCTCATGACAACTTGCAAAAGTTGTTCGATTTCACAGGATACGAAGGCGAAAACTGGTTTTAAAGAAAAGAGACAAGGGTATGTATGAACGATTTAAGCCAGATAGGCAATATACACAACAACAGATAATGGACGAACTTGGTATTAAATCAAACGATACTTTCCGGAAAAATTATAAGAAAAAGAAAGGGTTTCCAAAGCCAATACAAGGTGGTAAGACTCATCCAGTTTGGGACGGCTTATCTCTTCGTAATTATTTCTTCAAGTTGTCAAACCGTTACGCATAAGAAAGGACAAACAATGACACTCATGCAATTTAATGATTTGTTGATGTTTGTAATTGGCACAAGCGTTACCACGCTTTCTATCATGGCATACAAATACTACAAGCAATCACCACTGTTCGATGTCTATGACATTGAGAACGACATTACCAATGATATTGTCCACCAGGGAAAACGATTGGCAAAACGTGATTTCAAGCGCACAAAAAAAGCCCGCTTAGCAGAGCGAGCTGAGGCATAAAAATTCCTGCAAGAAAATTTATGCCTTCAGTATACCACGGAGGACACAAATGCCAACAATTAATGAATCAATGTTAAGAGCTATCAAGAGACAGCGAGGCGAACTTAATTTAAAAGTTAGTGACCGACAAGACTTATAACGCACTAAACGAGTGGCTATATCAAAAACTGTAAGGAGATAAAACAATGAAAGTCTTAACGAGTACATTTGTTGATGCCTTAACAATTAAACAGGCAAGAGAGCGCCTAAACTATGGTCAATTATCAGAAAAGACCGGAGTTAATAGCGTGACTATCTCGCGAATTATTAACCGCAAGGTAGATACAGCTCAAGAACGTACGTTCGATAAGCTAAATGATTGGTTACTTAAGAAATGAAAAAGGTCTTTCAATGGCTAAGTTGTCATTGATGTTAAGAAAGACTGATGGATTTTCTAAAACGATTGGATCGGCTAACATTTCGCAATATAAAAATGACAACCGTGAACCAAAATTAGAAACTTTGGAAAAGTTAGCTAAATTCTATGGAGTCACACCAGCATATCTAGCGGGATGGGAGGAATAAGGATGACAACAACAGGAAATAGAGTTGCAGATGGTTTAGAGCAACATCTAGCTGAAGAAGCAAGATGGGAACGCGAACAAGAAAGCGAAAGGGTGATTGACGATGAAGCCTGAACAACGTTTGCAATCACAAATCACCACATTTCTAAGACAAAACGATTACTTCATCATTAAGACACAATCTGGTCCCGGTACTGATATTGGAACACCAGACATTATCACGATTGATAAGCACGGCAAGTTCCTAGGATTGGAAATTAAGCGACCAGACGGACAAGGTACAGTATCGGCCGAACAGAAAGCGGTCGGTGCTCAAATTAAGCGAAACGGTGGTCTATGGTATGTGATTGATAGCTTTACAAGATTTTTGGAGGTTATCGATGACGTCGAAAAACTCTTTTAGATTGTATGAAGCACAGGCCAATCAGTTAGCAAAGTCAAAACCTAACTACTACTACGTGATGAAAATGGGGACAGGGAAGACCGTTGTTGGTTTATCCCATGTAATGAAGCACTACCCATCGTCTGACGTTATTGTAGTGGCACCACGTCAAGTTGTAAAAGCTAAGTCGTGGGAGAAGGACGCCGAGTTGGTTGGGTTTAAAAATGACATGCAGGTCATCACGACTGATGGTGTGAAGAAGCTAAGCAACGCTGATGTGATAGATAAGGTATTGATCGTTGACGAGGCTCACAAGTTCAAAAACACATCAGGTCGTTCTGAAAAGTTACGAACACTGACTAAGTGCTGTGCGGGTTTTGTTTTTCTGTCAGGCACACCCACGAATGGAAAACTAGACGATTTGGAAATGTATGCCCTGTACTTTGGCCATGTTCCGACTAAGAAGCAGTTCAAGGACTTGTACAAGGTAGCGGAACACCCCGGTTGGTCTAAGTTCCCAATTTGGAAAGTCGGTAAAAACACGAACCAATTAACAGAGTGGTTTAAGTCCATCACGTCTGATGTCGTCACGCTTGATGAAATCACTGAACTGCCAGATATTAATGAACACGTTATCAGTTTTAAGCCAGACCGTGAGTACAAAAAGACCAAGATGTCTTACAAGAAGGATGACAAGGTTATCTTTGCCAATCCAACTGCACGCCGTATCTACCAACGTCAAAATCAGAACAACAAAGCCAAACTCGATTGGCTTGAAAGCGTTAAAGAGTCATACGGTGATGAGAAAACACTTATCTTCTACACCTATGATAATGAGCTGCAACTGTTAGACGAGGCGTTGAAAGATTTCAAGGTCGGCCACGTTAACGGTCATGAGTATGACAGTCAAGGCGATTTTATCCTGATCCAAACAACGGCTGGTTCGGGGATGACATTGAACGAGTATAAACACGCCATCTGGTGGTCGTTGCCTGATAGTTTTATCGATTTTGACCAGTCGAAATATCGGAACTATCGAATTGGACAAGAAAGCAAAATCACACGAGATTACTTGGTTGTTCACGGGACGATTGACGACGCTATCTGGAACTCACTAGAGATGAAAGAAAGCTTTAATTCGGAAATGTTCGAGGACTAGATATGAGAATAAGCGAATTACAAAAATGGTTGATCGATGTAGGCGACAAGGTTGTTCGACTAGCCTTTACATCAAAAGACCAAAAACAACCAGAGTCAGAACACATCGTTATTAATGGTGGAATTTACAAAATCACGATTGAAAAAATCTAAGAAAGAGGAAACAAATGCTGAATGATATTTTCTGTTCGCTTTGTTTTGCTCACGACGCACCAAAATTAGTTGTTAAGCATAAGAGTAATCAAACAGTTATTGAAAAGCGTTGCCGTTGGTGCAACCACAAGATAGATGAAAGGGTCGTAAATGGACAAAATTCATATGAGCCCCACAAGGGCTTTCAAGTTTAGCAAAAACCCACTTCGTGCTTACCACGATTACACTGGCGAGCATCCATGGTGGGAAGGAAGTAAGGACGCACTGTTATTTGGGACAATCGTCCACAACGTTGCGGAAGGTCGTGACAAGACACAAGATATATCGGAAGAAGACAAAGACTTGCTGATTAGTAAAGCAGGCAAAACGAAAGGGCAACTCAAGAAAGCATACGTTGATGCCGAAGTTATTGGTAATCATTTGCGAGATTACGTCTTGACATTTAGTGCTTTGCCGTTTGGTCAGGCTGAATATGAAGTTGAAATCAATGAAGAAACCGAAACAGGTCAAGGGGTGCAATTTACTGCCACTGGTCGAGCGGACATGCTAACCAAAAAAGCAGTGTTTGATTTTAAGACAGTCGCACCAATGGACTTCGATGGTTTTATTGAGTATGGATCGTTCCGTGACAATCGGCAAGAAGAGTACAAGAAACAAATTGCTTACTATGCTTTCATGTTCGATAAGAAAGAGGCCCACTTAATTTACATCAAGAAGGACCCAGATAAGCCGTTTATCTACGACTTCAAAATGGACCATGACGAGATTTTACGATACGCCAACGAGATGGCGGATGAAATTGAACAGGCAGTTCATTACGTTGACTGTCCAGACAATCTCGAAGCAATCAATGATGGAAGCCAATGGGCTTATGAACAATTTGGGGGCGTGATTGATGTCTAACAGATTAAAAGAACTCCGAAAAGAAAAAGGCGTGTCACAAAAATACGTTGCCGATTTTCTAGGATTAACTAAGCAAGCTGTACAACGTTATGAATCTGGATTAAGCACACCTAAATTAGAAACATGGCAAAAACTTGCCGAATTCTTCGACGTGTCTGTTTTAAAACTAATTGGCGATGATGAACAACCTGAAGTTGAGTTAAAAAACGATGTACCAACAGAAGTTATATACAAAGGTAAAAAGTACAAGGTGATTACAAATGAATAATTATGTAGTAAGTATGAGCGATTTTAAAGGAAGCGTTATCAATCCAAAAGGCATTAAAAAGGTGATTATAAAAGCTAATTCAAAGAATGAAGCAATCATTAAATTCATTGAACAAATTCAATTTGAAGATATACGGTGGTTTGAAATTAAAATCAAAGTTGAAGAGTTAGGAGTTATCGAATGATTAAGGTATCAAAGTTTCAAGAAATCAAGTTACAAAAGCCTGACCCACAAGCCATTGTAGTTTATGGCGAACCAATGGCTGGTAAGACGACCTTTGCCGGTAAAGCTAACAAGCCACTCTTCCTATCATTTGATGGGAATGCCGACAACGCCGGATATAACGCTGTTCGTCCGAAGTCATTCCAAGATGTGATGGACGTTATCGAACAAGCACCAGAAGCTGGCTACAAAACAGTTGTAATTGATACGGCTGAAGATATGGCCAACATGTTGGAATTGGAAGTCTTGGAAAATCACAACGCCAATTCACTTAAAGAAGCGGGTGACTATGGTGCAGGATTTGGGGAATTTAACAAAGCGTTTAGCAATATCATCAACGCACTCACCACTTCAGATTTGACTGTCTATTACTTGTTGCGTGCCAACATGGACGATGAAGAAGGCTTGGTTATCGTGTTAAAGCCGAAGTTGTTCAATGTTATCGGTGGGTATTCCGACGCACTCATCGAGATCAACAACAAGCACGAAGCGAAGTGGAAGAAGCGCCGGTACGAATGGGACGACAGCAAGTTGCCTGCACCACTGAACACAGTCGTTGACAAGAACAAGAAATCAGCACAAGCCCTGGAATCAATGGGACTTTAATAGGAAAAATAGGAGAAGAATATTATGGCTTTAGATATGGAAAATTGGTTTGACAACATGGACGAAAACACGGCGCAACCATCTGCGTTCGGGTTTGAAGACGGCACAACTGATGCCGTACTGACTGAAGTGTCCTTGTTCCAATCAAAGAGTTCTAGCTGGTCAGCTGTGCAGTTCACTTTTGAAGACAGCGAAGGAACATCAGATAACGGCTATCGAGTTTCAGTTTCACAAAAGAAGACAGACGGTTCGAAGTTGTCGTCAAAGGCTTGGCAGTCTAATGTGTTCCAATTAATGCGCCCATTGATTTTGTTCAACAAAGAAATGAAAAAGGTCGTTGATTTGGATACCATCCGCCAAGGAAATCAGGCAGTTGTGGAAGCCTTGCAACCAGTTGCCGACAAGAAAACACTCAAGGTTAAGATTTTGAAAGAAACGCCTGAAGCAAAGGAAGGTGAAACAGCATTTTCAAAGTACACGTTCCTAGACCCAATTGACGTACCGTTTGACATTGAATAATGGCAACCAAGACAGAGGCCATTAGATGGTTAAACGAAGGATATGACATTACACCAATTCAAGTTAGTTACGATGACGAAGGACATGCCAGTAAGAAGCCAATCCTTGCTTACGCCACTGATAAATTAGATAAATTATGGGTATTGTCTAACTGGAAACGCCATTATGCTATTGCGTTAGTTATGTCTGGATCGGATTATGTGTGCTTCGACTTTGACGATATGCACGAATATACATCTTTCCAAGTCCGTTTCCCTACGATTGAAGATGGCGTGATTGAAGAGTCTGTGTCCGGTCGTGGTATTCATGTATTTTTCAAGAACAATCACAACCTGACCCAAGTTCTCAGCATCGAGAAAGGTCTCGATATTAAGGCCAGCAAAAATAACTATGCGGTTGTTGACCCGGAAACGGATTTATCTGAATGTGTTGATTTGCCTAATGAGTTGCTTGAGTTCTACAACGAAAACAAAGCAAAAGGCCAAAAGGTTTCTAACTCATTTGAAGGACAGAGTAGCCTGACGATTCCAGAGTTAGCCATGATAACCGAAGGGTTCGGCGAAAATGGAACAAGAAATCGAAACATGTCGATACTCGTATGGTCGTTAATGATAATGGGTTTTCCTAAAAAATCAATTTACGCCATTGTCGACTTGGCCAATCAGCAATCAGGATTAACGCAGTCAGAAATCGAAAAGACGATTGAGGGAAGTTGGAGGAAATGGACGAATGGCAACTAAAACAACGGTCATGGCCGAAACACTTCTGGATAACTTTGATATTCAATATGACGAGTTCATCGGTCAAATTGTACTCAAGAAAGACGTGCAAGGGCAGGAAGTGTTAGTTGAAGCGGGACAAATGACGGACAACAAGGCACGGCTTATCCAAGCGTTCTTGGAGCGTAAATATGACACTGGTTATCCAATGTCGAAATTGTTCGAAGCCATCGAGTCGGCTGCCAGTCAGCATGTATTCTCATCTGTCTATGACTGGATTGAGTCCAAAAAGTGGGACAGAAAAAGCAGACTATGGACGATTGGCGAAGAGTTATTTGGTGTTGAAAACCCAGAAATTAACAAGGCGATTGGCATTTGGATTATCAATTTAGTAGGTGGCGCGTATGGTGTCGATACTGGTAAATTTCAATACACATTAGACATCATCGGCAATCAAGGAACGGGTAAAACGTCGTTCTTAAAGCGATTAGGTGGTCAGTATTATACCGACCAATTCATGTCTTTTACTAAAAAAGACGATTTTGAAATCATGATGAAAAACCTAATCGTCAACGATGATGAAATGCAAGTGACGGCGATCAATAGTGACAAGGTGTTTAAGAAGTTTGTCTCAACGAACGAGTTCACTTATCGACCGGCATATGCCCGCAACAGTGAAACAAAAAAACGTCACTTCGTCATCTCAAGAACGACAAACGATAGTTCCTATCTAACTGACTTGGGTGGTAATCGTCGAATTATCCCGGTCATTGTAAACGATTATAAAATCAAGCAAAACGCTTTCAAGTTGCCAGATAGTTGGTATGAAAATGTACTAGCTGAAGCACGTGACTATTATTCTGCTGTGATCACACATCCAGATAAGACGATTGATGACATCAACAAACAGATGGAGTCGATTAGCTTTGAAAACATGACGGAAAACTTGAACGTATTTGCTGAAATTGATGACGTTATCATGAACGTCCTGAAATCTGAACACAAGTTTGATGAGTCAATTCGAGTCAGTGAGCTAAACGCTTCGATTGAACAAGAATTGTATAGCCAGATGATTGATTATCAGCAAAAAGAACTTCGTAATCAGATTCAAATGGTTATGCAACGTGAAGGATTTGAGAAAAAACCGAAGAAAATCAATGGAAAAACAGTTCGTTGTTTTGTCAAAAAAGGGGTTACTCAAGAAGCAAAAAAGGTTACTCAAGAAGCAAAAAAGGTTACTTCAAAGGGGTAAAAAGGTTACTTCTAAAAAAACGATAGTTAAAAAAATCACAGATTTTTTAGCAAAGTTACGTAACTTTTTAAAGCAGAGGTAACCGCTGAAAACGTTGCAAGAGTAAGACTAGTTGCTGTTAGGTTACCGGTTACTTATATATATCTATTATTTATATATATATATATATATATATAGGAGTTTGAGCAACCTTTTGTGACCACTTTTGTGTAACCAGAAAGGAAAAACATGATTAACGCAATTATAGTATTGGCCGTTTTTACAGGAGAAACGATTGCCTGTTTCATTTGGTACAAGATTGGATTTAAAAGAGGCCAAAAAGACATGATCAATAAGATTGTACGGATTATGGAAGAAACTAAAAAAGAGAAGGGTGTTTGATTATGACCAAAAAATTTACGGAAGAAGAATATCAGAAGATTGTTGAAATAGCTGATAAACGCCTCGCTAATAGAGAATATGTTGTCAGCACAATTGTAAAAGATATTTATGTAGACGTTTTTTACGAATTGAATAACGCCGATAAAGTTAAGGAATTAAATCAAGAACTTGCTTTAATCTCAATTCCAAAATCTCGTGACTGGGCGCATGAACAGTTTGTTGAAAAAGAGAAGAAATATTACTGGCGGTATAAGAAGACTGATGAAGATGGAGATTTTTATTATCTCATAAAAGATTTCGGTTTGATTATTCTTGATTGTCCTGCAAATTGGCATGAAAAATTAACTGAAACAGAAATCATTGAAGCAGGTTACAACCCAGACATGTTCGAACGAGAAGAGGTGGAGTGATGAGAGAAATTAAGTTTAGGGCTTGGGACAAAAACAAAAAGAATTTCATCGGCTACTCAGAGTATGTTGTTTATCCAAATAGCGGAGAAGTGGCTGAAATGGTTAGTTACGATGCTCAATCTGACAAGTTATCTGTCAATCATGAAGCAGTACTAGAACAGTTCACTGGCCTACATGACAAGAACGGAAAAGAAATCTATGAGGGCGATATTGTCCAATTTCAACATTTCCCATACCAAAAAGGTGTTGTCAGCTTTGAAGGATTCGGTTTTAACGTAGAAGGATTTTGGGACTCATCATATGATTGTCCGAGTTATGCGTTTTCTGAAGGAAACAATTACGAGGTCATTGGAAATATTCACGAGAACCCAGAACTGTTGGTGGAGATTGATGGATAAAGTCTTATTCTCAAGTAAAAAAGACGACTGGGAAACACCTACTGATTTATTCGATGATCTGAACAAAAAATTCAAGTTTGATCTAGATGCCTGTGCCGATGATAGTAACCACAAATTGAGTAATTATTATTCAGAGAGCAATAGCTGTTTGGAACGTGATTGGCATGGCAATGTTTTTATGAATCCACCTTATGGGCGAAGTATTTATCAGTTCATTCAAAAAGCCTATGAAGAGCACTTGAGAGATGAAAACAGATTTATCGTCATGCTGATTCCATCGAGAACTGATACGAAGTATTGGCATGATTTCATTCAAGACAAGGCAGTGGTTAAGTTCATCAGAGGGCGTTTGAAGTTTGAAGTGGATGGTGTTCCAAGAGATGCAGCTCCGTTTCCTAGTTGCTTAGTAGTTTATGGATTCTAATTTCAGGAGAAAAAATAATGAAAAATTACGTTAAATGGTTGGGGACAGAAATTAAGTCGTTGAACACTGCTGGTGCGGTTATGCTGGCGTTTATGGTCGGCGTGCAGTTGGCTTTGTTCATGGTCGCACCTATTACTGGCCTATCAGTTATCACGCTAGTGGCCACGTTGGTTGGGTCAGCATGTACGGTATATATGATGATTGGGAAACCAATTAATGGGCTACTCGGTTTGATTAGCGCACTAGGATTTATCTACGTCAATTGGACTGCTGGACACTATGCAAGTGTATTGGATCAGTTGGTATTCGTGGCATTGATTGATATTCCACTGATTGTGACGTGGAAGAGTTGGGGTCATCGTATTAAGAACGGTGTGAAGCATTTGAGCTTTGGCAACTGGATGTCTACATTGGCGCTGATGGTGATTATCTGGCTACCACTAATCATTGTCTATACATGGTTAGGTGACAGCAACCCGGTATGGGATTCGTTGACATTGGTTATTGGGGCGTTTGCTTCTCTCTATGTATTCTTGGGATACGGTGACAGCTACACATTGTGGTTGATGGCGGACGTGGTCAACATTGCTCTGTGGTTTACGGCTTTGTCTGCTGGCTATTCTGCAAGTTCACTGCCAATGCTGTTGACGATGGCTTTCTATCTGATGACGGCACTGTATGGTCGTTTCGTGTCGGTATGGAGTAAGTAGATGGATTATAAAGTTGTTGAAATTTACGAGTTTGCAACATATTCAACGGTAACGCGTGCAGAAACTACAGCAAAAAGACTTGGAAGAATTGGTTGGCGTTTGATTAGCACAGTTTACACCGACGATCGTTCAATTGTTTTGTTTTTTGAGAGGAGCGAAAATGATGAAGAAGATTGAAAAAGTATGGCCTGCATATTTGAAAACTAACCCAAGCGTTATAACGGTTAAGGCGTTAAAGGAATTAATCGCTAAACCTTACAAAAATTTTAATGAAGCTTATTCAAACCTTCCAATGTTGCTGACAATGGCATTTTACTTGATGACAGCACTGCATGGCCGGTTTGTGTCAGTTTGGAGTAAGTGACTATAAAAAATTAAAATTATAGAAAGGAGTAAGCGTGTGGATTTTAATAAATTGTTAGGCGTTAAGGAAAGCTATCAGGCTTCCTACGAACTTGAAAAAATTATTTTCGATCAGCAAAAACGTGAAGAGATGTTTCACCGTTTTTTGGCAGAACGTCCGGACCTGTCATACGATTGGTTTACGGAATATTTCCAAGCTGAACAGGCTGAACGAAAAGAAAAGAAGCAAGATTTCACACCGGACTCAGTAGTCCAAATTGCAAGCCGTTTAATCGGTACAACAGATTCAAATGCTGACATTTGTGCAGGGACAGGTGGGCTAACGATTAAGCGGTGGAACGAAAATAAAAACGCCCGTTTCTACTGTGAAGAATTTTCAGACCGAGCAATTCCGTTTTTACTATTTAATCTCTCGATTCGTAACATGAATGCGACCGTATGGCACGGCGATAGTTTAAGCCGTGAGTGTTTTGGCATTTATGAACTGACCGAAGGTGATAAATTTAGCTCAATCCAAAAAGTGGAAGAAGGGCAATTTACCAAAGCCCAGACAGTCATCATGAATCCACCGTATTCACTCAGATGGAATCCAGATCCGTCATATATTGAACAGGATCGCTTCAAAGACTTTGGTGTTCTAGCACCCAAATCAAAAGCAGACTTTGCCTTTTTGCTAGACGGCTATTCAAAGTTAGAAGATGGCGGAACAATGGCGGTCATATTACCGCACGGGGTGTTGTTTCGTAGTTCGGCTGAAGGAAAAATTCGACAAAAAATCCTAGAAAATAATATGTTAGATGCCATGATTGGCCTGCCGGGTAAAATCTTTATCGCCACGGATATTCCGACTGTGATTTTGGTGCTAAAGAAAAACCGCCAGCGCAAAGATTTGTTAGTCATCGACGCTAGTAAAGAATTTGAAAAGGGCAAGAATAAAAATATTCTACGTCCCGAAGATATTGACAAAATTGTGCACACGTACGAGAAACGCCAGAGCGTCGACAAGTATGCCCAAGTTGTCGAGTTTGATGAAATAGCTGAAAACGATTTTAATCTTAATATTCCTCGATACGTGGACACGTTTGAAGAAGATGAGCCGATTGACATTTTGGCAAATTTGCAAGATTTGCGAAAAGTTGACCAAATGATTAAGAAAACAGAGAATGAGATTGCTATACTACTCGACCAACTGGTGGCAACTAATTCGATGGAAACGGCTAAAGAATTAGACGAGATTAAAAAATACTACGATGAAAAACTAGGCAGGCAGAAAAAGAAACGCGAACAATTGTAGATGGAGCTATTATGATTGATTTCACTCAGTATGAGAAATTAAAACTTCCGGACGTTGCCGAATTCGAAAGAGGTAAAGCTGGCAAGATATATCCGGCTGGATCAAGCACCATTCAAATTAGTGCGACTCGTGGACAAATTGGATTTCTTAAACAAGCTGGCGAAGTTGAAGCTAAGGACGTCGTAATTATTCCGATTGCTGGTGTCGACCACTATTATTTGAATGTTGTTTTGCAAAAAAACGTTGCTGACTTTTGCCGAGTGTTCCAGTCTGGTCTTAATATCAAATTTGAAGAGCTGAATAATTTCAAAGTAGAACTTCATAATTTCGAAACACAACAAGCAATCGCTAGTGCGGTTAAACAACTAAACTTTCAAGCGGAATTAGTGGACCAGCAAATATCAGACATGCAACTATTTAAAAGTTACATGTTATCTAAAATGATGATGTAGGAGAGACGATGGCAGCCGATCAAAAGAGCAAGCAAATTGATTTGATTTTTAAAGACTACTACTCTGGGACGATTGAAAATCGTGTGAAATTACGTCGGATAGATTTGTCGTTCAATGGTTTGGCTGACGAGAATATAGGCGGAGGGCGAAAACAAAACGAACACCCACGAGTTGAAGACAATCGAATTATTAGAGAAGAATCAGATCACGAGATGAACCGGCTAAAGCATAATCTGAAAGTATTGGATATTTTCAACGAATCTCTTATCGATTCAGATAAGAAGTTAATGGCTGCACACTATAGCGACCGCAATTACTTAACTTGGTCACAGATTTCGTTTTTGATTAACAGGTCGGAAAGTATGTGTCACAAAGATTTGAACCGACTAAAGCGGAATTTTGAAAATGAATATTTAAAATTCTATCTCACATGATATATAATGATTTTATGAAAAATAAAGACATTTACACGAAAATTGAAAAGGTACTGGCAGACGGTTCACGATCGTCTTACCGTATATCACAGCTAACTGATATACCAGCCAACAACATTGACGCGTTTCGCAAAGGGAAACGGAAAATTGAGAACATGTCGTTAAAAAATGCGATTTTGTTAGCTGACTTATACGACGACGAAGACGGTAGATAATACCGTCTTTTTTTATTGAAAAAAATTTATAAAAAAGTTTGCTAAAAAGCTTTACTTTATATATCTTATGATATATAATAAATACATAATCTAAAGGAAAGAAAGAGAAAACGACATGACAAGCAAGAACTTCAACAAGATTTACAACGATGCAAAAGCAGCAGCCAAGAAGACATTCTACAATCTTTACTTTAAGGAAATCTTGGCAGCAGGAAACGGACAAGTAAGCAAGGCTGTCGAAGAATTCGAAAACTTCAAAATGCCATCACACCCAAAGTTCTACAACTTGGACAAGATGGAAAACACTTACAGCAAGGATGCTAAGTTGGAAGCAAGCCTAGAAGAATTGGAAGCCTACACTCAAGCAAACCGTGGTAACCGCTTGACTGAAGAAGAGTTTGCCATGATCGAAGAAGGCTTTACATTCTTGATGGTTAGCCGTGCACGTTTTGGCGCTTTTCAATAAGTGTAGTTTTGTTACAGTTTCATTACAGTTTTAGTGTAGTTTTATGAGAGTTTTGGCCCTAAAAAGTGTGCCAAAATAGTAGTATAGAAATTCTATAAATTTAGGATTTCGTTCAGCGGCCATGTTGCTCCAATCTACCTTTTTCTTTTAAACTACGCCAAGTCATGGGGCCGCTGTTATGGACAATCATGGTGATTCGATCGAGTTCAACTCTCGATTTGTTCGTTGGCTGCGGAAACGGCCAGCTCCTAACGAAATAGTCAGTCTGGAATGGCTGGCAGTACATATAATGACTGTTTCCAATTTGGAAATGGTCATTTTTTATTTGTGGTTGTTTCCAAAATGGAAATAGCCACTTTTTATTTGGAGGAAAACCAATGTACGAAGATAAAGAAACCAGAATGCAACGTCATAAGGAACAGGCAACGGCTGTTAATAAACAGTTTGCAGCCGTGACAGATGAGAAACCAGAGAAACACGATTATCGGCACGCTAACATGCGGGCAGGATTTCGATACGGTGTGATTAATTACCATAAGCATATGAGGTGGATGGATAAATGATATTAATTTTAATTATGATTGTTCTGGCCTTGTCTTTAATCGAACTACTATTTGATGCTTTCGTGTTGACGTTGGTAATTGTCTGGTTATTCTTTGGATTAAAAGTTGCGCTGATTATGTTAGCAGTGATATTGATAGCGGGGTTGTTATTTCATGCCAAGAGTTAAACGATGTCGAGCTAATGGGTGCCATGCAATGGTGGCGTATGAGTCACGGTACTGTAAGAGACACCAAGACTTAGCAATGGATGAACCAAAACCTAAGCGTGACTACTCACGATACAACCAAGTAACCAGACACAAGGATGAGAACAAGTCAAACCAGTACGCATTCTATCGGACAAGGCAATGGGTACATCTAAGACAACAAGCATTGGAGCGTGATCATTATGTCTGCCAATACTGCAAGTTGTCTGGTGTTGTGACACCAGCTAAGATTGTTGATCATCTTGTGCCAGTAGAAGCAGACCAAAGACTAGCAATCAAGCTAGACAATCTAGCTGTTGTCTGTCCGTCATGCCATACCAAGAAGACACATTGGGAACAACGATGGTATGGTACAGGTCAAGACAACACACTACGGTCTGTGCGTCCAATCAACGACGTGAAAACAATCAATAAAATGATGAGTGACGTTTAACGTGCCTAACAGGCGTTTTAATCGTTTTTTTATTACGCCGGTATAATTACACTAAAACGGATTTTAAATTTAAAATACCCCCCCTAACGTTCGAATAACAAGAGAGCGCTCACATATCGTCATCTTGTGTAAAAGTTCAATTTTTAAAATTTTTACCCTAGGGGGGGTCGAACAAATAGAAGGGAGGTCGCGTTATGCCTAAAAAATCGAATAAAGACGTTAACGGTGGGAGGATACGCAAAGACCCACCTGACTATTTTGGTCGACTTGCAGGAAGTGCTTGGCGAAAAGTTGTCGATTTTTTAAACGACAATAAAGAAATCATTCGAGTTGATAGCGGATTAATTGAAATGTATTGTACCCAGTACGAAATCTATCGAAACGCTTACAAACACATCCAAGAAAACGGTGAGGTTCAAGGAATTTATGAATCGGTTCAAAATGCAGCCGGTGAAGTAATTGAAAAAGACTTCAAAGGCTACAAACGTAATCCAATGACGCAGATTTACTCTGATTCATTGAAGAACTTGACCAACATTGGGAAAGAACTCGGATTATCGCCGAAAAGCCGGAAAGAACTGTTTGATAACTTGAATGATGGTGATGAGGAAGGTTTAGCGGACATTGTGAGGTTGTTTAAATGACAAAGATTGATTTAACTGTCAGCCATGATGTTGATGGTGTTTTTAAACAATTAAATATATCGGAAGTTCGCAGTAAGTATTATGATGAAGGTACAAAATATGCGCTTGAAGTTCTCGACGGTAAAGAACAGGCCGGCTATTTAATGAAGTTGGCTTGCTTCCGTCACGTTCGCGACTTGCAACGACAAGAACAGGGTGATTTCCAATTCATTTATGATTTGAAAAAAACGGATCAAATATTAAAGTTTGCTGCCATGTGTCCAAACGTTGACACTGGAGAACCAACAGAACTGATGCCATGGCAACAGTTTGTTATGACTCAACTAATCGGGTGGCGTGACTTAAATGGTGGTAAACGGTTTAGCCGTGCTATTGTTTCTGTTGCTCGTGGACAAGGTAAAACATATTTGATGGCCATCTTGATGGCTTATTCATATTTAATTGAAAGTCTTGGTTTAGAAAACCAGGACTTTTTAGTTTCGTCAATCAATTACAAACAGACGAAGAAATTATTTGGGTATGTCAGTACCATGTTGAAGTCATTATCGACGTCTTCGTTGTTTAAGAAGTTGGCAGATAGTGTTGAACTTGCCGTCCAAAGTGACCAGGTAATCATGAAAGGACCAAACAATGTTATTCGAGCAATCAGTCACGAATCTGGTCAATATGATTCGTACCATTTTACAACTGCAATCGTGGACGAAATTGGCGAAATCACAAGCCGAGAACGAATTAGCAAGATTGTCTCTGGACAAGTTAAGGTCAAAAATCGACAGTTCGTGCAAATCTCTACCGCCTATCCCAATCCCAATGTGCCATTCCACGATGACCAGCGAATGGTACAACAAGCAATGGAGCAAGATTGGAAACGAGACGCTGATACTTACCTTGGACTTATCTGGTCACAAGACAGTCTTGAGGAAACGTTCCGACCCGAAACGTGGAATAAGTCGAACCCATTATTAGGATTACCTAGTCAAAGAGACAATCTTATAAGTGGACTCACAGATAAAAGAGACTCTGACGCGTTATCTGGTACAATTTCCGACTTTCAAAATAAGAACTTGAACATGTGGTTGCAAGAATCAACAAACGCTTTCTTGAAACTTGCTGACATTGAACGGTCAATCATTCCAGAAGACGATTTTGATATTGATGGTCGCCAAGTCTACATCGGGTTTGATTACTCGATGTTCTCTGACAACACCGCCATCGCTTTTGTCTTCCCATACATGAATGAAGGCGATGAAAAGAGTTGGCATATTTACCAGCATAGCTTTATCCCGTGGGAAAAGGCCGGGTCAATTGAGGCAAAGGAAAAGCAAGACGGTATTGAATACCGACATCTTGAACAGCTTGGCTATTGCACAATCACCAGCCACCCGCAAGGCCTAATTAATGATGACCAAGTGTATCAATGGATACGAGAGTTTGTTGAAGACCACAAGTTAGACGTGGTCTTTTTTGGTTACGACGCTTTTGGTATGACGCCAATGATTAAACAACTTGATAATGCTAGTTCATGGCCTTTGCTTGCCGTCCGTCAACGGACTAGCGAGCTAAAAGACCCAACAAAGTTCTTGCAGTCGTCGTTAGTTGAAGGTTCATTAACGCGATTTGATGACAAAATCATGGAAAAGGCGTTAGTTAATGCTCGTGTAGTGGAGGACAAGATTGGTATTCAAGTCGATAAGGCCAAGGCAACGTTAAAGATTGATGTTGTGGACGCTATTATTGACGCCATGTATCAGGCGATGTATCACTTTGAGAGTTTTTCGCCAATCAATGACCCGAACAAAGCCTACGACTACATGACTGATGATGAAAAGAACAAGCGTTTGCTCGAGCAATGGGGGATCCCGGAGGAGTTTTTAACTGATGATTAAACAACTATTAGCCCTGTTATGGGGCTTTTTTGATGCTATTTTTTTCTTAATTTCGCTGATTTTTGCTAATTTATTTGCCTATTCCTTTGGAATCCGTTGGTTTTGGTTGTCATTAGCAATCACGGCCTTTGTTATCGCGCTGGCAAGTGAAATGCCGGCGCTATCAAATAAAGGAGGTAAAAGTTAATGCCACTATTTAAGCCTAAATTCATGAATGGCTTAGTAGTTCCTAGCGGTCAAGAGATTGGCTTTGACAATGCAGATATTGTCAGTTTTTTAAACGTTGATGGTAAAAATGATGGCTATGTATCAGCTAGTGACGCCTTACATAACTCGGACGTCTATTCGGTTATCTATCAGTTGAGCGCTGACTTAGCTTCGTCTGTCTTGAAAGCGGACAAGAAGCAAGCGCAGGCAATGATTGATAACCCAACAAACGATTGGTCGAATGCTCATTCGTTTTGGCAAGGCGTATTTGCACAGTTGCTGTTGGGTGGCGAAGCATTCATCTACCGATGGCGAAACGTTAACGGCAACGATATGCGTTGGGAGTATTTGCGACCAAGTCAAGTTGGAACTTTTGCTCAACAAGACTTTTCTGGTTTGTATTACAACGCAACGTTCGATAGTCCAATTGTTGGATACAAACCAGTAATTCCATCTAACGATATGATTCATTTTCGTTTGCTTAGTCAAAACGGTGGTGCAACCGGAGTAAGTCCCTTGCGTGCTTTGGCTAGCGAGTTCCAGATTAAAGATGGGTCTAACAAGTTGACGCTGAAAGCACTAGCTCAATCAGTTATGGCTAATGGCGTTTTGAAAACTGACACAGCTGGACTTAATTACAAGACACGTGCTGCGCTGTCTAAACAATTTAAGACACAGATTGATTCATCAAACGGTGGGCCAATTGTCTTAGATAAGTTAAGCGAGTATACACCGCTGGAGATTAAGAGCGACGTTATGGGAATTTTATCGCAGACAGATTGGACCGGTAAGCAGATTGCCAAAGTTTACGGTGTACCAGATAACGTTATCAACGGCACTGGTGACCAACAGTCTTCTGTTGCCATGATGGCTGGCGAGTATGCACGATCACTCATGCGCTTTGCGAATTCGGTTGTTTCCGAACTCAAGAACAAACTAGGAACGAATGTCACGATTGACATTAAGCCGGCGATTGACCCAGTCAATACCGACTACACGAAAAACATTGCTACATTCTCAAAGGATGGCATGCTCGACCCTAAGCAAGCCCAGTGGTTGCTTAAGAACTCTGGATATTTGCCAGACAATATGCCTGACTTCCAGAGTGATTTAGTAGGAAAGGAGGAAACCAATGACAGTAATTGATATTAAGGGTGCTGTTGTCGATGATATGACGGCTAAGATGTATGACTATTTCGACTTGGCCTGTGTCAATCCAGCGAATATTGCACAACAAATGCAAGACGGGAACACTGATGACCTTGTATTAAACATTGCATCAAACGGTGGGGATGTTTTCGCAGCAAGTGAAATTTACACAATGTTGCGAGACTCTGGCCGAAATGTGGTGGTTAATATTCAAGGTTTGGCAGCAAGTGCTGCGTCAGTGATCGCCATGGCTGGAGATGAAGTCAATATCAGCCCAACGGCGCAGATCATGATTCATCAAGCATCTTCTGTTGCCGAAGGTAACAAGGATGATATGGCTAAGACCATTAATGCTTTGCAGGGTATTGATGAATCAATTGCCAGTGCATATGAGCAAAAGACCGGAATTGACCAAGGACAGTTGCTAAACATGATGAGTAACGAAACTTGGTTAGGAGCTCAAGAAGCAGTTGACAAAGGTTTCGCTGACAACGTTATGTTTGCCGAAGAACAGGCACCACAATTAGTCAATGCAACGATGGGGATTATTCCTAAATCATCAGTTGAAAAGTTTTTCAACTTGAAGGCGAAAGCTGAAAGGGAAATCACGTCAGACAAGACGGAAAAATCAAAAATTGAAGAAGTAAAGAACGAAAGTCGTCTTGCTGATTTACGAAATCAGAAGGCGGCTATTTTGTTGCAATCATTTAACCAATAAAGGAGAAATACACATGGATATTAACGCATTACAAAAGACGTTCACTGATAACGGGCAAAAGGTAGCCGATTTGCGGGCTGAAATGCAAGCAATGGCTGTCAACGATGAGGTAACGGTTGAAGAAATTGAAGCCAAGAAGGTCGAAGTTGCCAATGCTGTTGCTAAGCGTGACTTGGCAAAGGAAAACTTGGATGCAGCAACTGCTGAAATGGCAAAGGAAGTTGTTGATACAAAGGCACAACCTTTGACGAAGCCAGAGGCTGACCAAAAGGCAACTTTTATTGACGATTTCAAGAAGATGGTCACTGGCGACAAGTCATTTATGAACTCTGTCAACTCAACAACTGACGGAACGGGAACAAACGCAGGTTTGACTATCCCACAAGATATTCAAACGACGATCAACGCAATCACTCGTCAATATGAATCATTGCAAGAATTGGTCCGTGTTGAAAAGGTTGGGACTTTGTCTGGTTCTCGTGTATATGAAAAATGGTCAGATGTGACGCCTTTGCAAAACTTGGACGCTGAAGATGCTGAGATTGGTGACATCGACGAACCAAAGTTGACGTTGATTAAGTATCTCATCAAGCGTTACTCAGGAATTCAACGCATTACTAACTCATTATTGAAGGATACTGCTGAAAACATTTTGGCATGGTTGACATCATGGGTTGCTAAGAAGGTAGTTGTTACTCGCAACGCTGCCATTATTGCGCAATTGGATAAGGCACCAAAGAAGGCGACTGTTGCTAAGTTTGATGACATTAAGGACTTGATGGGACAACTTGACCCAGCTATCCACATGACTTCTTACTTCGTTACGAACCAATCAGGATGGGTTGCCTTGTCAAAGGTTAAGACGGGTACGGGTAAGTACTTGCTCGAACCAGACCCAACTCAACCAGACCATTACACGGTGCTTGGCCACGAATTGAAGATTGTATCAGACCGCTGGTTGCCTGATGTTTCTGGAAATCATCCATTGTACTTCGGCGACTTCTCACAGGCAATCACGTTGTTTGATCGTGAAGATATGTCAATTGCTACAACTAACGTCGGTGGACGTTCATGGAACACGGACACAACTGAAATGCGTGTGATTGACCGTTTCGACGTTCAACCAACCGACTCTGAAGCCTACTTGGTAGCTTCATTCTCTGCTATTGCTGACCAAGTGTTCAACTTGCCAGCATCTGCCACTAAGTAAGCACACTTACAAAGTCGCCGTATAAATACACAGTACCCAAATAGAATGGGGCGGCTTGAAAGGAGGACAGATGGCAGAACCAATTATTACGGTGGATAAATTGAAACTGTCCTTGCGTGTCGATAGTGACGTAGACAACCAATTGTTAAACGGCTATTCACTTGCTGCGGAAAACTACATCAAGAATGCTATTGGCTATGACCACGATGACTTCTATGAGTCAGAACGGGTATCACCGCTTTTTGAAACGGCAGTTATCGCACAAGCTAGTGCTTACTACTCATTCAGAACGGCATTGTCATTGGTCAACTCATATCCAGTTGAGCCGGCTGTTGATTCAATTGTCAGTCAATTGCAAGCAGAATATGCAAGATTTGAGGAGGATTTAAATGCAAATAAATCCAAATGAGTTTACTGACCGTTGTGATTTTGGCTTTATCGATTCTGTTCCAAACGAAACGAATGGTAACCCGGTCGAAACCTTTATCCCAAAGTTTTCACGTTGGTTCGGTTGGCGCAATCAGACATTTAACCAGCAATATCAATTGTTGGGTGTAACCCAGACTGATACGAAGCAGATTGTGGTGCGCCATGACAAAGAAATTACACCAGATATGCGAGTACGTATCAATGATGTGGTTTATCAATTCGTCCTATTTAGTCCAGACAATCGTTCATTGCGTGACACTTTCGATTTGCTGACGTTGAAGGAGGTTGAAAAACCATGAGTGATTTTGAAGACCAAATGAACGGCATGCTTAATCAAATTGGCGGAATGGTCAATCTAACGGTTGAGGAACGTGAGGAAGTCACGAAATGCGGTGCTGACGTTCTGAAAGAAAACATGCCATCGGTTACGCCCTACAATGGCAGACGTAAACATGGACGAATTGACCATTTGAAGGATAGCTTCGAGATTGGACTAATTCAGGGTGAACCAGAAGATGGTCATACTGGTTTTGGTTTTGCCAAAAAAGGCAAAGATGGTGTTAACCATGCTCGAATTGCCCGTTTTGTGAACGATGGAACGGTCAAGAAAGCGCCTACTCACTTTATCGATAAGGGTTTTGTCGAGTTTCAAGGAGCGGCGAACGAAGCGATGGCCAAGAAATTGTCTGATATTCAGTTGAGAAAGGCCAAAAAATGACTGTATTAAGTAATTTATACAAGAATTTAAACGGGCGTTTCGATTGGGCAGACAGGGTATACGTCAAATCTATTCCATCGAGCGCGCCATCGGACAGCACGTTTATCTTTATTACGGATAGCACGCAACAAATTAAAGATTTCGGGTCAAACACATTCCAAAACATGCAGTATGACTTAGAAATTCAAATTTTTTATAGCACAAAAAGCACATTAGATTATGACTCGGTTGAGTTAGATCTGATGCGCTTTTTAAATTCAAACGGATATGTAATTTCAAATGTTCGAGGTCGTATTCAAGACCCCGACACATTCCAAGATTATCAAACAATTATTGTCTCAAAGACAGAAAGAGGTATTTAAATGGCTACATTAGGAATTGGGCGGGCATGGGTTGCCCGTATTGGTGACGACGGCAAGGTAATCACTGGTGTCAACGGTATCAATGGTGATGCATCAGACACGAGCGGTGTATTCATGATTGACCAGTCATCATCTATGGGTATTGCATCAGCCAACATGACAAACTTGCAAGGTGCTTTGTCAGATATTTATGGATCAAACAAGCTGGTTTACAAGTCAGCCGCTAAGGGTAACGCTCAAACTGTATTGACGGTTAACCATGTGCCAGCAGAAGTTAAGCAACGGATGTTGGGCGCTGCGCCAGATAGTCGAGGTGGCTTTACTATCAATGGTAAGGCAAACTCTAACAACCGAATTGCTTTGTTGGTTGAGTCAGCAGACGCGTTTGACGACCAAGAAGCAGTCTACTTTGGATTCTTCCAAGGGATTGTCACAGAAGCATCAGAAAACGTCGCAACGAACGATGCTTCTGAAAAGCGGACACAAGACGTTTTGACGTTCGGACATTTGGAACGTGGCGATGATGGATTTGGTAAGCGCTACTTCTCATGGCTTCCAAACTTCGACAAGCAAAAGATGTTCAACGACATTTTCCCATCAGCTACTGGAACGGCAGTATCAGCACCATCAACACCAGCACCAACTTCATCATCTAATTAATTTTACAAGTCGTCTTCGGACGGCTTTTTATTATGCCCAAAAGGGCGCCAAAAACTAAACAAAACAAGGAGATATAGTATGTCAGTAAAAATCGATGTTAAGGAATTGTTGGGACAAGCAAAGAAGGTGGAAGTTAAGACCACTACCAAGAATTTCAAGAAGGCGATTGCATTCTTGCGTTCGCTGAACAAGGTGCAATTGGACCAGAAGCGCAATGAAAAGAAGAACGACGCCATTGAAGACCTGGACAGTCTTGAAGCATTGGAACTTAACGAACAAAACATGGCCAGCATGATTGAAATGGCGGATACAGCCACTCAATACATTGCTGAAACGTTGAAGCTGAGTGACAAGCAAGTTGAAAAGATTGACGAAGAAAAGGACTTGGACGAATTGATGGAATTTTCCATGAAACTTGCTGAAGAAGTTACTGGTTCTAAAGCTGAAAAGGCTGGTGATGACAGTTTAAAAGCTTAAGCGAGCGCTATGACTACTTAGATAACGCGCTCAAGGACTTGGCGTACAACGAACAGCAGGCGATGGTTAACCTGCACGTCATGCCAGAAGAGTATGAAGAGCAAGACTACTTCCTGATGATGGAAGTTATGAACGCCAAGTCAAAAGAAGACCGTCCATTGTCTCGAAATGCGTTCTTGAAAGAGATTGGTATTGATCCAGACAATCTGACGGAAGACCAGCAAGGAAAGGAGGTATAAATGGCTAAAATCACAAACGAGATGGCGACCAAGCTATCTCTTGATACAACTTCAGCTTCCAAAACGTTGAAAGAGTTCACTGATGACGTTAAGAAGTCAACAAACGAGTGGAAGGTTCAAGAAGCGCAAATGAGGTCCGCTGGCGACCAGTTAGGCGCCTCAAAAGCCAAATATGAAGGTTTGACGACGGCTGTTGAAAAACAGACAACTAAGGTTGATTCGTTGAAGCAAGCGTTGGCTAATACCAACACATCAACGGAAAAAGGCCAGAAGTTGCAAGGATACTTAACTGCCGAATTGGCTAAGGCTGAACGCCAGTTGAACAGCTACAATGGTCAACTGGACAGGGCGACGCAGTCCTACAAGTACCAGTCGTCAGGTATGGCTAAGCTTAATGACGATATTAAGCACAATACCGAACTGACTGAAGCTAATGTCAAGCAGTTAAAAGCTGAGGGCAAAGAACATGAAGCTAACAAGGTTAAGTTAGCGGGGCTGACTAAAAACCGTGAAAGCCTGAATAGTATTTTAAAGATACAGCAGGCCGAACTTGAAAAGTTGACATCAACTGGTGATAAAAATTCGGAAGCTTACAAGAAACAAGAACTTCGTGTTGCTCAAATGAAGTCCAAGATTGCCGAGGCTAATTCAGAGATTCGAACCATGAACAGTCATGGTATTAAAATCAACACGTCTAGTCTTGATAAGGTCAACGAACGCTTAGCAAAAATGAATGAGCGTGTGAACAAGGGCGGTCATTTGTTTGGAAAAGTTTTCGGGGCGAACATTGTTTCGGCTGCGTTTGTTAACGGATTGGCTTCATCGAAAGCTCATTTGGTTGACGCATTAAAAGCCGGTACTGATTTCAACAAAGAGCAACAGGTTATGGGTGCCACTTGGAACACGTTGACAGGTTCTGCCGAAAAAGGGCAGGACATGGTT
Organism: Fructobacillus americanaquae; assembly: GCF_024029775.1. Taxonomy (GTDB): domain Bacteria; phylum Bacillota; class Bacilli; order Lactobacillales; family Lactobacillaceae; genus Fructobacillus; species Fructobacillus americanaquae. The sequence continues at coordinate 1,413,706 of NZ_CP097122.1, forward strand.
AACTCCATTAATTCCATGTCTAAAGCGTTCGGTCAATCAAATGACGTTGTCAACGAATTGCAACAACAGTTCTATCACGTTTTCAATCAGAAAGAGCCTACTGAAAAGCTAACTGGCTCCATGTTGACACTGGCTGATACGTTGGGAATGAATAACGAGGAAGTTGAACGATTAGGTCTCAACTTCACTCATATGATGTCGTCTTCAAAGTTGCAACTTGGCGATTTCAACATGATTTCTGATCAGTTGCCGATGTATGGCGAAAAACTGTTGGAATATGAGAAGGAAGTCCAACATAATTCTAATTTAACGATGGAACAATTGCGGAAACAAATGTCGGATGGCAAGATTTCCGCTCAAGATGCCACTAACGTTATTAATGAATTAGGCGATAAATACAAAGACGCCAGTGAAAACATGATGTCTACATTTACTGGTATGCAACGCCGAATCAAGGCACAAAGCCACGTGTTGGCAGGGTCAATTACAAGACCATTGC